>NC_007503.1:697500-1046250 GCF_000012865.1 Carboxydothermus hydrogenoformans Z-2901 | reverse complement strand
TTCTAAAAGACTAATACTTCTGGTCTCATCAAAAGTTAATTCTCCATAAGCCAAATCATTAACTAAGATAAAACCATATTTTTTGGCATAAAATACAAGTTTTTCAAAAAATTCGTAATTGGCCATGGCAGTCAAAGGGTTATTAGGGTAGTTAAGAAAAATAATTTTTGCCGTCCGTAAAATATCATAAGGAATCTTTTCAATGTCCAAACGATAATTATTTTCCTCTAATAAAGGGTAATAATAAATCTTTGCTCCCGCAAGTTTTGCTGCCGCTTCATATATAGGATAACCGGGATTTGGTACTAACACCAGATCTCCCGGATTCAAGAAAGAAAGGGGTAAATGAGCCAAGCCCTCTTGCGAGCCGAGTAATACAAGGGTTTCATCAATTTTTAAATTAACTCCATACTTTTTTTGATACCAGGCAATTAAACCTTCTCTTAATTCCTCTAAGCCTGGATTTAAGGTATATCCATAGTTTTGGAAATCCTGTACCTCTTTGGCCAACACTTCAATTATTTTAGGGTGTGGCGGTAAATCGGGACTTCCGATGCTTAAATTTATCACGTCGCGCTCTTTAGATACTTTTTTAATCAGCATCGATAATTCGTCAAAAATACCGGTTGAAAATTTCATCCCCTACCCACCTTTTAATTTTTAAAATTAATATAACACTTCTTTTAAAACTCTATCAATATTTTGGTAAAATATTTTTTCAACCTCACCGGGTAAAAATCCGGCCCTCAGTAACGCTTCCTTTAAATTTTCGTACTTGCTACAATCTTCTACTCCTTCAGCTCTTTTCTCCATTCCATCAAAATCAGAACCAATTGCTAATACATTAACCCCTGCAATTTCAGCAACGTGGATAAAATGGGCCACTAACTTTTCTAAGGTGGGAAATTCGGCAGATATAAAGTCCGGGACAAAGCTAATTCCAATTACCCCGCCTTTTGCCGCTAAAGCTTTTATTTGCCGGTCGCTAAGATTACGGGGATGGTCACAAAGGCTTCGGCAGTTGGCATGGGAGACAATAAAAGGTTTTTCCGATAAATCTATTAAATCCCAAAATCCGGGTTCAGCAAGATGGGCAGCATCTATCAGAATTTTTTTCTCGTTTAATTCCCGCACCACCTTCCGGCCAAAAGTAGTAAGGCCTTGGGGGTTATTTTCTAAAACACCGTCGGCAATTAAATTTTTATAATTCCAGGTAAGGGTAAGAGAAGCTACCCCCAGTTGCTTTAAATGTACAATTCGCAAAAGATTATCTATTACTTCCCCACCTTCCACACTTAAGTAAAAGGAAGTTTTCTCGTGGTTAAACAAGCTATTTAAATAATTCTGATAAAAATTATAGATCTGGATAAATCTTTCCCAGGCTCCATCGGGTTTAAATTTTTCTTCAATGTAGATAGCTAAAAATGGTACAACGTCTGCTTCTTTTAAACTTCTCCAGCTGGTTTGAGCTTCTGGATCAATTTCCTTAAAAAAATTTAAACCCTTATTATAGTAAAATACTAAAGAATCCAGATGACAGTCGATAATCATCAATCATTTCACTCTCCTTAGAAAGAATAAATGCCTGTCTATCGTAAAGATAAACAGGCATTTCACTTAAAACTTTTTAACGGGGCTGAACAATTAATTTTATGGCAGTCCGTTCTTCACCGTCGATAACGATGTCGGTGAAGGCAGGGATGCATACCAGATCCAAGCCGCTGGGCGCTACATAACCACGGGCAATCGCCACAGCTTTCACCGCTTGATTAATCGCCCCTGCACCAATAGCTTGTAACTCCGCGCTGCCTCTTTCCCGGATAACCCCAGCTAAAGCACCGGCTACCGAATTTGGATTAGACTTTGCTGAAACTTTCAACACTTCCATTAGCAAACCTCCTTAGTTTGTATATTTTACTATATCTGGTATATCAATATATTCGCTATTTTAGGGAAATTTCCTTTTTTATTTTTAAATTTTTTTTAAATTTTTACTGGGAATTTCCCCTTTACTCTCCCTCAATATACTGAATACGGGTTATATTCTCTGCTTTACCATCCTCCGTCAGGGATACCAAAATTCCGGAAACAATATAGGGACCGCTGGCACTTTCAAATCTTTGAGGCATTTGCGTTAAAAACTTTTGGAGTACCAAATTAGTTTTAACTCCAATCACCGAATTTAACGGCCCACTCATCCCCACGTCGGTAATATAGGCGGTTCCCCCGGGTAAAATCCGTTCATCGGCCGTCGGAACATGGGTATGGGTGCCAAAAACTAAAGAAACCCTGCCATCCAGATACCAGCCAAGGGCTATTTTCTCCGAAGTAGCTTCGGCATGAAAGTCTACAATTATGTAATCAACATCTTGCAGTTCTAAAAGTATTTCGTCCATTTTGCGAAAGGGACAGTCCAACTCGGCCATAAATACCCGTCCCATTAAGTTAACTACCGCAACATTTTTCCCATTAACCCTAAAAATCCCATACCCCTGTCCCGGGGTCCCGGGAGGGTAATTCGCCGGACGAATAATGCGCGCTTCATCATTGATTATGGTAAATATTTCTTTTTTATCCCAGGTGTGGTTTCCCATCGTTAAAACGTTAATTCCTGCGGCAAATAGTTCTTGAGCAATTTCCGGGGTTAAACCATTTCCTCCCGCCGCGTTTTCCCCATTGGCAATGATAAAATCTACCATATGCTTTTCCAGTATCCGGGGAATAACCTCTTTAACCCCTCGGCGTCCCACCCGTCCTACTATATCCCCGAGTATTAAAATATTCAAAGCCATATCCTCCGTTTCTAATTAGCTATCACAACTCTTCCTTCCTCACGGAACGCAAATACCGTGTTATAAAAACTTCGTTTGGTATTTTCTAAAAGTAAACTTATATGCTGCTCGTCAACTTCGATAAAATCAAGAACATCGTTAAATTCATCGGTAAGGTAATTAAAACCTAACCCTTTTCCCACCTGAACTGCAAAATTTAATTCCCCTAAATGAAAGGTATTTAAATCCCTGAATACTTCTATCATAACATAGTTTTCCAGGGAACTGCATTTTATCTCTAACGTATATTTCCCCATCTTTTTTAAGTCTAAATAACTTTTCCATAAATACTCGGTCTTCTTAAGCCTTTGGGTAACATCTTTCTGGCTTTCAATAAAGTATTTTAATTTAACTTGCTTGGCATTGGAATCAATTTGTATCGCTGCCAGCTCGGGATGTAAAAGGAAGATTGATGTGAGAAGATTTACAATGGTTTCATTTTTAACGGATTTCGCAGGATTTTTCATTGCTATCTCACCCACCATAAATTAATTCTACCACAAAACCATTTTTTCCTTCTATAATTAAAAACGACCCCTGCGGGTCGTTTTTTTGCCTATTTTGCGTAATCGACTGCCCTGGTTTCCCGTATAACGGTAACTTTTATTTGCCCGGGATATTCCACCTCTTCTTCAATTTTCTTAGCAATCTCCCGAGCTAAACGAACGGAAGCCAGGTCATCTATCTTTTCAGGTTTTACCAGGATTCTTAGTTCCCGGCCAGCCTGGATAGCATAAGATTTCTCCACACCTTCAAACTCATTAGCAATTCCTTCTAATTTTTCGAGCCGTTTAAGATAGGCTTCCAAAGTTTCACGCCTTGCTCCGGGTCTTGCGGCAGAAATGGCATCGGCAGCTTGCACAAGTACTGCTTCCACTGTTTTTGGCTCTTCATCACCATGATGGGTGGCAATTGCATGTAAAACTTCCGGATGCTCGCGGTATTTTTTAGCAAGCTCAACCCCAATTTCCACATGGGATCCTTCCACTTCATGGTCAACGGCTTTCCCGATATCGTGCAAAAGCCCAGCCCGTTTTGCTAAAGCAACATCAGCTCCCAACTCAGCAGCCATTAAGCCGGCTAAGTGGGCAACCTCAATAGAATGCTTTAAAATATTTTGTCCGTAACTTGTTCTAAATTTTAACCTACCAAGTAGTTTAATAATCTCGGGATGTAAACCGTGAACGTTAACCTCAAAAGCTGCTTGTTCACCAGCTTCCCTTATATCTTGCTCTACTTCTTTGGTAGCCCTTTCCACCATTTCCTCAATACGCGCCGGGTGAATTCTCCCATCCTGGATTAACTTTTCCAGGGCTCGTCGGGCGATTTCCCGGCGGATTGGATCAAACCCGGAAAGAATAACAGCCTCGGGGGTATCATCAATAATTAAATCAACACCCGTTAAAGATTCAAAAGTCCTTATGTTCCGACCTTCACGCCCTATTATTCTTCCTTTCATCTCATCATTGGGGAGGGCAACAACCGTAACTGTGGTTTCGGCCGCATGATCAGCAGCACATCTTTGAATTGCTAATGTAATAATTTCCCTGGCTCTTTTTTCGGCCTCTTCTTTGGCCTTTGTTTCAATTTCCTTGATTAATAAGGCCATTTCTTGTTGAACTTCTTCTTCCACTTGTTTTAGAAGGAGCTCCCTTGCCTCCTCGGTAGAAAGTCCCGAAATCCGTTCTAACTCAGCCAATTCTTTTTGCAGCGTCTCCTCTAAGCTTTGCCGCAAATTCTCTATTTCCTGCTCCTTTTTGGCTAACTGCTCTTCTTTTCTCTCAAAACTTTCTATTTTCCGATCCAAGGTTTCTTCCTTGGAAAGAAGCCTGCGCTCTAAACGTTGCAATTCCTGGCGTCTTTCCCGGTGTTCTCTTTCTACTTCATTTTTCATTTTTAAAATTTCTTCTTTTGCTTCTAAAACCGCTTCTCTTTTCTTGGCTTCAGCGGCTTTTGTTGCTTCGTCAATTATTTTTTTAGCCTGAGCTTCTGCGGAACCGATGGCTGCCTCAGCAATGTTTTTTCTGATAACATAACCTGCAGCAACCCCAACCCCAACTCCAGCAACAGCAATAATTATGTCGGTTATTAAATTCAATTTTTCACCTCCTTACTATCGGGTAGCTAATAAAAAAAACCGAGTTTCTACTCGGCTGAAATAGAATAAGAAACCTACCAACAGGCCAAAACCAATCGGCAGGTCCCATTCTACTTTCACCTATCCATATTTTACCCGTTCTCCTTATCATCTGTCAAGAAAACTGCTTTTCGCGCCACCGCCGGCGAAAAACCACGTCCCACCAAAAATCGGTAATATTTGCCATAATCCTCTGGGTCAAGCTGTTTATACTTCTTTAATAAAATCTCCTTTGCTTTAATAACTTCCTCCTCTTCGTCCACCGGCAAATTATTTAAAAGTTCCAAATCTATTCCTTTTTGCAAAAGCTTAGATTTTATTCGGTATATTCCGTATCTTAAAGCCTTTCCACTTAAAAGATAATTTTCCACGTACCGTTTGTCATCTAAATAACCGATAGCAGTAAGCCTGGAAATCGCCTCTTCAATTTCTTCATCGGAAAAACCATTTTTTGAAAGATACTGGCGCACTTCTGCAGTTGTCCGCAGGGCACGGGAAAGGTAGTTTAAGGCTTTTTGGTAAGCCCGACTACTCAAAATTATTCCTCAAACTCCTCGGAATTTTTAAAACTCGACGATTCTGGAGAGTTCAATACTTGCTCCCGGATCTTTTGCTCAATTTCTCTGTAAATTTCCGGGTTCTGCCGTAAAAACTCTTTGGCATTTTCCCGGCCCTGACCCAATCGCTCATCATTGTAAGAATACCAAGACCCGACCTTTTGAACAATTTTTAACTCAACAGCAACATCCAACAAACTTCCTTCCTTGGAAATCCCTTCCCCGTACATAATATCAAAATCCGCCTGTTTAAAAGGAGGGGCAACTTTGTTTTTAACGATTTTTACCCGCGTGCGGCTGCCAATAATATCATTTCCTTGTTTTATGACATCTATCTTCCGAACATCCATGCGAATTGACGCATAAAATTTCAGGGCCCGTCCTCCGGGAGTAGTTTCCGGGTTTCCAAACATAACCCCTACTTTTTCCCGCATTTGGTTGATAAAGATCGCCACAGTTTTTGATTTACTTATGGCCCCGGTGAGCTTTCTTAAAGCCTGAGACATAAGGCGGGCCTGTAAACCGACATGAGCATCACCCATTTCTCCTTCAATCTCCGCCCGCGGAACTAAAGCAGCCACCGAATCAATCACAATCACGTCAATCGCACCGCTTCTCACCAAGCTTTCGGCTATCTCTAAAGCCTGTTCGCCGGTATCGGGCTGGGAAACTAAGAGATTTTCAATATCAACTCCTAATTTTTGGGCATAAACCGGATCTAACGCATGTTCGGCATCAATAAATGCTGCGATACCACCCATTTTTTGCGCTTCCGCTATAATATGCAAAGCCACGGTAGTTTTTCCGGAAGATTCGGGGCCAAAAATTTCAACCACCCGGCCTCTGGGAACTCCACCTACCCCTAAGGCTAAATCCAGAGCCAGAGAACCAGTAGGAATTACTTCCACCTGAAATTTTCCGGTGTTTTCACCCAGGCGCATAATTGAGCCTTTCCCAAACTGCTTTTCAATTTGGGAAATGGTAAGCTCTAAGGCTTTTAGTTTATCATTCATAAAAGCTCCCTCCATAAAACATTTGTTCGTGTTTATTATAACTTTTCGCCGGTTTAATTGTCAAAACAATTTTGAATTAAAAGTTTTAATGCCTCCTTTACCGTTTGCGTTCTAATTTCCTGCCTATCACCGTTAAATTGATATTTAAAAGCTTTAACATCCTGAACATTCGCAATACCGATATATACCAAGCCAACGGGTTTATCCGGTGTACCCCCAGAAGGTCCGGCAATTCCCGTGATACCCACTCCTACCGTTGTTTTAAGCTTATTTTTTATTCCCAACGCTAAGCCTTGAGCAACTTCGGGGCTTACCGCACCTTTTTTAAGTAAAAGGTCTTTATCCACGTCGGTTAAGATTTCTTTGGCTTCATTGGCATAAACTACTGCCCCTCCAAAATAATATTGAGAACTTCCGGGAACAGCAGTAATTACCGCTCCTAAAAGTCCGCCGGTGCACGATTCAGCCGTTGCCAAAGTTAAATTCTTAGCAATAAACAACCGCTGCACTTCTTGGGCCAAAGAAAATAAAGTATTATCAATCATTTATAAACTCTCCTTTTAAATCGTATATATCATAATCGGTTATTAAAACATTAATAATTTGACCCTTTTTCAATCTTTTTTCCGCTTTAATTTCAATTATTCCGTCAATTTCGGGGGCATCCATATAGGTTCGCCCAAGGTAAAGGTTTTCTCCTCTTATCTTTTTTTCAACAATGACGGGAATCTTTTTGCCTACCAAAGCTTTGTTTAAGTTAAGGGAAATCTCTTGCTGCACCTCCATTAATTTCTCATAACGTTGCTCCTTAACTTTTTTCGGTATTTGGCCCTTCATTTTTGCTGCGGGAGTACCTTTTTCGCGATAATAGGGAAAAGCCCCGAGGCGATTAAATTTAAACTTTTTAACAAAATCTAAAAGATAGTTAAACTGTTCTTCCGTCTCTCCCGGAAATCCAACTATAAAGGTAGTCCTTATAGTTATATCCGGTATTTCTTTTCGGAGCCTTTCTAAGGTTGATATAATTTCTTCACTACTTCCCTTCCTTCCCATTTTCTTTAAAATTTCGGGATGAATATGCTGTAACGGTACATCGACGTACTTAATTACCTTGGGATTTTCTTTAATCTCGTTAATTAATTCGGGAGTAATTTTATCGGGATAAAGATACATCAACCTTACCCAAAAATTTCCTTTAATGCTGCCAATTTTTCTTAAAAGTTCAACCAATTTAAACTCCCCATAAAGATCAATACCGTACGCGGTGGTATCCTGAGCTACCAAAATGATTTCTTTAATTCCCTGTTTTAGGGTATCTTTAATTTCTTCTAAAATATCATCAAGCGGCCTGCTGGTGTATTTACCCCGAATTGCCGGTATAGTACAATAGGTACAACGGTTATCACAGCCATCGGCAATCTTGATATAACGATAGACCTCATTGCTTTTAGCTCGCGGTTTTTTTTCCAAGTTTAAAAATCCCGGCTCGCTTAAAACTAACTTATTATTTTCTCCTAAATCAGCTAAAAGTTTATCAAGGTTATTTATTTCCCGGGGAGTAAAAAATAGGTCAACCTCCGGTAAATGTTTTGCTAACTCTTTACCCTCCCTTTGGACCAAACAACCGGCAACCAGGATTTTTTGTCCGGGTTTTTTCAGGTGAACAAGATTTAAAATTTCCTCAATACTTTCTTCAATGGCCGCAGCAATAAAACCACAGGTATTTACAATTAATAAATCGCTTTCTTCCGGATTTAAAGAGCGCACATACCCTTTACTTTCCAGGATTCCCATTATTACTTCACTATCCGCTTGATTTTTGGTACAGCCCAAGGAAAGGATAAAATATTTCAACTACTTTCACCTCTTACCCTTAATATGTTATTTTAACCACCTGGCCCATCTTTCCTGGGGTTCCGTAGGTCACTCCATTTACAGTTACCACTACCGCTCCGGCATTGCCAAATTTTATATTAACGGGTTTGGTCGAAATAAATTGTTTTTCGGCAGGAGGATTGATTTTACCCGTAAAGACAACCTTATCTTCTTCTTTAACTTCTAACCAGCAAGGCCCGTAAACGGCCCTAACAATAATCGTTTTTTCAAAGCTTTTCACCGGCAGTACCCTTTGGCTTTGTTTTTGATAAACTTTACCGGGAACAGGAGGTTTGATGGCCTTACTGGGTTCTTTGGTTATTCTGCCGCTTATAAAAGTATAAACCAAGGCACTGGTTATAATAAGAAAGAACAACGTAATAAAGACAGTTTTTAATGGTAGAAAAAATTTTTTTTCTTCTTTAAAAGCCTTAACTTGTTTTGTCTGCTCCGAGATAGATTGCTCTGTATTTACCACGATTGTTGGCAAATCTTCGGGCTCGATCGTTACACCTAAAAAGCGGGCATAGCTTTGTAAAAAAGGTTTTATATAAGCTTTCCCAGGAAGTTCATCAAACCTTTCCTCTTCCAAAGCTTGTAGATACTTACTACGGATCTTAATCTCTTCTTCCACTTGTTTTATGGTTAAACCTAATTGTTCCCGGCGTTTTCTTAATTTTTCCCCAATCATTTTTGTTTCCCTCCTGCCACTTCCCTCCAAAATTCCCCTACTTTTGCGGTTAGTTCATCAATATCTTTTCCGGAAATAACCTTTTTTATATTTTGTAAATAGGCCGTGGATTTTTTATAAAGAGGGTCATAATAGTCAAGAAGCAGAGTCTTAGTAAAATCATAAAATCTTCGCATTCTTAAATCTTCTATAAGCTTTTCCACCTTTGCTCTGCCCAAATAGGGTGTAATACTTTGCAAAGCTTTTATAAACAATTCAATATCAATTTTTTCCGCTTTATATTCAAACATGAGGTTTTCAATACGCTTTTCTTCCGGCAATTCTAACAATACCACCGGTGCTTTCTGCATCTTTTTAAACAATCCTCTGGGAATAAAAAGTTTTCCGATCTTTTGGCTTTCTCCTTCCGTTAAAAAGGGGATTCCCTGCAAATCCTTTAAAACTTCGTATAATTTAGATTCAAAAAATTTTTGGGAGGGCTGGGGCTCAAGCCCCAAATGTCCAAAAACCGAACCCCGGTGATTGGCAAGTTTTTCTAAGTTTAAAACCGGTAATCCTTGCCGTTGTAAGTTTTCTAAAATTTTTGTTTTCCCAACCCCGGTCATTCCGTAGAGAACAATAGGATGCAAATTTTCAACTGTTTCAAAGAATTTAACTACTTCTCTGCGGTAACTTTTATAGCCCCCTTCTAAACGGTAAACATAGATATCAACCATCCTCAGAATTTCTGCCAAAACAAAACTTCTTAAACCTCCCCGCCAGCAATAAATTACGACATCTCCCTGTTCTTTATATTTAAGGATTTCATTCACCATGCGGGGAAGCTTTGGAGATAAAAAATTTAATCCTGCTAATTTTGCCTGGCTTACGCCTTGAAATTTATATATTTTACCTATAACTTCCCTTTCCCAATCACTAAAAAGCGGTAAATTCAGGGCGCCGGGAATGTGATCCTCAATAAACTCTTTAGGAGAACGGACATCAACAAACACCGGATTTTTTAAATTTTTTACGTCGGAAAAAGTTACGCTTTTCATGGAGTATCACCCGTAAGCTAATGAAAGAGTCTCGATTAAGTATAACACCGGCAATTTTTCCGGTCAATAATAAAAACCGGGCATCCGCCCGGTGAATTATTCGTAGTTAAAAACCGTTTCCGCATCCTTTGCCGGAGTTATTTTAAATTCCTTTAACCTCACAATCTTTTCTTCCTTACCCGTTTCGGTATTTACGTAAATTAAATATTTTTCCCCCAGCAATTCACCTAAAAACTCGTACGTTAAGATCTCCTGGTTTCTGTCATTTAAAATTACGGCTTTGCGGGTTCGTAAAATCTTTAAATGCGGGTTAATATTTTTTTTAGCTTTAGCTTCAGTTAAAAGGAGTTTATTAAGCGGTCGTGGCCTATCGTACATGTAATACTGGGTTCCTTCAAAAGCCGTAACATCTCCTTTATCCATTCCCACTTTTACCTTAATAACTTTGGGGTAATATAATATATCACCTACTTTACTAACAAAGGTAATACTTAATTCGTTATCTATTTTATCTATCTCCGTGGGCTCTATGTTTCCAAAACCGAACTTAAGAAGATATTTTTTTGCTTTTTGAACGCATTCATTAACCGTTAAAGAAGGAGAAGAGGTTGGCCTTGTAGTCAAAAAGCTAAGAATTTTGCCCCCGTTAACGGAAACATTATAATAAATTTTCGTTTTAGCTTGACGGTCGATCACTTCGTACAAATACGTCGGAATTAAACCATTGACCCTGGTAACCGGCAAAATCATCCTGCCAGCAGCTTCCTGCCCCAAGAAATCTTTAATTATTGTTTTCGCCTCAATCATGGAAACCGGTTTACCTTTTATTCCTAAAGGGTAGGGATTAATGTTGACAAAATCACCTTCGTAAGCAACCTTTTTATTTCTCAGATCTAAAACATTGTTTTCCACATCTCGCAAGGCATTAACTATCGCTTCCGGCATCAAATCTTCCCGGAGGGAATATAGTTTGGTTTCTTTAGTTATCATAATCGGTTGATTTTTTAAGATATCTACCGCTTTTTCCAGTTTATTGTTAATTTTTTTCAGCTCATTATAGTAGGTTGCCAGGGTTTTTCTTTCTTCAGGGCTCAACGATTTACCTTCGGTATCTTTAATGGCAACGGTATAGGTAAAGTCTCCAAGCTGATTGTAAAATGCTTTTGTTTTTTCCAGGGAAAAAGTAGTTACCGGCAGTTGTCCCAAATCTTCCACAACAGCATAAGCCTGCCGCCACCCCTTGGCCGCCTGCTTTAAATTTTGCTGCAGTGACATGGAAACCAATGTTTTTCCCACCTGGGCTTCCAAGGTTTTACTGTGTCCGTATAATTCTTCAAAAGCCCTACGGTACTGACTATTTAATTCCCAGTAAAGCCGATTCTTTTTTTGACTTTGATCGTAACCCCAGATAAATAAACCTACTAACAATAAACTGCCCAGGATAACGGCAATAGTCCTTTTCATTCCATCATCTCCCGAAAACATGTTTGCCAATCCTTGCTATGATTTTTCTGGTCCAAATCCACCGGGAAACCTTTTTGGCCGGATTCCAGAAAAATAGAGCACCATATGTTGGATCCCAACCGCGCAGAGCATCATAGGCAGCTTTAATACTTTCCCGGTTCGGCAGTAGCGACCAAAAACGCCCGTTGGCAACCGATTCAAAAGCACCAGGCTGAAAAATTACCCCGGCAATGGTGTTGGGAAATCCGGGGTGCCGTACCCGGTTTAAAATAACCGCAGCTATGGCAACCTTTCCTGCATACGGTTCCCCTTCCGCTTCCGCCCGAATAATCCGGGCTAAAAGATAAAGATCGCTAATTCCCGAATAAGTGTACGCTTTCGGCTTGGCGGCCAAAACCTGATTGTAATAGTAAGTTACGCTACCCGCCCAGAAAATTACCAGGGCTACTACCGCTATAAGTTTTAGTTTTGTTTTAGTTTTTGTCATTTTCTCACCACCTGTAATCATAGTTTTCTTATTTTACGGTAAGTTTATACAAAAAAAGGACCTTTAAAGGTTTTTTCCTTTAAAGGTCCTTAAACATTTCTTTATATTGTTCGTATGAAATTAACACAGACCGCGGTTTACTTCCTTCATAGCCCCCAACAATTCCTTTTCTTTCCATTTGGTCAATTAAACGAGCTGCCCGGGCATATCCAATTCTAAGACGTCTTTGGAGAAGGGAAATCGAGGCATGCCCGGCATCCATGACAATTTTCACCGCCTGCGGCAATAACTCGTCTTCTTCCAACTGTGAATCTTCTTCGACATCCAGTTCCTGCTCGAACTCGGACGAAAATTCGGGGTCCCCCTGTTTTTTCCAAAACTCCACCACCGCTTCCACTTCTTTATCGGACATGTAAGCTCCTTGAACGCGAATGGGTTTGGAGGCGCCAACCGGAAAAAACAGCATATCTCCTTTTCCTAAAAGTTTTTCCGCACCAGCCATGTCCAAGATAGTACGGGAATCGGTCTGCGAGGAAACCGCGAACGATATCCGTGAAGGAATATTGGCTTTTATTAAACCGGTTATTACGTCCACCGAAGGACGTTGAGTTGCTACAACCAAATGCATCCCGGCAGCTCGCGCCATTTGTGCTAACCGGCAGATAGAATCCTCCACTTCTGCTGGAGAAACCATCATTAAATCGGCCAGCTCATCAATAATAATAACGATGTAAGGCAAATAACTTAAATCCTCGCCACCTTTAGTTAAAACTAAGCTGTTAAAGCGCGTTATATCCCGAACTCCGTACTTGGCAAAAAGTTCATAGCGCCGCTCCATTTCTCTCACAGCCCAGCGGAGAGAAATGGCTGCTTTTTTGGCATTGGTAACTACCGGGCTAATTAAATGGGGAATGCCGTTAAAAGTAACCAGCTCGACCATTTTCGGGTCGATCATCAGAAACTTTACTTCCTGTGGAGTTGCCCGGAATAAAATGCTGGAAATCAGGGTATTTAAACAAACACTTTTCCCCGATCCTGTTGCTCCAGCAATGAGTAAATGAGGCATTTTTTGGAGATCGGCCACAATTGGTTTACCGGCAATATCCTTGCCCAGGGCAAAAGCAAGGGGTGAAGCTTGATTCTGAAATTCAGGAGTTTCGATAATTTCTCTTAATACCACCATATTTATTTCTTTGTTGGGAACTTCAATTCCAACCGCGGCTTTTCCTGGAATTGGCGCTTCAATTCTGACATCCGCTGCCGCTAATTTTAAAGCAATATCGTCAGCTAAGCTTACTATCTTACTAACCTTAACCCCTGGGGCAGGTTCCAATTCATAGCGGGTTATCGCCGGTCCGCAGGAAACTTCCTTAACAGTGGCTTGAACCCCAAAACTTTCAAGGGTTTCTTCCAGGATTTTGATATTCTCGGAAATATCCCGATTCATTTGATTGCGGGATGATTTAGGCCGATTTAACAGAGATATTGGTGGCAGTTGGTACTTTTCAAAATCTTTAAGACTTAGCTGTTCAAAGGAAGTTATATTTTCGTCGTTTTCCTTTATGGTTTTCTTATTTTCTTTCTCCTTTTGGGCAGCCCTTTCTTCTGCCTCTACATGGACCGGAAAGCTTTCCGATTGAAAATTAAAAACAGGTTCAGGCGGTGGCGGCATCTCAATAATTACGGGCTCTTTTCTTTGCTTTTTGGGCTTGAGTTCTTCTTCCTCAATAAACAACGGAAAGATGCTTTCCACCACAAAAGCCTTTATTTTATTCAGACCGCCAATGAGATTTTGCATAAATTCTTTAAAAGATAAATCCAAAATTAGTAAAAATCCAATTAAAATAAGGGTTAGGAGCAAAAGGTAGGTGCCTACTAATCCCAGAGATTTTAAGGCACCATAAGTTAGGAGCGCCCCAATTACTCCTCCCCCGTCACCCTGCCAGGCCATGGTAAACATTACGCTTAACGGTAGTTTTATCGTTAAAAAAATCAAAAATGCTGCCACGAGGACAAGTAAACCCGCTTCTTTTTTACCAAAGTGTTTAATAGTATGACCAAAAGAAAGTTTAAAACCAATAGCAAAAATAATTAATGGTAAAAGAAAACTCCCCTGACCGGCAAAAACGGTAAACCAGTGCCGGAAAAACAATCCTATCGAGCCGGTTTTATCCGAGAAAATACTGACGACTCCAATCATTCCCAAGAGCATTAAAAAAATTCCCAACAATTCACCGGTAAAACTTTTTTTATTTTTCTGCTTGGTATTCTTGTATTTTGCCATTCAATCCCTCCAAAAAGCGGCAGGTTAAAATTTACCTGCCGCCTGTAACACCAAAATTGTTACTCCCAAAATCCAGACGTAATAGGAAAACCAGGTTAACTTTCCTTTACGCAAGATCTCTAACATAAATTTTACCGCAAAGTATCCTGAAAGCATTGCTGCAAAAAACCCAACAATAAACGGCATCAAATCAATCCCCGCTAAATTTGCGTTTTGCTCGACAAAACTTTTTAAATCCAAAACTGCAGCTCCCAAGATGGCAGGAATAGATAGTAAAAAGGAAAATTTTGCAGCCCATTCGCGGTTTAAACCTCTTATTAAAGCCCCGGAAATGGTTAACCCCGACCGGGAAATTGCCGGCAAAATGGCCAATCCCTGAGCTACACCTACAAAAATTGCATCCAAAAAAGTTGTTTTTTCGAGATTTTTTCGACCGCTTTTCTGCCGTTCGGCCAGCCACAGGATTAGTCCGGTAATAATAAATTCAATTCCTAAAGTAGAACCTGAGACAAAAAGCCGTTCAAAGAAGTCCTTAAATCCAAGGCCAATTAAAGCTGTAGGAACGGTACCGGCAATTATAAGAAGAGGTAATCGCCCCCAGGGTTTTTTGATAATCGCCAAAATTTCATCGCGAAAAATAATTAAAAGGGGAACAAGAGTTCCTAAATGGACCAAAATATCAAAGAGCAAGACATTTTCCTTTAAGCCAAAGATTTTTTGCAATAAAACTAAATGCCCGGAACTGGAAACGGGTAAATACTCGGTTAAACCCTGAACAAGTCCTAAAATTAAAGCTTGAAATGAGTTCAATGTCCTCTCCCTTTCTAAATTTCCATTATAATCGGTAAAATCATTGGACGACGGCGGGTCTTTTCAAATAGATATTTTCCTAACGCATCTCTAACCTGACTTTTTATGGCAGACCACTCTAACAAGCCGTGATTAAAACATTTATTTAAAGCTTCGGTAACCTTCTGTTTGGCCTCATCGATTAACTGTTCCGACTCCCGGACGTAGACAAATCCCCGGGTTACAATGTCTGGACCGGCAACAATCTCTCCGGACTCCCGGTTTAAAGTAAGCACGACAATAATAATACCATCCTGGGCCAGTTGTTTACGGTCCCTTAACACAATATTCCCGACATCCCCCACTCCGAGTCCATCAACCAATACCCGGCCGGCCGGTACTTTTCCGGCAAGACGTCCGGATTTTTTCGTGAATTCCAAAACCTGACCGTTCTCCACCACAAAGATGTTTTGGGGTTTTATGCCTAACTCCCGCGCAATTTCCGCATGCTTAATTAAATGGCGGTATTCTCCGTGAATGGGAACAAAGTATTTTGGTTTTAAAAGGTTGATCATTAATTTTAATTCTTCCTGGCTGGGGTGTCCAGAGACATGAATCCCTGAAACCGCCTCGTAAATAACTTTGGCACCCAATTTAAATAACTGGTCAATAATTCTGGAGACCAACTTCTCATTTCCCGGAATCGGCATTGCAGAAATGATAACCGTATCTCCTGCTACAATTTCCACCTGACGGTGCTCAGACATGGCCATGCGGGTAAGCGCTGACATTGGTTCTCCCTGGCTTCCCGTAGTTAGTATAACGACTTGTTTATGAGGGTAGCGGTTTATTTCATCCACATCAATTAACAGTCCATCGGGAATATCCAGATAGCCCAGCTCGTTGGCAATTTCTACCACATTCAACATGCTTCGGCCAACAATGGCCACTTTTCTTTTAAATTTATGGGCGGTATAAATTGCTTGCTGCAAACGATGAACATTTGAGGCAAAAGTTGCAATGATAATTCTACCTTCCGCCACCCTGAACGTTTCTTCAAAGGTATTACCCACGGTTTTTTCCGACAAGGTAAAGCCGGGCCTTTCGGCATTGGTGCTGTCCGACATTAAAACTAAAACGCCTTTTTCTCCAAGTTCCGCTAACTTATAAAAATCCGTAACCTTCCCATCAACTGGAGTAGGATCCAGTTTAAAATCGCCGGTGTGGACTACTGTCCCCACAGGAGTATGTACCGCAATTCCTACAGTATCCGGTATACTGTGAGAAACTTTGATAAATTCAATCTTAAACGGCCCAATATTTAAAACATCCCGCGGAGCCACAACATTTAAGCTGGCTCTGGGAATCCCCGCTTCTTTAAGCTTGGCACTTAAAAGCCCCAAAGTCAGCCTTGTTCCGTAAACCGGAACATCAAATTGTTTCAAAAAATAAGGCATCCCACCAATGTGGTCCTCGTGACCATGGGTTAAAAGCACCGCTTTAACTTTTTCTTTGTTTTCTATGAGATAAGACATGTCGGGAATAACCATGTCAATACCTAACAGTTCTTCTTCGGGAAACATCAGTCCGGCATCGATCACTATAATGGCATCGTTATATTTGATGACCATCATGTTTTTCCCGATTTCTCCAAGGCCGCCTAATGGTATAATTTGAAGTCTTCCATCTTTAATTGGCAATACACCTCCTGCTTAATTTTTGATTTATATTAAACCGCCCATTTGTTAGCTTTTTACAATCTATTGTAATTATAAAAAATAAAAAAAGGAAGGACAAGTGAAAATAGCCTTCCCCAAAGATTTTTTAATTTACAACAAATTAAGGTTTTTCAATTCCCGTACCAGTTCCTCCTTTTCCTCCTCGGTCATATCCACCAGCGGAAGTCTAAAACCACCAACTTTATGTCCCATTAAATTCAGCGCAGTTTTTACTGGTACCGGATTAGTTGTTATAAATAATGCTTTAATTAAAGGATAAAGCTCCTGGTGGAGGCGAGCTGCCACCGCCACATTTCCTAAAAGAAACTGATCGATCATTTCTTTTATTTTTAGACCAACAAGGTGACTTGCCACACTAACAACTCCGTAACCTCCCACCGCTAAAATGGGCAGGGTCAAGCTGTCATCTCCGGAAAATACCTTTACCCTTTCCGGTAAAATTCTTATTAGTTCGGTTGCCTGATCAACACTTCCCGCAGCTTCTTTAATTGCTACAACATTTTCCAGTTCGGCAATTTTAGCCATCGTCTTGGGTAAGATATTAACCCCTGTGCGACCGGGAATGTTATAAATCATAACCGGTAAGCTGGTGGCTCTGGCAATCGCCTGAAAATGTTCGACAAGCCCCTTTTGGGAAGGTTTGTTATAGTACGGAGCTACCAGCATAACCCCATCTACTCCGACCTTTTCCGCAGCTTTAGTAAGTTTAATCGAAGCTTCCGTTGCATTGGATCCCGTTCCGGCAATAACTGCTGCTTTTCCACCTACCGCTTCGACAACAGCTTTAAAAAGGTCTACTTTTTCTTCAAAGGATAAAGTTGGTGATTCACCGGTAGTCCCCGCCACCACAATACCATCAGAACCGTTTTCCACCAAGAAACTGGCTAATTTTTGTGCCTGCTCCAGGTTAACCTTCCCATCCCGATCAAAAGGGGTTACCATAGCGGTTAACAATCGTCCAAACACTGCCATCTTTTCACCTTCTTTTAATTTTTTATTCGTTTAGTTTAAAAGCTTTGTGAATAGCCCTAACAGCTTTTTCCATATTTTCCCCATCCACCAGTACCCAGATGGTAGTGTACGAGTCGGTGGATTGGAGAATTTCAATTTGTTCCCGCGTTAAGGCTTCCACAATTTTAGCCATAACCCCCGGCACACCGGTCATCCCGGCCCCCACCGCAGCTATCTTAGCACAATTTCGGCGTATTCTCGGGGTAAAACCCATATTTTCTAAAACATCCACCGCTTTTTCCGTCACTTCCCCTTTAACGGTAAACGCCAAGCCCTCGGGACTTATATTAATAAAATCCACGCTTATTTCCGCCAAAGCTAAGCCTTTAAACACCTTTTGGGCTAAATTCACAATTTCCGGGGTATCTTCCCTTAAAATTTTTATCTGGGTTACCCCGGGAATATGGGCAATACCGGTTATAATCCGGTCCCGAATTACTTCAATTACTTCGCCGTAAACTTCAGCGTGGGAGGTGACAAGTGTTCCTTCACCGTCGGTCAGGGTTGATTTAATGCGCAGAGGGATATTTTTTTGCATCGCAATTTCCACCGCCCGGGGATGAATAACTTTAGCCCCTTCATGCGCCAGCTGGGAAATTTCGTTATAAGTCACCACCTCTAAGGTTTTAGCATCCTCAACTATTCGCGGATCGGCCGTTTTGATTCCTTCCACATCGGTGTAAATATCAATAAACTCGGCCTTCAAAGCAACTCCCAAAGCCGCAGCGGTAGTATCGCTTCCGCCCCGTCCCAGAGTGGTAACCTCGCCGTCTTCCGTTACTCCCTGAAATCCGCAAACCACAGGGATAAAACCTTCATCCACCGCTTTTAAAATCTTATCGGCTTTAACTTTTAAAATCGATGCCGAGGTAAAGTTATCATCAGTGATAATTCCAGCCTGAGCACCGGTAAACAGTTTTGCTTTATACCCCATTTTGGCCAGGGTATTAACCATAATTACACCGCTAATTATTTCCCCGCACGCCATTAATAAATCCGCTTCCCGAGGTGGCAAATCCCGATTTACCTCGTAGGCAAAGTTTAACAAAGTATCGGTAGCATAAGGGTCGCCCTTCCGGCCAATAGCCGATACCACCACCACCGGTTGATAGCCAGATTCAAAAGTATTAATTATTTTTTGGGCTACCTTTTCCCGGAGTTCCGCCGTCTTTAAACTTGTTCCGCCAAACTTTAAAATGATAAACTTTTTAGCCATTTTGCTTCACACACCCGTACTTTATTAGTAGTTCAGCAATCTGAACAGCATTTGTAGCTGCACCCTTCCGTAATTGGTCCGCAACAACCCAAAGATTTAAGCCATTGGAAATTGTATTATCTTCCCGGATTCTTCCCACAAAAACCTCATCCTGGTCCGAGGCATACAAGGGCATTGGGTACAGCTTTTCTTCAGGATTGTCAATTACTTTTACCCCCGGAGCCTTTTTCAAAAGCTCAATAGCTTTCTCCCGGGTAATTTTAATTTCCGTTTCAATGTTAATGCTTTCCGAGTGACTTCTAAAGACCGGTACCCTTACAGTTGTGGCGGTTACTTTAATTTCCGGATCATGCATTATCTTTTGCGTCTCTAAAACCATTTTCCATTCTTCTTTTGTATAATACATATCCTGGAATACATCGATGTGAGGAATTAAATTAAAAGCAATAGGATACGGAAAGACGTTGGGTACCGCCTCTTCACCGTTTAAATACGCCTTAACCTGCTGCTTTAATTCTTCTATGGCTTCAATGCCAGCACCGGAAACTGCTTGATAGGTCGAAACAACCACCCGTTTAATTTTTCCATAATCATGCAAAGGCTTTAACGCCACAACCATCTGGATTGTCGAACAATTGGGATTGGCAATTATACCTTTGTGCCATTTAACATCCTCGGGATTTACTTCAGGAACCACCAATGGTACGTCCGGCTCTAAACGAAAAGCACTGCTATTATCAATTACCGTTACCCCTTTTGCTGCAGCAATGCGGGCAAATTCTTTACTGGCAGAACCCCCGGCAAATAAGGCAATATCCATACCATCAAATATTTCCGGTGTTGTTTCTAACACCTTATACGTTTCTCCCCGAAAAACCACTTCTTTACCGGCAGAACGGGAAGTTGCCCCCAGTCGAAGTTCTTTTACGGGAAAGTTTCTTTCCTCTAAAATTTTTAGAATTTCTCCTCCTACCGCACCGGTAGCTCCAATTACTACCACATTATAGCTCAAAAATAACACCTCCAAATTTGTTATTAAGAATAGGTAATAAGCATTGGTTGAATTTGTCTTCCCTTTAACGCTTCATTTATAGTGTCTTCTAAGTAATTTAAGTTTGCAATTAAAGAATTCGGCTTATCTTTGGGATTATCCTGCCCAAACGGTACAAAAAATATATTTTTTGCATTTAATAATAACCCTAAATTCTTGGCATTCATACCCAAAGCATCGTTGGTGGATATTGCTAAAATTAAAGGCTTTTGGTTTCTTAAGTGGGCTTTAGCAGCCATTAACACAACCGAATCGGTTATCCCGTTGGCCAGCTTTGCCATAGTATTACCGGTGCAGGGAGCAATCACCAATACATCAAAAAGTTTTTGCGGACCGATAGGCTCCGCTTCCGTTAGGGTTGTTATACCCTTTTTCCCGGTAATGCTTTCTACTTTTTGCATGAATTCTTTCCCGTCACCAAAACGCGAAATGGTATTTTGTACACTTTCCGAAAAAATCGGAGTAATATCAAATTTTCCGGCCAATTTTTCCAAAACCCCGAGTAAACCGGGTAATGTACAGTGAGATCCAGTAAAAGCAAAACCAACTTTAATCATCCCAAATCCCTCCAATCCCGCACCTTACAGTGCTTAAGGATTAATTCAGGTAAAACCTTGGCTAAAAGTTTTCCAGCAGTTTTGGGAGCCACTTTACCGGGAAGTCCCGGTGCTAAAACCGCCTGGATACCAAGGGATTTTGCCGCTTCAAAATCAACTCCACCGGGATTGGAGGCAAGGTCAATTATAACCGCATCTTTCTTAAGTTTTTGCAGTAAATTTGCCGGTAAAACCAGAGCAGGAACGGTATTAAAGACAATATCCGCCTCGACAATTTTTACTTCTAACTCCTTAAAGGTAACGGGAATATAGCATTGCTCATAAATCCTGGCCAAATCCTTAGGTTTCCGGGCTGCCACAAATACCCGTGCCCCAATTCCAGCTAACATCCGGGCTAAAGTTTGACCGGTACGGCCAAATCCTATAACAAAAGCATTGCTTCCATGGATGGTTATGGGAATCATTTCCATGGCCATTTGGATAGCCCCTTCGGCCGAGGGAATGGAGTTATAAATTGCCACATGGTCCATTTCGGCAATTTCAACAAGCTCTACACCCAAATCCGCCGCCAATTGTTTTAAATAGCTGTTGGCAAAGCCAACGACAAATAAAACCTCTCCTTTAATGCTGTCCTTGAGTTCTGGAGTAAGGTAATAACTTTCCTCACAAAGAGGCGCAAACAGCTTCCCCTGGTGATTTACCCCCGGCATGGGTAATACAACTACATCAGTATCTTTGAGCGCTTCCTCTAAGGAATGACATAAAACGACCTTCGAACGGCGGGCAACCGGTAAACCTAAGACTTTAATAAATGCTCCAAGTTTTTCTAACTCGTCAATCAAATAAACGTTTCGGAGATCCCCTCCTAAAATTGTAAGATTAATTCCCAGCAAGACCTGTTTCATCGCTCCAACCCCCAGTGGTTAAAAGCTAATAGCAGTATATGAACATGGGAGTTGGGCGGTGCTTGTCCTAAAGTTTAAAACAATAATTCATCCAGACCAAACACAAACCTATCCAATTCCAAAACCTTTTTAAGAGCAAATAAGATTCCATCCAAATAGCTTTCCCGGCTGTAAACATCATGCCTCAACGTTAGACTCTGGCCTCTGCCCCCAAATATTACCTCCTGGTGGGCAACTAACCCGGGAAGACGAACACTATGTATTTTTATACCCCTGTAGTCTCCGCCACGGCTCCCGGGAATTTTTTCTTCTTCTTGAATTGCGCTGGGCTGATTTTCCCGGATAGAGCTAAGGAGTTCTGCAGTTTTTATGGCAGTTCCGGATGGAGCATCAACTTTTAAATTATGGTGGTATTCAATTATTTCTACATGGGAAAAATATTTTGCTGCCATTTGCGCCAACTTCATCAATAATAAGGCACCAATAGAAAAATTGGGAGCTATGATACAACCCAGGTTATTTGCATTACTCACATCCTCAATTTTTTTAATCTGCTCCTGGGAAAAACCGGTAGTACCCGAGACCACTCTTACCTTGTTTTCTAACGCTATTAAAATGTTAGTAAATGCTCCGGAAGCCCGCGAAAAATCCAAAACAATCTCGGGGTTCGTTTTTAAAATTACCTCTTTTAGGTTATCCTCCACCGTTTTACCCAACCGGGAAATACCCAAAATTTCACCGAAATCCTGCCCCACATTTACCACGTCAACAAATCCAACTAACTCATGTTCGGAATGCATTAGAAGGTTTTTACTTATTTCTCTTCCCATTTTACCACAAGCCCCAAGCATAACTATTCGCGCCATAAAAATCCTCCTTAATTTGTATAAAAACACATTTTTAATTATTTTCTATTTAAATGCCCTTTCTGTCAAGAAAAAAACCGGTCTTCCCGGTTTAATATGTATTATCTAATTCAATTAAAATTACTTCGCTACCAATTAATTTAACCGCATGCCAGGGAATTTCTTTTGGTATATTTTCTTTAAAAAAGGAAAAAATCCCCCCTTTCCCCGGCATGATAACACTAACAATTTCACCGGTTTCTGGTATAATATGAAAATCCACTCCCTCCACTACTCCAAGGCGGCTTCCGGTTTTAACGTTAATTATTTCTTTGCCGGCAAGCTCTTCTAAGCGCATTTACAATTCCCTCCCCAACCGGTTCTAATAAAGCAAGAAGCAAAGAAACAGCAGGAAGGGGTTTTAAGGCAACATCACCTATGACAATTTTTTCGGGAATTTTTATCCCCAGAAATTTTAGGGTTGCATCAAGACTTAAATATATCGCCCCCGCACCGGTTAAAAGCTGTTTTACGGAACTTCCTAATCTAAATTCACTCCTTATACCTCGTTTATACTGCCTTAAAAAAAATAAAAAAATAATTAAAATAAGTAAAAAGGCAAGCATAAAGGTCCCCTTCCGGTTTTATTTTATGCCTGCCCCAAAAGCCTTAGAACCTAAATTAAAAGCCTTCCCACGGACCTATTGAAACTTTGGTAAAATTGTTTAAATCCGAAATTTCCTCAGCCATAGCCTTTATATCTTCCAGGGAAACATTAAAAACCTTTTCAACAATTTCTTCAGGAGAAATGATCTTACCATGATATAAAAACGATTTAGCCAGACGGGACATCCGCGTGGTAACACTTTCTAAGCTCAGTAAGAGGTTACCCTTAATTTGCTGCCGGGCCCGCTCTACTTCCTCTGCTGAAATGTCACCGGTTTTTAACTCCTTCAACTGCTTTTGGATAAGTTCTAAAGCTTCATTTACTTTATTCGGGCCGAGACCGGCATAAATTCCAAATAAACCTGCATCTTGATAAGCTGTGGTATAAGAATAAACGGAATAAACCAAACCGTGTCGTTCCCGTAACTCTTGGAAAAGCCTTGAACTAATCCCTCCCCCTAAAATTGTGCTGAGGATGTTTAGGCCATAAATCCGATCATCATTAATGGCATAGCCTTTCGTTCCCAAACATAAATGAACCTGTTCGGAATCTTTACGACGGCTAAAGCTATGTAAATTAAACTCGGGAATCGTTATTTTATCACCTTTTTGTTCCCCCTGGATACTCCCAAATAACTCCATTATTTTATCCAAAAGCTGTTGGTAATTTACCCTTCCGGCCACCGCAATAATTAAATTATCCGGAGTATAGTATCTTTTATAATAATTTACTACTTTTTCCCGGGTTAAACTCTCTATATCCTGAATTTCACCCAAAATAGGGCGCCCTAAAGGATGGTTGTTCCACATTACTTCGGTCAGGAGATCGTGAATTAGCTCGTCGGGCGCATCTTCATACATTCTAATTTCTTCAATTACCACGTTTTTTTCTTTTTCAATGTCTTCCTCGGCAAATTTGGAATTAAAAACCATATCGTGAAGAATTTCTAAGGCCAAAAGGGTATGCTCGTCTAAAACCCGGGCATAGTAACAGGTATACTCCTTGGTAGTAAAGGCGTTTAACTGTCCGCCTACCTGGTCCAGAGATTCAGCTATTTCTTTTGCGGTACGATTAACAGTGCCCTTAAACATCATGTGTTCAATGAAATGAGAAATTCCGCTTTCGTCCCTACGTTCATGACGGGAACCAACTTTAAACCACAAGCCAATGGCCGCGGAACGAATGTAGGGAATCTCTTCTACCAGAACGGTTATTTTGTTAGGTAAGGTGGTAACATGGATCATACTAAACCTCCATCATCTTACTTTTTGTAAATTTTGCTCGGCCAAAAATGCACCATTTAAAAAAAATAATGCCCGAACAAAGGAATCACTGTCTTCAATAACTACTTTAACAAGCTTATGTTCATTACCCACAGAAAATATTTTAACGTCTTTTGTTAAAGTCCACCAGTTATTTTTTTTAAAATACATTTTTTGGCCTTTGGACCAGATAACTTTTTCTCTTAGCTTTTCATCGGTTGTTTTAAAAGTTTTATACACGGCTGTAAACCTATCGGGACAATTTAAAACGGTACCAATTAAGAAACTGTTTCCCCGCCAGGCCCCTACTAAACATTTACCCGCTTCATTGGTTGTACCGGTTTTAACCCCTATTACCCGGGAATCGACAGCTAACAAGCGGTTAGTATTGTG
Source organism: Carboxydothermus hydrogenoformans Z-2901 (assembly GCF_000012865.1). Lineage (GTDB taxonomy): Bacteria > Bacillota > Z-2901 > Carboxydothermales > Carboxydothermaceae > Carboxydothermus > Carboxydothermus hydrogenoformans. Next base: position 1,021,439 of record NC_007503.1, on the reverse strand, counting down.
AAATACCCTTGGCTTAAAGCCACTTTGCGCCTCATATTGTTTTGTTTTACATATATCGGCAAATTCATCTTTTAATAATGCGTAAAAGGTCAAAACGCATAGGTCTTTCGCCGAAATTTTGTGACCCGGGGCAGAAAGGCCGGAGGGGTTTTTAAAAGAAACCGAGGTTAAACCCATTTGTTTTAAATAATAATTTAATATTAACATAAAATTTTCCTTTCCTACAACCCACGCCAGGGCGTTAGCCGCATCATTTCCCGATTCCAACATTAATCCGTAAACAAGGTCAATTACAGCGATTTTTTCGTTGGGTTTAAGGTAAATTTTGGTACCCGTTACCCGCACCGCTTCTGGTTTTACCGTTAAGGTAAAATTCCTCGGATAAAGGTCCAATGCTGTTAAAGCGGTAGCAATTTTGGTGGTACTTGCCGGTGGTAGGGGAAAGTCTTGATTTTTGGCCTCAATGATTTGATTAGTAGTTGGTATAAAAAAGTAATAAGCTTTTGCCTTTATTTCCCCATGGACTTTTACCGGTAACGTTAACAAACATAAAAGCAATGGAATCAAATATCTCTTCATCTATTATCACCAATTGTATTGTTGCCAAATAAGCGTAAAATATTAATCTATGATTTCCCCAACGGTAACTATCCGGTAACCTTTAGCTTTTATTTTTTTTATTAAAATGGGCAGTACCTCCAAGGTTTGCGGCATGGGATGAATTAAAATAATTGCTCCGTTATTTAAATTTGGCAAAACCCGGTTAATAATTGTACCCGGCCCCGGTTTTTGCCAATCAATGGTATCAATGCTCCACATAACCGTCCTATATTTGAGATTGGTAGCGGCTTGTAAAACATTTTTTCCCCTCTCCCCGTAAGGCGGAGTAAAAAGATAGGTTTTATAACCGCAAATTTCTTCAATAACTCTTTCGGTTTTCAGAATTTCTTCCTCATTTTCCTTAACCGAAAGTAGGTCCGGATGTTTGTGTAAATAGCCGTGATTGCCAATTTCATGGCCGGCATTTTTTATTTGCCTTACAACTTCCGGATGTTTTTTGGCCCAAATCCCGCCAAGAAAAAAGGAAAACTTTACCTGTTCTTCTTCTAAAATTTTCAGCATTTCAGGAATTATTTCCTCACCCCAGTAAACATTACATAAAAAGGCTACCTGTTTTTTTTCCGGGTTTCCCTGGTATAGGGGATTCATGTAGCCGCTAACCACCACGGTCCGTTCAAAATAGAAGCAAAGCATAAAGGTTAAAATTAAAAAGCTCAGGGCTAAAGCTTTTTTCAAAATATAGATTCGCATGCCCACCCTCCCCTCTTTTTACCATAATTTTACGACCGGGAAGGGGTAAAAAGAACAAAACCCGTCTTAATGGGACGGGTTTTTCTTGACTTTATCTATTGCCCTTAAAACTGCCGTAAGAACCTCGGTGCGGTCCGCAATTTTGGTAAAATTTAAACGGGTAATAACTTCACCTTTATCGGTAACAACATATTTGGGCGGCAGTTGGTTTAAAGCAATAGCCTTAATGTCTAAAAGACAGCGCTCACACTTACAAACGTCTTGGGTGGGCAAAATTTCCTGAAGTATTTCATCCACCACTTCTTCGGTATAATTACGCAATACCGGCATTACCTTCTCCCCCTATAAACATTTTTTATAAAACTTTAGCAGAACCGTGGTATACCAGACCCCTCTGGGGATCTAGAGTTAACTTTTCCCCATCTTTAATTATCGAAGTAGCACCATCGACCCCAACTATTACAGGTATCCCAAACTCTAACCCCGCAATAGCCGCATGCGACGTAAGTCCTCCCGCTTCAACTACCAGTCCCGCGGCCTTTTCAATAGCCGAAACAAAATCTCTGTCGGTTGCTTCGGTTACCAAAATATCTCCCGGCTGAATCCGCTCGATTGCTTCCCTGGCGGTTCGACAGACCCGAGCCGTTCCGGTTATAGGCCTTGTTCCAATGCCCACACCTTTGGCCAAAACATTTCCCGCTACATGGACTTTTAAAAGGTTGGTTGTCCCTTTTACGCCCACCGGAACTCCGGCGGTAAGCACCACCAAATCGCCAGGTTTTAAAAGCCCACTTTCTAAAGAGGCTTCTATTGCTTTACTTAACATTTCATCGGTAGAATCGGAGGTTTTAACCAAAAGGGGAAATACCCCCCAAACCAGCGTCAACTTTCTAAGTACCTTCATATCCGGTGTGGCAGCAATAATAGGAACCGCCGGGCGGTACCGGGAAACCATTCGCGCCGTATAGCCCGAAGAAGTAGGCGTGATAATTGCCCCCGCATCCAATTCTTCAGCGGTGGTAACACTGGCGTGGCTTATGGCATCGGTTACAGTTTTAAAAGATTTTGTGGTGGGTTTATTTAGTTTTCGTAACGTGAGTAATTTTTCTTCCGCTTTTTCCGCAATCCGGGCCATTGTTTTAACCGCTTCTACCGGATATTTCCCGGCAGCCGTTTCTCCCGACAGCATTACCGCATCGGTGCCGTCAAAAATAGCATTAGCCACATCGGTAGCTTCGGCCCGGGTCGGACGTTTATTTCTAATCATTGAATCTAACATCTGGGTGGCGGTGATTACCGGTTTACCATTTTTATTACACTTTTCAATTATTTCCTTTTGCACCAAAGGCACATCTTCCGTTGGAATTTCTACTCCCAGATCCCCCCGGGCAACCATTATCCCATCCGCAACTTTGATGATTTCATCGATGTTTTCGACCCCTTCTTGGTTTTCGATTTTAGCAATTATTTCCATATCCGCCCCTTTTTCTTCCAGGTAACGCCGTAAAGCTAACACATCCGCTGCTTTTCGGACAAAAGAGTGGGCAATAAAGTCCGCTCCAATTTCAATACCAAAATCAATATCCTTCCGGTCCTTTTCGGTTAACGCCGGAAGATTAACTTTAACTCCCGGTAAATTTACTCCTTTGTTATTGGATAACTCACCACCGGTTATAACCCGGGCAATAACTTTATTACCCTGAATATCTTCGATTTTCAATTCTATTAACCCATCATCTAAAAGAATAGTTCCTCCGACATTAACATCCCGGGCTAATCCCGGATAATTTACTGGAACTCTCAAACCTTGACCCTCTGCTATATCCGGATCAAATACCACTAAGTCCCCTTCTTTTAAGACAATTTTTCCGTTTTCAACTTTACCAATGCGAATTTCCGGACCTTTTGTATCAATTAAAATTGCCACCGGGATTCCTACTTCTAAAGACGCCCGTCTAACCTTTTCAATTCTCTCCCGGTGCTCCTCGTGACTGCCATGAGCAAAATTAATTCTGGCCACATTCATTCCGGATATAATCATTTCTTTTAAGATACCTACGTCGTTTGAAGCCGGCCCAATTGTACAAACAATCTTGGTGCGTTTCATTTTAATTCTCACCCCGGTATTAAATCGATAAAATATCGGCTAAACGATAATATTCAAGGTCAATTTGCTTTTTCCCCGAAAAAGCAGTTTCCAGGGGCTTTAAAACATATTCGCCCTTCTCAAAGGCAACCATCACCCCTTGGGAAATCCCCTCTCTTAAGGCATCAACCGCCATAGCACCCATCCGGCTTGCTAAAATTCGGTCAAAAGCCGAAGGGCTTCCACCCCGCTGGATGTGGCCTAAAATCGTTACCCGGGTCTCAAAACCGGTCTTTTCCTTAATTACTTCTCCCAGCTTAATGCCGCTTCCCGCGCCCTCAGCAATGATAATTATGCTATGTAATTTTCCCCGCTGATGGCTCTTAATTAACTTTTGGCAAATTTCCTCGATAGAGTAAGGTATTTCCGGGATAATTATCGATTCAGCTCCTCCAGCAATTCCTGCTTCTAAAGCTATAAACCCGGCGTTTCTTCCCATAACCTCAACAATGAAGGTACGTTCATGGGAAAAGGCAGTATCCCGTATTTTATTAATAGCATCTACCACCGTATTTACCGTCGTATCAAAACCAATTGAATAATCGGTACCATAAATGTCATTGTCAATAGTTGCGGGTATACCGACCACCTTTACCCCAAATTCCTCATAAAGTTTTAAGGCTCCCTGGAAGGAGCCATCTCCTCCAATAACCACCAAACCTTCGATGCCATGGTTTTTTAAATTTTGAAAAGCTCTTAACCTGCCTTCATAAGTTTTAAATTCTAAAGAGCGGGCAGTTTTTAAGACCGTTCCGCCCCTTTGGATGATGTCACCAACACTGCCCAAACTCATTTCTTTTATCTCATTATTAATTAAGCCGGCATAACCTCGTTCAATTCCGTAAACTTTTATCCCGTGAAAAAGGGCTTTTCTAACTACCGCCCGAACCGCTGCGTTCATTCCTGGCGCATCGCCACCGCTGGTTAAAACCCCAATGGAGTTCATTAGCTTACGCCTCCCTCTACAATGCCGCTCCCTATATAGCGATACCGCTGATACCGTCTTCTTAACAGCTCCTCTACGGGAGTTTCTTTTAAGATTTGCAGATTTTTAACAACTTCTTCTTTAACCGCCTTTAATGTTTCCGCTGGATTCCGGTGTGCTCCTCCCAACGGCTCGGGGATAATGCCATCTATTAACCCAAACTCCAATAAATGCTCGGAAGTAAGTTTTAAAAGTTCGGAAGCTTCCTGGGCGCGGGATGAGTCTTTCCAGAGAATTGCCGCAAAGCTTTCCGGAGCAATAACCGAAAAAACCGCATTTTCTAACATTAATAACTTATCACCTGCTGCCAGCGCTAAAGCTCCGCCGCTTCCGCCTTCCCCCGTAATAACGGCTAAAACCGGAGTTTTTAAGCTAATAAGTGTGGCAATTGCTTCGGCAATAGCCTGAAACTGCCCTCTTTCTTCCGCTCCAATTCCGCAAAAAGCCCCCGGTGTATCGATAAACGTTAAAACCGGCCGTCCAAACTTCTCTGCCTGTTTAAATAAACGAATGGCCTTGCGATATCCTTCGGGATGAGCCATGCCAAAATTTCTCATGATATTTTCCTTGGTATCTTTCCCCTTTAAATTTCCGACGATAGTAACCGGGATATTTTCTATTATCCCTATACCTCCAATCATCGCCGGATCATCACCAAAGCGCCGGTCACCTTTCAATTCAATAAAATCATCGCAGAGGTAATTTATATAATCCCGCGTATTGGGCCGCTCGGGATGTCGGGCCAATAAAACCCTCTGCCAAGGAGTTAGGTTCTGGTATATTTCCTTTGCCAATTGCTGGGCCTTGGCCGAAAGCAATTCTAACTCGCGGGAAACATCAATGTTTTTCTCTTCAGCAAACTTTTTTAAGTCAGATATTTTATTTTCTAATTCAACCAAAGGTTTTTCAAACTCAAATAAAAAATTTGCCATACGCTGCCCCCAATTTACTTTTGGCTGTGCCAAGCCAAGAGTTTTGTAATAACTTCTTTTTGCTGCTCTCTGGAAACCACAGCATCGATAAAACCGTGCTGCTCCAGAAATTCTGCTCGTTGAAAACCTTCGGGAAGCTTTTGCCGGATAGTTTGCTCAATAACCCGGGGTCCGGCAAATCCTATTAAAGCCCCCGGTTCAGCCAATATTATATCACCCAAGGCTGCAAAACTTGCCGAAACACCGCCGGTAGTAGGATCGGTCATAACTACCAAATAAAAAATTTTTTCTGCATTTAAACGATTTACCAGTTGAACCGTTTTGGCCATCTGCATTAAAGAAAAAATTCCCTCCTGCATCCGAGCTCCTCCGGATGCAGTAAAGACTACAAGCGGTAGCTTTTTCTCCAGAGCTTTTTCCATCGCTAAACATATTTTTTCCCCTACAGCCGTGCCCATACTGGCCATAATAAAATTCGGGTCCATTATTGCCAAAACTACTTCTCTACCATTAATTTTTCCCAATCCGGTAACTACCGCTTCTTTTAAGCCGGTTTTTTCCCGGGCTTCCGCTAACTTCTCTTCATATCCTGGAAAATTTAAAGGATTGCCCCCACTAATTTCCCGGCCAAATTCTACAAAACTATTTTCATCGCATAAGAGTTTAATTCTTTCCCAGGCACTAATTTTAAAATGATACCCGCATTTTGGACAAACTTTAAAATTTTTCTCCAATTCCTTGTTAAAAATAATTTCCCCACACCGGGGACATTTCTGCCACAAACCATCGGGAATCTCTTTTTGTTTAGTTTCCGGCTTTACAGTTACATACTTCGATTTGCGAAAAAAGTCAAACATAGCAAAACTCCTTTACATTTCATTTAAAATTTCCATCGCTTCTTCCACTTCTGCTTCGGGTACCATAACTTCATAGGTGGAATTGTCTCCTTCGATCCCTATTGGTTTAATCTTCACCAAAAATCCTTCTTTCGCTAAAGCCTCCTGAACCCTTAAGGCATCTTTTTTATTTGGCGCAATATAAACCACAGTCCACATACAATTCCCTCCGGCTCTTTATTCGTTTTTTATCACACCATGCTTGGTATAAATTTCCGCTTTTCCTCTAATTTTAATTGCCGAAGTATGCTCGGTAAACTGGGCCACCATAACTTCACCCTTATCTAATTTTTCTGTATGGTGAAATTTGGTATCTTTTCCGCGGGTCAAGCCCATAATTGTTACCCCATTTTCTAAAGCTTTCACGACAATATATTCGGCATTTATTGCCGAGCTAAAAGCAAAATTATCACACACCACCAATCACTCTCCTTCTCGAAAAATTGATTGCTGTAACAGGCAATTTTTTATACTTTCGGTTTTGCCGTAAACAATTAATTTATCCCCCGCTTCCAGTACTTCATTTCCCCGGGGAGAGTGAATAAAACTGCTACCCCTCTAAATGGCCATGATAAATATTCCTTTGTCCCTTATCTTACTCCCAGCTATGCTTTGACCAACCAGAGGTGCGTCCGGATGGAGAATAAACTCCGCCACCCCATAATCATCAGAAAGCTTTAAAACCTCCCAAAAAGTTTGGTGATGAAGGAAAGACTTTTTTATTTGCTTTTCCAAACCTCTCTCAAAAATATTTATTAAATAGCGGTTGGAAAATAGTAAAAAACCTCCCACAAAAATTGAACCGGCAATTAATACCTGATGAGGTGTAATCTTTTTCGTCCACGAACCAAACACCGAACCAACCACCGTGGCCATCCCCAGGTAACTTATTACCATTAAAACGGAAATTACCCTGCGTCTTAAGGGATGCTGGACGATTAATTCCGATTCCCGGGTGGTAAAGCCAACGGAAGTTAAGGCTGATAAAGCCTGAAAGCGGGCTTTACCGATTTCCATTCCTGTTGATTTTAAAATTATTGCGGCAATTTCCATAATCAAAATCAATAAATAGAAGGTTAAAACTAAAATAATCAGGCTCATACCACCACTCCGCTTTTAGCTTACAATAGGGGCCAAATACTGTCAAGAAACGGTTTTTGTCTTAACGTTTTCATCCCCCAAAAGCTTTTTAATCTCCCAGAGGACAGGACTTTTTAAATCAATCCAGTATTCCTGCGAAAGTTTTATAAGTTTCTTCCCTCCCGGATACAGGTAAACCGGTGCTGGTCCCGGGTACTTCCGTAAAATCCCCTGGACCAATGGAATATTTCCGGGAGAAACTTTTAGATAAACTTCCAAGGCATTGCTCATATCTAACTCGTAAACTCTTTCGACAATCATCTTTAAACCTTCCTCATCTTCTTCAACGGCACCGTAAAACCATAAGATATTTTCCTCCTGCAGCAGGTCACGGTAGGTTAACCAGCAGTCAGGGAATATTACTGCTTCAACGGTCTGATTCAATCCTTCCAGCAGGGCAAAAGCCATTGGTTCTCCTCTGCGGGTTACAGTCCGTTTTATCTCCGCCAAAATAGCCGGATAGTATATTTTTTCTTTGTTTTCTTTTAGGTTACAATGCTTTTGGATAAAGCTCCTAAGCCCAGCCAAGGGATGACCGGTTAAATACAACCCCAGGCTCTCTTTTTCCATCCGCAGCAGTTCCAATTTTGAAAATTCTTCTTCCAAACGCAGATTGTAGCGGTCGGCCTCCGGTAAAAAATCCCCAAGGGTTAACTGAACGCCATTTGATTTCTTGCTGTAAAATTCTAAAGCATCATCCAAGTTATTTAACAGGGTTTTGCGATTAAAGCCAAAACTCGCAAAAGCCCCAGCTTTAATTAAACTTTCAATTACCCGTTTATTAACCGTTTTTTTGTCTATTCGGTGTAAGAAATCATTAAAATCACGAAAAGGGCCTTTCTGGCGTTCTTCAATGATTTTTGCCGCCGCAGCCTCCCCAACATTTTTTACAGCAGCTAAACCAAAGCGAATTTCCTGGCCCGAAATGGTAAAGTCGACTTCACTTAAATTTATATCGGGTGGTAAAACCTTTATACCTCTTCTCTGGCAATCTTCTGCATATACTGTTACTTTATCAAGATTATCTTTTACACTGATTAACAAAGCAGCCAAAAAGGCAACCGGAAAATTTGCCTTTAACCAGGCGGTATAATACGCCACAAAAGCATAAGCCGCACTATGGGACTTATTAAAACCGTAACCGGCAAAATATTCAATAAGATTGAAAATTTCCTCCGCCTTTTCCCGGGGATAACCCCGTGCCACCGACCGCTCAATAAAATCGTTTTTTAAGGCAGCAATGATTTCGGGCTTCTTCTTACCCATAGCCCGGCGGAGTAAATCCGCCTCCCCGAGGGAAAACCCGGCCAGCACACTGGCAATTAACATCACCTGTTCTTGATAAACTATAACCCCGTAAGTTTCTCTTAAGATCGGCTCCAAGTCCGGATGAGGATATTCCACCGGTACCCTTCCGTGACGACGATTGATAAAATCCTCCACCATTCCGCTGCCCAGCGGCCCAGGCCGGTATAACGCCACCAAGGCAATTAAATCCTCGATACTGGTTGGTTTTAGCTCTTTAAGGATTTGCCTCATCCCCTGACTTTCTAACTGGAAAACACCAACGGTGTCACCCTCTCCTAAAAGTTTATAAGTTTTTTCATCGTCCAAGGGAATGTCTTTTAAATTAATCTCCTTCCCCGTTTGCTTTTTAATGAAATCCAAAGCTTTTTCAATTACGGTTAGCGTTCTTAAGCCCAGCAGGTCAATTTTTAAAAGACCTAACTCCTCGACCGTATCTTTTTCAAACTGGGTGGTAACCACCCCTTCAGAAGTTTTAAACAGCGGTATATGTTTATCAATTTCTTCCGGCGCAATTACCAAACCCGCCGCATGAACCGAAGCATGTCTTGGCATACCTTCAATTTGCCTTGCTAAATCCAATAACTCACGGACTTTGGGGTTGTTTTGATATAATGTTTTAAGTTCCGGAGTGGTTTCGATAGCTTCTTCCAAGGTTATCCCCAGGACGTTGGGAATAAGTTTGGCTATCTTATCTACTTCACTGTAGGGCCAATCCAGGGCCCTCCCTACATCCCTAACTGCAGCTTTGGCAGCCATCGTTCCAAAGGTGATAATTTGGGCTACCCGGTCTTCCCCGTACTTTTGGTACAGATAATCGATTACCTCCTGCCTCCGTTCAAAACAAAAATCCACATCAATATCCGGCATACTAACTCTTTCTGGATTTAAAAAGCGCTCAAACAAGAGGCCATATTTAAGCGGGTCGATATCGGTAATTTCAAGGGTATAGGCTACCAAGCTCCCCGCAGCAGAACCCCTTCCCGGTCCCACCATAATTCCTTTTTCCCTGGCATAACGGATAAAATCCCAAACAATCAAAAAATATCCAGAAAATCCCATTTGCTCAATAATCTTTAATTCATGCAACAAGCGCGTTTTTACTTCTTCCCCCGGGTTTGGGTACCTTTTGTAAAGTCCCTGAAAACAAAGCTCTTTTAGGTATTGCGCAGGAGTTTTCCCCTCAGGTACCGGGAAATCAGGCAAAAGGTATCTACCAAACTCGAACTCTAAATTGCATTGTTCGGCTATATTTAAGGTGTTTTTTAAAGCATCTGGCAGCTCGCCAAAAATAAGCTCCATCTCATAGGGGGTTTTTAAATAAAACTCCTCCGTTGGAAATTTCATCCTACCAGGGTCGTTAATCGACTTTCCAGTTTGGATTGCTAAAAGCACATCATGAGTTTTGGCATGCTCTTTTAAAATGTAATGAACGTCATTGGTAGCTACCAGCGGAATATTTAATTGTTTGGAAAGAGCAATTAATTCCCGATTCACCACTTTTTGTTCGCTTATGCCGTGGTACTGAAGCTCTAAGTAAAAATTTTCCTTTCCAAAAATATCACGGTAGATGCCCGCAACTTCCCGCGCCTTTTCCCTTTGCCCGGATAAAATCAACTCGGGAATTTCACCGGCCAAGCACGAAGATAAGGCAATTAAACCCTGGCTGTTTTCCGCTAAAAGCTGTTTATCCACCCGTGGTTTATAATAATAGCCTTCCGTATACGAACGCGAGACAAGGCGCAAAAGATTTTGATAACCGGTGCGGTCTTTGGCAAGTAAAACCAAGTGCGTTAATTGGTCATCAATTTTAGGAGTTTTGTCAAAGCGAGTCCGGGGTGCCACGTAGACCTCTACGCCAAGAATAGGCTTTATGCCCTGGGCCTTTGCCTCTTTATAAAATTCAATAACCCCAAACAAGTTTCCGTGATCGGTCAAAGCCAGGGCAGGCATCTTTAATTCCACTGCCCTTCCTACCAGGTCTTTAATTTTCCCTGCTCCATCCAATAAACTGTAACAGCTATGGGTATGCAAATGTACAAAACTCATACACATATCCTCCTATAATAAACCAAAAGACACCTCCGACGGGTGCCTTATTTTTCAATTAAACGAACCTCAATTAAAGCTTTGGCATTCAGGTTACTTTGCCTATAAAAATCTATCTCTAATTTTGCATTTCTTTTTTCCAGGTACAACAACTTACCCCGAACTACAAGGGTTTCTCCATAAGTTAGGGGAGTTAACAGAGATAAAGAAAAATTATTAACCACTACCGGAGCTTTAACTTTTTTTCGCACCATCAGATTGGCATAAAAAATGGAAAGGGATAAAAGAACAGTGGAACTTAACATACTCAGTTCATTTATTAAAAAATCATTTATTTTTCCTTCTAAAAATATCCCGTTTTCGTCCTCACCAACATGGAAATTTTTTATAATAAGATCTTCTAAAGTTTCGCCAAAATGCGGTTGTCTTTCCAGCCGCTGTAAAGCATCAATAATATTTTGGCGGCTAATAATGCCTAATAACTTAAAAGACTCATCCACAACCGGAACCAAATCAATCCTGTCCCAGGTCATAACCCTGGCTATATGACCAATAGGCGTTTCGGGACTGGCGGAAATAACATCTTTTGACATTAAATTTTCCACTAACTCGTCTTCCCCGGCACCGGCAACATCGGTAGCAGTGATTATGCCGCAAACCCGATTTTCCTTATCCACCACCGGAAAACGGCTGTGGCCGGTATTGAGAAATAATTGGCGCCAATCCCTCACCCTTTGCCCTAAAGAAAGGGTAAATACTTTTTTTACCATAATATCTCTTGCGGTTATAACTTCTTTTTCTTTTAAGCGCTCATATAAAGCTTGATGCAAAAGCGACGTTACCGTAAAAGTATCGTACGGTGATGATAATATCGCTAAATTATTTTCCCTTGCCAGTTCTAAAAGTTCCGTCTTTACCGGAAAACCTCCGGTTATCAGCAGGTGGGCACCGCTTTGTAAAGCTTTTAACTGGGCATCTTCCCGGTTGCCTACGATAAATAAGCAACCCTCTACCAAAAATCTTTCGATAGCTTCAACAGCCATTGCCCCAATTAAAAAATTTGCAAAACGGTAATTTAACAAATCTTCCCCCACCAGCAAATGGGACTCGGTTATTTTTATAATTTCATTTAATGTTAAATCTTTTAATTCTTTTTTTTCGATATTTGTTATGCGAATCGTTCCTACTTTAGGAACAGTTTTTACCAAACCTTCCGCTTCCGCTTCTTTAATTGCCCTGTAAGCGGTACCTTCACTAACCTTTAATTCTTTGGCTAACAATCTTACCGACACTTTGCTACCGGAAGGTAAATTGCGAATATAAGCCAATAATTTTGCATGTTTGGTATTACTCATTTAATCCACCCTAACTTTTTGCTGGCAATCACTGCATACTCCGTAAAATTCTAAACGATGATTTTTTACAGAAAACCCCATCTTTTTTTCCACTTCTTTTTCAATCTTCTCTAAGACGGGCATATCTACATCGTAAACCCTGCCACAATTTTCACATACAAAATGGTAATGAGGCACCGGATTTCCGTCAAAACGGCTGTAAGAACTGCCATAATTCAGTTCTAAAATTTCCCCGGATTGGGTTAATTGTCTCAAATTCCGGTAAACGGTACCAAGGCTTATATCGGGAATTATTCTTCGCGCCTGTTCGTAAATCCAATCGGCGGTTGGATGATTTTTGGTATTTTTTAAAATGTCAATAATAACTTTCTTTTGTCGGGTCATTCTTGTGGTTGCTGCCATTGGTTTCACCTCAAGAAAAATTATGATAATAGTTCTTATTTACTATTATAATCCCTTTAAAATTTTTTCATAGTAGTTTAAATAGTTTATTACTTGTTTTTCTTTACTAAAACGTTCTTTTGCTCTAATTCGCCCCCATCTTCCAAAATCCCTTTTAAGCCAAGGCTCCTTAAGTAATTTTACCACCGCCTCTGCCGCCTTTTCGAGATCCAAATAATCCACCAGGTAACCGGTCTGCCCATCAACAACTACCTCCGGCAAACCTCCAACCCGGTAAGCAACCACCGGAACTTCCATAGCCATCGCTTCCAAAGCTACCAAACCAAAACTCTCGGTTTCGGAAGTAATTAACAGTACATCGGAAATACTTAACACGTCACTGACTTTGGGCATTTTCCCTAAAAACTTCACCTTATTTGTAAGATTTTTCTTCTGCACTTCATTGAGAACTTTTCCGGTATCCGGTCCCTCACCTACGTACACTAAGACACTATCAACCTCGGTTTGCACTTTAGAAAAAATTTCTAAAACATCTAAGGCCCGTTTTACTGGCCGAAAATTGGAAATATGTATGATTACTTTTTGCTTTTCCGGAACTCCCAATTTTTCTTTTAAACTTTCATCCGTTTTCGGCCGATACTCGTCAAGATCAACAAAATTGTAGATAACCTCAATGGTCCTGGGACTTATGGCAAATATCTCACAGGTTACATTTTTTAAATACTCGGAAACCGCTGTAACACCATCGGATTTTAGTATGGACCAGCGGGTTACATCAAAAAGTTCTCGCCGCTGGCCAACTAAGGTAACATCAGTGCCATGGAGGGTAGTAATAACTTTGAGCTCTTTACCTTCGCTACTTAAAATTTCCTTCGCCATCAAGGCTGCCACCGTATGGGGGATAGCATAGTGGGTATGAATTAAGTCTATATGGTAAGTTCGAACAACTTCAATAATTTTTCCGGCCAGGGGTAAGTAGTATAACGGAAACTTAAAAAGCGGATAATCGACCGGCTCTACCTCGTGGTAATAAATCCCGGGGAGAATTCCTTCCAAACGAAAAGGGCGTTCAAGGCAGATGAAATGGACTTCAATCCCTTTTTGTCCTAAAGCTTTTCCCAGTTCCGCAGCTACAACCCCACTTCCGCCATAACCGGGATAACAAACAATACCGATTTTCACAGGATCACCTACTTAATCAATACCAGGGGGTGTTCTAACTCCAGTAATTCCTGTAAGACAAAACCTTCTCCGTACCTTTTTCCTATTTGCGCTCCAAAAAAGAGGTCCCGGCTTTCTATCCTGCCCAGAAACTGTCCTTCATTTAAAAATGTCTGACTGAATTCCGGACGGTGCGCAAACTGCGAAACATGGGCTAATACAGCCCTTTTTTTAATGGAATAATATTCGGTTACATCAACCACAAAGCTCGGTGTAGCTGAAATCGTTAAAAAATATCTTAAATACTTCTCCGGTCTTTTAATTGGCTTTATTTCCGGTAACACTTTGTTCAGTCCTGCACTAAAGAAACCTTCTTTAACTAAGCTTCCAGCCCTTTCGTGATCCGGATGCCTGTCCACCCAGTAGGGGGCAGCAATCACCTTCGGCTGTGCTTTGCGTAAAATCTCGACTACTTTTTCGATATTTTCCGGCGTTAAATTAATACCCCGATCAGGAATTTCTAAATTTATCCGAAAGCTTGCTCCTAAAATTTCCATTGCCTTATACGCTTCATCCTGACGTTGTTCGATAGTACCGTTGGTAGCCATTTCACCCAGGGTTAAATCCACCAGTCCCACTTTATAACCAAGCCGGGTTAATTTGGCAATCGTTCCACCAATGCCGCATTCAATATCATCAGGGTGGGCTCCAAAAGCTAAAAAATCAACCTTTTCCATTTATTTTTCCTCCTTAACTCAAAATTTTACTGAATACAGCCTGCAAATGTTCTACGCTGTTTGTTTCAATCATGGAAACTTCTTGGGCTAATTTTTTAAGTAAAGTATCTTCCTGCCATTTTTTGGCCGGTACCGGATTTAAAAATTTTACATCCTGGTATTGCCGGCAAATTTTCTTAAGCTCTTCTAACGTTTCAGCAAACTGCACCGTTTTTCCATCGGAAAAGATTAAAAGCGTCTGTCGAAAACTTCTCCTGGTTTTGGCAATATTTAGGTAACTTTTTAAGGCTTGATTGAGATTTGTTCCGCGTCCCCACTGCTGGCTATCTTCAATTAGCCGCTTTAAATCCAAAAGAGACTTGTTATAATTTTTAAGCGGTAACACTTCTAAATCTTCGGCAAAAAGGTAGAGTTCAATTTTTTTTAAGCTTCGCGCCACAGCAAATAAAAAAGAAAGGGCAAATTTAGCGTAAATCGCCATCGACGCCGAAACATCAATTAAAAGGGTAATTTGGGGCTTATTTTTTTTCTTCTCCCGGTATTTTAAGTTAAATAACACTCCCCCGTGGGATAAATTGGCGCGAATGGTTTTTCGTAAGTTTATATACTTTTTTCTCCTGGTTTCTTTCAAGCGCCTCGAAGCTTTGGCATTTAATCTTCCCGCATAACGTTTAATTAATTTTTCCACCCTTTCGTAATCCCGTTCGCTTAAATCTTTTAAATTAGCAGTAAAAAGGTCTTTTCTCCGACCACCAACTCCCGCCTCCGGTAAAACCATCCGTTCTTGATAATATTTTAAGACTCCCTTTATGGTTTTTTCTAACAGAGGAAAGCTATCTACAATTTGATTGGGGTAAAATTGCTTAATTTTTTCGTATAGCTTTTGGAAAACTTCCGGCGGAAGACTGTTTAAAACTTCCTTTTCCTTATTATTAAATTCAATTTCCCGGTAAATACCGACCTGTTTCAAAGCTTGATTAACCTTGTGGGCTTTATCCTCCCATTTTTGCCTTGGGTGGTGGACTGGTTTTAAAAAATCATCGGTAAAATAAAAATCAAAAATTTCACCAAAACTATCTTTAAGACCGCTACTTTTTAGTAATGTTGCCTGAAAAACCGCTTTTAACTCGCTATTATTCTGGGGATTGACTAACGCCAGGGCTTTTAACAAATCTTCAATTTCCCCGGTGGAAATGGAAAATCCCTGAATCCTTAATAAATCCACAAAAAACAGGACATTTTTTAACATTTTACTCCCTCATTTAAGTATTTTCATCTATATATTGGAGCAAGCGATTTGCCCCCCCTTTTTCATAAAACGTCTCAATATCCTCTTTATTTTTTAAAACAAACCCAATGGTGTTTTCGATAAACTCTTTAGTTAAGCGCTCATCCCCCAATAAAGCAAGAGTTTTTGCCCAGTCCAACGTCTCGGAAATAGCGGGAGGTTTATAAAGATCCATCTCCCGGCGGAGAAAGTGAACGGCCGTTGCCACTTTTTCCGCTAATTCTTGATGAATTTCTTTTACTTTTTTAAGAATTATCTTTGTCTCTAACTTTATATCGGGAAAATCAATATATAAATAAACGGCTCGCCGTTTTAAACCATCGGATAATTCGCGACTTCCGTTGCTCGTTAGCACCACCAAAGGAATCTCCCTGGCCTTAATTGTTCCAAGCTCCGGTATTGTTACCTGAAAATCCGAAAGAAGCTCAAATAAAAATGCTTCAAATTCTTCATCCACTTTATCAATTTCATCGATTAATAGCACTGGCTTTTTTTGCGCCCGAAGAGCTTTCAGTAAAGGTCTTTCCAAAAGGTACTCCTCGGAAAAAACAAAAGTCTTATCGTCGTTATTTTTACTGCTTTGAATGGCAATTAACTGTTTATGATAGTTCCATTCGTATAAAGCTTTAGCTTCATCCAAACCTTCATAACACTGAAGGCGAATTAGTTCTGTATTTAACACTTTAGCCAGCACCTTTGCCAGCTCCGTTTTACCAACTCCGGGAGGTCCTTCAACTAAAATTGGCTTGTTTAATTTTAAAGCTAAGAAAACTGGAATGGCAATCTCCGGAGAGGTTAAATACCCCGCTTCTTCCATTTTTTGTAGAAGGTTTTGATAATTTTCCAAAAATTTCCCTCCTTAACTTCCCTGTTTTCAATTAATTATAGCACAAAAAAAGCTGCAGGAATTGCAGCTTAAAAACCTATTGTTTTAATCGGGGATCCAGAGCATCTCTTAAACCATCTCCTAAAAGATTAAAGCCCAGAACGTTTAACATAATCGCTAATCCCGGGAAGAAGGCAACCCAAGGGGCTTTTACTAAAAGTTCCCGGGCATCAACCAGCATCGCACCCCACTCAGGGGTTGGCGGCTGGGCACCAAGCCCCAAAAAGCTAAGCCCCGCGGCATCCAATATTGCAGTAC
This sequence comes from Carboxydothermus hydrogenoformans Z-2901, assembly GCF_000012865.1. Classification (GTDB taxonomy): domain Bacteria; phylum Bacillota; class Z-2901; order Carboxydothermales; family Carboxydothermaceae; genus Carboxydothermus; species Carboxydothermus hydrogenoformans. Next base: position 1,004,588 of record NC_007503.1, on the reverse strand, counting down.
CAATATTCATGGTACCCTGAACAATTATCGGCGCCATGGAGTTTGGTAAAATATGGCGAAACAATATGGTAAAATCAGTGGCCCCAATCGCCCGGGCTGCTTCCACAAACTCCATTTCTTTTAAACTTAACACCGTAGACCGTACTACCCGGGCAAAACTTGGTACCATTACAATTCCCACAGCAATCATCGCGTTATTTAAACTGGGCCCCAAAACCGAAGTAATGGCAATAGCCAAAAGAATGCTGGGAAAAGCTAAAATAATATCAACAATCCGCATAAGAAAAGAGTCAAGTAAGCCACCATAATAACCGGCAATTAAACCCATTAACGTACCAACGATTAACGCCAAACCTACAGAAATCACGCCAATTTCTACCGAAATTCGTGCTCCAAAAATTATGCGGCTTAAAATATCCCTACCCAGCTTATCGGTACCAAGCAAATGCTCCGAAGAAGGAGGTTTTAACCTATTTTGTAAACTTCCATCTTTTATCGGGTCATAGGGAGCAAGCACGGGAGCAAAAATTGCAGCAAAGAGTAATAGTAAGACAATAATTAAACCTACCACCGCCGCTTTATTCTGCAAAAGGCGTTTTATCCAGTCTTTTTCCCAAAATTTACCCATCGCTATCCTCCTGCTACTGATACCGGATTCGGGGGTCTATTACCGTATATAAAATATCGACAATTAAATTAATTAAAACAAAAATTAAGGCGATAATTGTGATACTACCCTGAACCACGGGAAAATCCCTGGCCATAATGGCTTGATAAATATACCGTCCTACCCCCGGCCAGGAAAACACCGTTTCGGTCATGACCGCCCCGCCTAAAAGGTACCCAAACTGCAAACCAATAACGGTTACTACCGGTAAAAAAGCATTTTTTAAAGCGTGTTTTAAAATTACCGTTGCTTCTCCAAGACCTTTGGCCCGGGCAGTACGGATGTAGTCCTGGCGTAAAACCTCCAGCATCGAACTCCGGGTCATGCGGGCAATAATCGACATTGGAATTGTTCCTAAAGCTAAAGCCGGTAAGATTAGGTGGGCTAAAGCATCCTTAAACGCCGCCCAGTTGCCCGCCAATAAAGTATCAATCAAGTATAAATTGGTAACAGTTGGAACCGAATATTCAATGCTTAAACGGGCGGACGGAGGAAGCCACCCTAAAACTTGGGCAAAAAGGTATATAAGCATCAAACCCAGCCAAAAAATCGGCATGGAAACCCCCGTTAAAGCTCCAATCATACTTAAATTATCAAACCACGAATACTGCTTAACCGCTGCCACAATTCCTGCTGCAATTCCGATAATGGTAGCAATAAACATGGCAGCAAGCGTTAACTCGACCGTTGCCGGAAAAAAGGTTGCCAATTCTTTTAGGACTTTTTCATGGGTTATAATCGAACGTCCCAGGTCTCCATGGAGTAAGTTATTCAAAAACTTTAAATACTGCTTATATAAAGGGTCGTTTAAACCCAATTGCTCTCGTAGTTCCGCTGCCCTTTCCGGTGAAGCATGTTCTCCAAGAATAACCGTCACCGGATCGCCGGGAATAAAATGTATGAGCATAAAAGAAAGAAAGGTTATCCCGAAGAGTACCGGAATCAGTTGTAATAATCTTCTCACTATATAGTTGGCCATACACAGTATACCTCCATTTTTAAAAGAAGGGGGTTATTTACCCCCTTCTTTATAACCCGTGTTACTCTTCTTTATCAACTTTAAAGAAACATTCACTACCGGTGGGATGAGGTATCCAGTTTTTAACCGATTTCCTGGCTGCCACCGGTGGCGTTGAGTGAACCAGGGGAACCCAAGGAGCATCATTATGAATAATTACTTGAGCTTCTTTGTAGTACTCGGCACGCTTGGTCTGGTCACTTTCCTGCTGGGCCTTTATTAATAATTCATGAACTTTATCATTTTTATAGAAAGCAACGTTGGAAGCAGAACCTTTCTTGGCATTGTCTTTATCCAGCAATACATAAAGGAAGTTATCGGGGTCGCCGTTGTCGCCGGTCCAACCCAGGAGATATAAGTCATGCTCCCCATTTTCACCTTTCTTTAAGTAAGTAGCCCAGTCATAAGTTACAATTTTTGCTTTAATTCCAACCGCCTCTAAGTCTTTTTGAATTGCTTCTGCTATTTGTTTCGGTTGCGGCATGTAAGGTCTTGCCACCGGCATTGCCCATAAGGTGGTGGTAAAGCCATTGGGATATCCCGCTTCCGCTAACAGAGCTTTGGCCTTGGCCGGATCATATTCGTAGTCTTGAATTTCATCGTTATAACCCCAAAGGGACGGTGGCAAGGGGTTCTTGGCGGGCTTGGCAAGACCGCCGTAAAAAGCATCCACTAACGCTTTTTTATTAATAGCATAGTTAATTGCCTGTCTAACTTTAACATTATCAAAAGGTTTCTTTTCAGTGTTCATCGCAAGGTACCCAACGTTCATAGAAGGTCGTAACAGTAACTGCAGGTTGGGGTCATTTTTAACCGCCTCCACATCATCAGGATTTATGTCAGTTATTGCATCCACATTACCCGACTTTAATTCCATGAGTCGGGCCGAATTGTCGGGAATTGTACGGAAAATAACCTTGGCAAAGTTGGCTTTTCCTCCCCAGTATTCATCAAACCGCTCTAAAACCACCCGGTCATCTTTTTTCCATTCGACAAATTTAAATGGACCGGTACCCACCGGATGTTTAAAGTAATCCTGCCCATATTTTTTAATAGCTTCAGGACTGGAAATAGCAAAACTGGGCATTGCCAGGTTGGATAAGAAGGGAGCTAAAGGAGTTTTTAAAGTAATTTGGACGGTATATTCATCAACCACCTTAACCTCCTTAATCACTCCAGGATAACCACCAAACATGTAACCGTAATACTCAAACTCTCCGTGATGGTAAGGATTGTTTTTATTCATCCAGCGGTCAAAATTAAATTTCACCGCTTCCGCATTAAACGGTGTGCCATCGTGGAACTTTACGCCTTTCCGGAGATGAAAAGTCCAGGTAAGCCCGTCTTTAGAAGTTTCCCAGGACTCGGCAAGCCCGGGAACCACTTCGGTATTGTCATCCTTATATTTCACCAGGGTTTCAAATATTTGCTGGGTTACATAAATTGACTCCCCATCGGTAACGTTTGCTGGATCCAGGCCTACCGGATCACCGGATTTGGCAAAAACAAATACTTTTTCTTTTGTTTCTTTAGTTTCATTTTTAGCCGTATTTCCCCCGCAAGCAGTTAAAGTAAATACAAAAGCTAAGAGAACCAAAAAGGATACTACCTTAATTTTCCGCAAAACTTTTCCCTCCTCCATTTTGCTTATTTTCTTATGCATTTGCTAAAACTCTATAAAAATATTCTATATCCCCTTTTTCACCTCCCCGCTATACAAATGGCACCTCACCACGTGCCCATTTTCCAGTTCCACAGGTTCAGGCATAACTTCAGTACAAATCGGTTTTTTGTCAGGACAGCGGGGATGAAAACTACAGCCCGCTGGAGGGTTTATGGGACTTGGAACATCTCCTTCTAAAATTATTCTTTCTTTTTTGGCCCCGGGCTCCGGTACCGGAATCGCCGAGAGTAACGCGATAGTGTACGGATGTTTGGGTTGATTAAAAATTAGCTCCACCGGTCCTGATTCCACTATTTTTCCTAAATACATTACCGCGACTCGCTGGCTAATATGTTTGACAACACTTAAATCGTGAGCGATAAAGATATAAGTTAGTCCGTATTCTTTTTGTAAATCTTCCAAAAGATTGATAACCTGAGCCTGAACGGAAACATCCAAAGCAGAAACCGGCTCATCGCAGACAATTAATTTGGGATTTAGGGCCAAAGCCCGGGCAATGCCAATTCTTTGGCGCTGGCCTCCGGAAAACTCATGGGGATAACGGTCCAAATGCGAACGGCTCAAACCAACCTTCTCGATTAATTCTTCCACCCTTTTTTTAATGTTTTCTTTGTATTTAAAAATCCGTAACGGTTCAGCAATAATTTCCGCAACGGTCATCCGCGGGTCCAATGAAGCAAAAGGGTCCTGAAAAATAATTTGCATTTCTCTTCTTTTTTTTCGCATCTCTTTTTGAGTTAATGTTAAAATGTTCTCTCCCTCAAAGATAACCTCTCCGGAAGTCGGCTCAATTAAGCGCAGAATTGCACGACCGGTCGTCGATTTACCGCATCCCGATTCCCCCACTAACCCCAAAGTTTCCCCTTTATATAACGTAAAAGACACGTCATCAACTGCTTTTAACCATCTTTTTTCTTTAAACGGACCGAAGCCCTTCCCTACCGGAAAATATTTTTTGAGGTTTCTTACTTCAAGAAGCGGCTGCATCATCCAAAACCCCCTGGTATAAATGACAGGCAATTTTGCGGTCCGGTAATTCCAGGAAATCCGGTTTAACTTGACTGCATACTTCTTGTTTAAAACTGCAACGGGGATAAAAAGCACATCCCCTGGGCAAATTCCCCAAATCCGGTGGTGAACCTTCAATTGGGGTTAAACGGGTCTTTTGCTCTTTAAGCCTGGGAATTGAGTTTAAAAGCCCGAGGGTATACGGATGCTTGGGGTTGGCAAAAAGAGTCTTGACATCGGCAAACTCTACCGGTCTTCCCGCATACATCACCAGCACCTTGTGGCACATTTCCGCCACAACCCCAAGATCATGGGTAATCATTATGATGGATGTCCCGTACTCTTTCTGCAGTTCCTTCATTAAAGCTAAAATCTGGGCTTGAATGGTGACGTCCAGGGCAGTGGTTGGTTCATCGGCAATTAATAGGGCCGGATTTAAGGCTAGGGCCATGGCAATCATAACCCTTTGGCGCATCCCACCGCTAAACTGATGAGGATAACTTTTAAGGCGTCTTTCTGCTTCCGGAATTCCAACTTTTTTTAATAGTTCCACAGCTTTTTCCCGGGCTTCCTTTTTACTTAACTTTTTATGTACCCGAAACACCTCTAAAAGTTGCTCCTCTATGGTAAAAACGGGATTTAGCGAAGTCATCGGATCTTGAAAGATCATGGATATTTTTTCACCGCGAATTTTGCGCATTTCTTTTTCGCTTAATTTTAAAAGATCCTCACCGGCAAAAATAATTTCTCCTCCAACTATCTTCCCGGGAGGTGAAGGAACAAGCCGCATAATAGAAAGGGAAGTAACCGATTTTCCTGAACCTGATTCACCAACAATTCCCAAAATTTCTCCCCGGTTCAGGGTAAAACTAACACCATCAACTGCCCGAATTTCTTTCCCTGAACTGTAAAAATAAGTTTTTAAATCTTTTACTTCCAAAATCTTTTCCATAGCCCTCGCTCCGATTTATTTTTTTAATATTATTTCACATTATTAAATAATTTTCTATTTTTTCTCATATTTCTCATTGTATACAAAAAGGGACAGTCCCCTTTTTTATACTTTAAGTATAATTTTAGGGACTGTCCCGAAATTTATACTAATTTATATTTATTCTTGGGACGGCCAATGCGACCGTAGTCACACTCGATACTCACTATACCTTCATTTACCATATACAGTAAATACCGGTGTACTGTTGGGTAGGCAAGGCCCACTCCTTCAGTAATTTCCTCTATGGTTTGCGGTTCCTTTTGCTCTTTAAGATACTCTACAATTAAATTGAAGGTTTTTTTATTAATTCCCTTGGCCAAAAATCCATCCTGATCTTTTTTCTCCTGCGAGCGATTTATCTCAATCATGCGCGCATGTACTTTTAGCCTTGCAATTAAATCCGGTGCCTTAATTGGTTTTAAAGCAAAGTCAGAAGCTCCCACTTCCAAAAATTTATCGGCAATTTGTTGACGTTCATCTACTGTCAGAACAATTATCGGAACCCCTTGATCAATTTCCCGAATCCTTTCCACCGTATCCAACCCATCTAACGCTGGCATGTGATAATCCACCAGCACCATATCCGGCTTTTCCCGCACAAATTTTTCAATGCCTATTGCTCCGTTTTCCGCTTTAATCGCTTCCCAGCCCATAAAGGCAATAATTTCCCCCACAGTGTAGCGAATGCCTTCATCGTCATCAATTATGAGTACTCTCACCATATCCCCCCAAAGGTAAAAATATTTTTACCGTAGTTCCTTTATTTACTTCCGAGTGAAGCTGAATATAACCGTTATGGTTTTCCACCACTCTTTTAACAAAGGGCAATCCCAGTCCCGACTTTTTTTCCTTTAAACTAAATCCCCAGGTCCAAATTTCCTCTTGTATTTCCGGAGGTATTCCGACCCCATTATCGGCAATTTCAAAGCAGATGTAATTCCCCTCTTTATATGTTTTTATGGTAACCCTTCCATCGGGTTTATTGGCAGTGGCGGCAAAGGCATTTTCGATAACGTTAATCAGGGACCGGGCAACCCGAATGTGGTTTATCAATAATTTTTCCTTTTGGTCCAAAAGCTCAAAAAAGATACCCTGCCCGGTATACTTGGGAAAAACATGGGCACGCACGTAATTAATTAATTCTTCAACGGTAATCGTCTTCCGAACATCATCGTAGAGGATTTCCGAAATCATTTTATTGACATTTTCCACTGCCTGTTCAATTTTTTGGACATATTCTTGTAATTTTGGAGAATCTACCATTAAGCCAATTAATGAACTTAACCCCTGAATCGTCATTAAGGGTGTTTTTAAGTCATGAACTAAACTGTGAAGTTCCTGAAAAACCCGGGCTTCTTGGACCTGGAGCCGGTACCTTTCTACTTCCAGTTCATTTTCTTTCTGGCGAGATATGATTTCCATTTGGGTGGAGTAGATGGATATTAAAAACGTAGAAATTAAAGCCGTCATCATAATTATAAAAAACATAATCACCGTTATCCAATTTAACGCCGTATCGGCTCCGTAAAACTGGGCAACCAAGCTTACCTCTTCCGCCGGAGTGCCAAAGCTATAGAAAAATTTATTTATAAACGGGGAGTATTTCAACCAGGAAAAAGCCAGAAGAACTTGCAGGACTAAAAAGCTTTTGCTCCAAAAAATATTTTCCGGGGTTTTTAAACCGGAAAATAAAAAAAACAGAACGCATCCAATTAAAATACCAAAAACAAAATCGCCTATTTGAAATTTATAGTATAAATAACCGTAAAAGGAAATTAAAAGTAAGAAAGATAAAAAGGTTTTTAAGATTGGTTTTAGCTTATTTACCGTTTCAAAAAAATAAAAAATGAAAATTAAAGCTCCTATATCCCGCATTAAATAATAACCCGTACCTATTAACACCGCTTGAAATACTTTTGAGCTCTGTCCTTCCCAAACACTATCGATGATAAAACGGTCGGTTAACCGTGCCAAAGTGGTGGCTTCATGGGGTAAAAGAATGGCAGCAACGATCAAAGTTACTAAAAATATTTTTTTTATAATTTTTTGCTTCATTTTCCCACCGTTACCTTAAAATACTATTTAATGGTACTTTCAAATCGCGAAAGCGTAATACCCTGGTGTAATATCCGTTGTATCCATTAACAAGCCCATCCATTGCCCGGTTCCCAACTAAAAGCACATAATCGCTTGCCAAAAGAGCTTTAGCAAATAAAGCCCGATCATAACGGTTTTGATTATGGTAATTTCTTAAACAGACCAATACAATCGGAATTTTAAGCTGTTTGGCTTTAGCTATTAACCTCTGTTCTCGGGCTAACTCTTCTTGAAATTGTTTATACACCCCTTGATAGGTTGAAAATTCGGTACCAACAACCAAAACAAGAGTATGCATATCACGTAGATCGTCCACATCGGCCTTCTGTCGAAAGGTGGTAAAGGCATGCAAATCACGAAAATACTCACTCACCAACAGACCATCGATACCCTGCCCTATGGTGGTTACCAGTACCGGTTCCCGTCCTATCGGTCTTGGAAGACTGGAAAATCCCCCGGTGCTGCTCAAACTTTTAAAATGGATGATATTTAAAATAAACCAGGAGGCCAATACCCAAAAAGTTAAGCCCAACATCAGCCAAAGGCGCATTTTAGCTTTTTTCACCATAAAATTCACCTTAAACAAAATCTGGAAACTGCAATTGACGCAAAGCTTCGTAAACCACAATGGCAACGGTATTTGATAAATTTAACGACCTTATTTGGGGCAACATTGGTATACGAAAGGTAAATTCTTTATTGGCTTCTAAAAGCTCCTGCGGCAGTCCCTGTGTCTCTTTCCCAAACACTAAAAAATCCCCAGGCTTATAGCTTACCTCATGGTAATAACGTTTGCCTTTAGTCGAAAGGTAGAAAAAACGACCCTCCGGGTATTTTTCCCTCAGTTCCTGAAAGTTTTCGTGGTAAATTACCCTTACTTTGTCCCAGTAATCCAGCCCTGCTCTTTTTAAGTATTTATCTTCAGTGGAAAAACCCAGGGGTTTAACCAGATGGAGGGTTGAACCGGTAGCAGCACAGGTGCGAGCAATATTTCCGGTATTATAAGGTATTTCCGGTTCCACCAAAACAATGTTAAACATCGGACTCCTCCTTTTGGCAAAATTCCGGAAAAGGACAGATATTGCAGCTTGGCTTTTGGGCCTTACATATTCTTCTTCCGAAAAAAATTAAGCGATGGTGTAAGTCTATCCAGCTATTTGGAGGAAAAATTTTTTTCAAATCAAAAGATACGCCTTCCGGCGTTCTGGCTTTCGATAACCCAAGACGCCGGGCTACCCTAAAAACATGGGTATCCACCGGAAAGGAAGGTTTATTAAAACCAACTCCCACAATAACCTCCGCAGTTTTCGGTCCAACCCCCGGAAGTTTAAGAAGTTCAGCAAAACTATCAGGTACTTGACCATGATACTCCCTGTCCAGGATTTCAGCAATTTTAATTAAATTTCTCGCTTTATTCCGGTACAAACCCAAAGAACGAATTTGCCGGGATAACTCCTCTTCTCCCATATCTAATAAATCCCTGGGCTCCTTTACAAATAAAAAAAGTTTTTCCGTTACTTTATTTACCTGCCGGTCGGTACTTTGCGCCGATAACACCACTGCCACAAGCAGCTGAAAAATATTTTGGAAATTTAACTCCGTTTTTGCCACGGGAAAAAGTTTTTCTAACTCTGCAGCAATTTTATGTGCTTTTTTTCCGGTCACACTCCACCATTCCCTCATAACATTCATCGCAAATAAATTCACCGCAGGTTTGACAAAACTTTATGCCGTTAGGAAACAAATCCAAACAATCATAACAATAGGCCGTATCGCAATGTTTACAAACAAGGCCCTCCGTATGGGTGGTTTTACACCGGTCACAAACAATTATTTTCAAAACCCTCACCCCCGTATCATCTTTATCTTATCAAAAAAAGTTAAAATAAAAAACCACCCCCGCCGGGGTGGCTTTCGCCTGATTCTTTTAAATTTCTTTAATTGCTTCGGTCGGGCAACCTTCTATGCATTCCCGGGTTGCTTCCTCAACATCTTCCGGAACTTCGCCAGCAATCGCCTGGGATTTACCCTCATCATTCCAGGAAAATACTTCCGGACAGTTGTCAACGCAAAAACCACAGCTTACACACAAATCTTGGTCGACAGTTACGCGCATTCATTACACCCCTTTCTGCAAATTCAAAGATAGTATGTAAATTTAAAGCTTACTTTATTCTACAACATCTATTTGTTAACTTTCAAGCTTGACAACTAAATTTTCAGCCGGAAAAATAAAAAGAAAAATTATGCTTCAACGAGGGGTTGTTATGGAAATAAGCTTGCCGGTAAACCAGGAGTATATTGGAAAAACAGTTTTTCAGTTTTTAAAAAGCCACGGTTTAAGTAAACGGCAGTTACGAAAGTTAAAACTTCAAAATGCAGTATTTTTTAATAACAGACCGGTCCCGTTAAATTCTCATCTTACCACTCCCGGAGAAGTTGTAATAAAACTTCCCCACACCTTACCCCCTGCGGTTCAAAGCCAAAACGCACCGGTAAAAGTTCTATATGAAGACGATTACCTTATTGTAATTGATAAACCGGCAGGGGTTTTAGCCCATCCGGTAAAAAATCATTTTGCACCCTCAATGCAGGAGCTTACCCTTTCTTATTATCGGGATAAAGGTAGGATTTTTGAGGGCTTTTATCCAATCTATCGCCTGGACCGGAATACTTCCGGTCCAATGTTAATTGCCAAGTTTAGTCTCATCGCCGAAATGTTAAACAATTCCTTACGAAAAAGGCAAATTAACAAGATTTATCTGGCTTTAATTGAAGGCCCCCTGGCCGATAAAAGTGGAATCATTAACCTTCCCCTGGGGCTTTTAGAAGGAAGCATTATTAAAAGGGCTGTAGTTCCCGGTGGCCAGCCCGCCTGTACCAAATATCAAACAGTAAAGGCTTTCCCTACCCACACCCTTTTAAAAGTAGAACTTTTAACCGGAAGAACCCACCAAATCCGGGCTCATTTTGCTGCAATAGGTCACCCGTTAGCAGGAGACGATTTATATGGGGGCAAAATGGACCTTATTGAGCGCCAGGCATTGCACCTTTACTATATTTCCTTCCCGCACCCCATAACAAAGAAAACGATTAGTTTATACGCTCCTCTTCCTCGAGATTTTAAAGAAGCCCTAATTACTTTAAAGAAAGCTTCCGGTGAACTTCTTTAAGTTTCCGTCTAATAGGAAGTCCATAAGGACAGCGTGCTTCGCAAAGGCCACACTCCTGACAGGCATCGGCTTTAACCGTTAGATTTTTGTAGCGTTCCTTTGCCCAGCCAGGAAGGCCGTAGCGGTCGTAATAAGTTTCTAACACAAAAATTGTAGGAATGCCAATCCCCACCGGACAGGGCTGGCAGTAGCCACAGCGGCGACAAAACTCCCGGGCAGCAAAGGAAGCTTTTTCTTTTAAAGCTTCCATCTTCGCCGCTAAATCCACTTCCGAATTAAATATGTCAAGGTTTTGCCGGGCTTCGTTTACATCCGCCATCCCAACCAGAACAACATCAACGGCAGAAAAGTTTTTTAAATAATAAAGAGCCACATCCGCCGGAAACTCCCGGTTTTCACCAAAAAAGCCCCCGGCTAAAGGCTTCATAGCAATGGTGCCAACCCCTAATTCTTGCGCATGAATAAACGCATCTTCTTTATCGGTTTCCACCAAATTTAACGGTAACATCATCGTTTCAAACTTAAAAGCCGCTAAAAGCTTTTTTAATAAATCTTTATTATGGGTGGTAACCCCAATAGCCCGAATTTTTCCCGCTTTTTTGGCCTCCACCAAAGCTTCCAAAGCCCCACCGGGTGCTAAAACCTTGTCCATCTCTTCCTCACTTTTGATATTATGAAGCTGATAAATATCAATATAATCGGTTTGAAGTTCAGCAAGCGAAATATCAATATCCCTGGCCATTTCGGAATAAGTTCTGGCCATTGACTTCGTTGCCACTATCCAATCTTTGCGGTCGTGCTTTATCGCCTCACCGATAAAACCTTCACTTACCGTATAAGCCCGGGCAGAGTCAATAAAATTAACTCCCCCCTCTTTTAAGACATCCAAAACCGGCCGTACATCCCGAAGTTCCACCCTTTGAATAGGAATCCCTCCAAAACCAAGACGGCTGACTTTAAGTCCGCTTTTACCAATTTTTCGATATTCCATCATCTCCACTCCTCTTGATGTGCATCTTTTATCATAAAAATATTATAACACTTAAAGCCTAAAATTTATATTGAGCTCAGTTCTTTCCTGCACCACAACCATGTTTTATGTTAAGGCTTTATTTCCAAAATCGAACTGCAAAAGTTAAGTTGATATTTAATCTGTCACCGCCGGTATATAATTGACCCAGGAACAACGAAAAGGAAATGACCCACCCCCTGGCGAAATATCCCTCTGATACCACTGCAAAGGATCGGAGGGAAATAAATGCTAGGGAGTGGATCTATTATCATGTTACATGAATTACAAGCAAGAGGCAAGAGTATTCGTGCAATCGCACGAGAAACAGGGCATTCCAGAAATACGGTAAGAAAATACCTCAGAGCAGAGGGCATTCCTGAAAGGAAGCCCCGTCCCAAAAGAGGTTCAAAGCTTGACCCCTACAAAGATACTATTCAAGAGCTCATGAATCTGGGGATATTCAATTGCGAAGTCATTTATGAAAGAATCAAGGAAGAAGGCTACACCGGAGGTCGCACTATTTTAAGGGACTATGTAAGACAATTTAGACCTCCAAAACAGGTCCCTGCCGTATGCCGCTATGAAACCAAGCCTGGCCAGCAAGCCCAGGTCGACTGGGGCGAATACACCTACATTGACGAGGAAACCGGTGAAATACGTAAGCTTTACGTCTTCGTCATGGTGCTGGGCTACTCCAGAGCCATATACGTGGAATTCACAAACCGCTGCGACGTCCGTACCTTCATCCGCTGCTTGATCCACGGGTTTGAATACTTCGGCGGAGTAACCGATATAGTTCTTACCGATAGAATGAAAACCGTAATACTGGGCACCGGTGAAAACAAAAAGCCCATATGGAACCCTACCTTTGAAGACCTTGCGGCGACCCTTGGATTTATTTCTAAAGTGTGCAGGGCACGGCGCCCCCAAACAAAAGGCAAGGTAGAAAGCGGCATAGATTTTGTCAAAAACAACTTCCTGCCGGGTAGGAAGTTCGTAGACTACGGTGATTTAAACCGCCAGGCAATAGTGTGGTGCGAAAAGAAAAACAGGAGAATACACGGTACTACCGGGGAAAGGCCTATTGACCGTCTGAAGAAGGAAAACCTCAAACCCCTGCCTGCCCTTGATAAATACCAAAAATTCCTGGAAGAAGCAAGGAAAGTTCACAAAGACGGCTTTTTGAGTTTCGACGGCGTAAGATATGGCGTTCCCTGGCAGTATAGCGGAAAAGAGGTGGTTGTAAGGGACAAAAACGGTAAAATCGAAATCCTCTATGATGGGAAGGTGATAGCTGTCCACGAAAAGCATTACCGTTCAAGGAGCACCGTTTTTCTCAAAGACCAGTATAAGGGTCTAAAAGAAGCGGAGGGCATGTTTTATCCCAGGCCGAAGGCGATCAAGTTATCTTCCCTGGAAGTTGAGAAGCGTCCTCTGGGGGTTTACGAAAGCCTCCTGGAGGTAGGCACAGTATGATAGACCTTGAAAAAGCTCGGTCCCACCTTGAAGAACTTGGGCTTTTAAGCGCAGCAGCTTTTCTTGACGCCCTCCTGGAAAGGGCCCAGCGGGAAAACCGCACATATCTTGATTTCTTAAATGATCTGCTTGAAACTGAACTTGCCGAAAGGCAAAGGCGAAATGTCGAGGTAAGGTCAAAACTTGCCCGGCTTCCGTATAAAAAGACCCTGAAGGAATTTGACTTTACCTTCCAGCCCAGTATCGATGAAAAACTGATAAGAGAGCTTGCCACAATGGCCTTTGTCCACCGGGCAGAAAACGTAATATTCCTTGGGCCGCCTGGAGTAGGGAAGACGCACCTTGCCGTAGCCCTTGCTATAGAAGCCCTATCCCAGGGCATATCAGTTTACTTTACGAGCCTTTCCAGGCTCATTGAAGACCTAAAAACAGCCCATAAAGAAAGCCGGTTGGAAAGGCGAATGAGGATCTACCTTAGGCCCAAGCTCCTTATTATCGACGAAGTGGGCTATCTCCCTTTAGATGGCCTTGGCTCAAACCTCTTTTTCCAGCTAATTAGTGCCCGGTATGAAAAGGGGAGCATCATCCTCACCAGCAACAAAAGCTTTGGGGAATGGGGGGAGCTCATGGGAGACCCGGTGCTTGCCACTGCAGTGTTGGATAGGCTATTACACCATGCCCATATAATCAACATAAGGGGCAACAGCTACCGCCTAAAAGACAGGTTAAAAACCGGTCTCTACGGTAATCCACATGTCAAAGCTTAATTTTAAAAAAAGCCAGGGTGGGTCAATTTAAAACCGCTGAAAATGGGTCAATTTAAATCCGCTATTGACATTTAATCCGATATGTTTTATTATATAATTAGTTGATAAGTCAACTAAATTAAAAGGGGACTAAGAACATGGCAGAACACCAGGAAACAATCTGGTCAAAGGATTTTACGCTGCTATGGATAGTAAACTTCCTTATGGCTGCAGGCTTTTATTTTCTACTTCCCACTATGCCGGTCTATGCGACAAAAGTTATAGGAGCCAATGAAAGTCAGGTAGGTTTAGTTACGGGAGTGTATACATTATCTGCCGTGGCGATAAGGCCTTTGGGCGGATATGCCCTGGACTCCGTGGGCCGGAGGAAGGTCTTCCTTTGGGCATTGGCACTTTTCGCCCTCTTTATGGGAAGCTATTATTTTGCAACCAATCTCTTTTTTCTCTTAATGCTCCGACTGCTTCACGGTTTTTGCTGGGGGGTGACCACCGTCGGTGGGAGTACCATCGCGGCTGATATCCTGCCACCGCAGCGCCGGGGCGAAGGGATCGGCTACTTCGGACTAACCATGACCCTGGCCATGGCCGTTGGCCCGCTCATCGGTCTGCAATTGATGGGGGAAGCAAATCAATACGGTCGACTGTTTTTTACAGCTTCGGGCCTGGTTGTTTTGGCTTTGATTATCGCTAATTTTATCCGTTACCCAAAACTGCCCTTGACAAAACGCCCTATATCCTTGGATGCCTTTATTGAAAAAAAGGTTTTACCGGTTTCGATGGTGATGTTTTTTTCGGCCTTGGTGTACGGCGGGATAGTATCCTTTATCACCCTTTTCAGTAAAGAAATCGGCATCAAAAACGGCGGTACCTTTTTTCTCGCCTACGCTGCCGCTTTAAGTCTGGTTAGACCTACCTCCGGAAAGCTATTGGACCGCCGGGGGCCAGCTCCCGTAATAACCGTAGGCTTCTTATGCACCGCAGCCGGATTTCTCCTTCTTTCCTTAAGTAAAGGATTAACCGGTTTTTTGACATCCGCAGTAATAATCGGGGCAGGCAACGGGATGGTCTGGCCCAGCATTCAGACTATGGTTATCAACATGGTCAAACCCCAGCGCCGCGGAGTAGCTAATTCGACCTATTTTTCGGCGGTGGACCTGGGAATCGGCATAGGGTCTATCCTTTTGGGTTGGCTGGCTAACCGGACTTCCATCGCAACCATGTATTTTATTAGCACAATCATTCTTTTCGTGCCCTTGGCGTATTTTATCCTCTATGTAGTAAAAGACTATAATGTAAAATTAGGCCGGGGTGAAGTACATGATTGATTTAAATGATAACGTCGGCAAGTATATATCATTTACCTGGCGCAACATGATTTCCTATATGGCTAAGAAAATGGAGCCACTGCACATCGGCGCCGGCCAGTATGCCTACCTTTTTTCCTTATACTTTAAGGATGGCCAGTCCCAGCAGGCTTTAAGCGACCGGTTGTTGGTGGATAAGGCAGCCACTGTCCGGGCTATTAAAAAGCTGGAAACTGCCGGTTATGTGGAAAGAAGACCGGATGAGCAGGACAAACGTTCCTTCAGGATTTTTCTTACAAAGAAGGGGAAAGCCATAAGGCCACAGCTGGAGGCTATTGTGAAAGAGGTGCAGGAAATTCTCCTGGAGGGCATGTCCCCGAAAGAAAAGGCAATAATTAAAAGGCTGTTACAGCAAATGGCCAGTAATATCATCCGGGCCAACCGAGGCAGCTTTTAGAAAGGGGGGTGATTATGAATACACTGCCGTTTATCGAAGCCATCAAGGCAAGAGACGAAAAATTTTACAAACTGATGAAAGACCTACAGGACCTGGTGTACGGGGAAAGCAGCCTGGACGCAAAAACCAAGTGGATGATTTCCCTGGCCGTGGATGCCGCTGTTGGCGCAAAGGATGGGGTAAAGGCTATTGCCAACACCTTGAGACAAATGGGTGTAACCGATGAGCAGATCAACGAAGTCTTAAGGATTACTTACTTCACCAAAGCAAACTCAACCCTAGTCACTTCTTTGGCAGCTTTTGAAAAGTAAGACCCCTAAGGCCTTGCTCGGCAAGGCCTTAGGGGTTATTTTTTCTTGAGCAATACCACGTTCTCCACGTGCATCGTCTGGGAAAACATGTCCACCGGTGTTATTTCCACCGGGTAATAGCCGGTTTCCGCCAGAATCTTTAAATCCCGGGCCTGGGTTGCAGGATTGCATGAAACATAAACAATCCGTTCCGGATTGAGCTTTATTATCTCCTCTAAAACCTCTTTTTTTACTCCCTCCCGGGGAGGATCCAGGATAATTTTATTAAAACGATACCCTTTCTTTAAAAGCCAGGGAAGTTTTTCTTCCACTTTTCCGGCAAAAAAATTAACATTCGCTATACCGTTTAGTTTAGCATTGGTCTTGGCCACCTCTACCGCATCCCTAATTTCTTCCACTCCTACAACGCTTGCGGCAATTCGGGCAGCCGGTAAGGTCAGGGATCCCACTCCCGAATAGCCGTCAAAAACCATATCGGTTTTTCCCAAATCAAGATAATCTAAGGCAATGCGGTATATCTTTTCCGCCTGCACCGGATTTATTTGAAAAAAGGAAAGAGGAGTTAGCCTATAGCTAATCCCTAATAGTTCTTCGGTAATATACCGGGTACCAAAAGTAACGGCTGTCCCTTTACCAAAGACTTCCCTGGTTTTTTTGGGGTTTTCATGAAAAGTTAGCGACTGGATTTCAGGGTTTAAAAGAATTTTCGCAGCAATTTCTTTTACGTTAAAATTTAATTTTACGGCTGTTATCACTACCTGGATTTCACCGGTAGTTGATGACTTACGAACCACCAAATGCCGTAGCACTCCAGCATCGTTAAAGTAAGCTTTAAGCTTAAAAGCATCTAATATTTCAGTAACATAATGAGCCACCTCAACTAAGCTTTTATCGGCAATCAGACAATCGGTTACAGGAAACCAGTTATTTTTTCGGTCAAAATAACCTATAGCCAGTTTATTCTGGCTACTTCCAAAAGTGAAATGCACTTTTTGACGGTAGCGGTAAAAAGCAAAATTAGGTAGAACGGAGTTGATAGGAGCATCTATCCGGCCTATTTTTTTCATAATATTATAAACTTTTGTTTTTTTAAGTACTAACTGCTGCTCGTAATCAAGGTTTTGTAAACTGCAACCTCCGCAGTAACCAAAATGGGGACACCTGGGAACATCCCGGTAAGGAGAATTAGTTAAAATTTCCAGAGCCTCTCCCAGAATAACGCCTCTTTTTTCGCTGGTAACTTTTACTTTGACCACATCACCAACGGTGACATCCCCCGAAACAAAGTAAACCCGCTTTTCTTTTTTCCCAACACCCAGTCCTTCTTCGGTAAGGTCAATTATTTCTAAAATTTCTTCCATAAATCCTCCTGAATTAAACTTTCTATTCTCTCCGGTAAATCTCTATACCCTGCTCCTCAATCCTCTGCCGAAACTTTTCATCTAACGGGCTATTCATATCTATAACATCAATCTTGTAAATACCCGCTGCCTCATCTAAGTCTGACCATAACCCCGATGGCATCCTGCCCTCGCAGTAAACCGCAAGGTCTATATCAGAATTATACTTATAATCCCCCCGGGCGCGGGATCCAAAAATGACCGCTCTAATTACATTTTCCCTTTTTTGCAACTCTTTGATTAAAGCGTTTAAAATATGTTCAGGTAAACCGAAATTCATTTAAGCACCTCCGCCATCTTCTTAGCAAATGCTGCAAAAGCGTCATAATACCTTTTTTTAACTTTATCATAGATTTCTTTGGCCATTTGCTCGTCATAAGAGTGCACAGTAAGATTTCGAGCATCGATCATATCAATCCAGACATCCCCATCAAAAATAAGTCCATAGGCAAAAGCTTCTTTAAAGGCTGCTCGCGGCGAGTTTACAGTTGCATACCCCTCATACTCAAGATAGGCCTTCATCAACTTCCAAGCCAGTTCATAGGTAAACTCAAAACGCTGAATTACGCCATCATAAACTAAAGGATTTGTTAAATCTTCTTCCAACGCTTCTTTAAGTCTTACAACAGCCTTCTTATATTCATTAAATTTCTCCATTAACCGTTCGCTATTCACTATTTAACCTCCCTCGTATAATTTAAATTACCATAGAACCCGAGCCGAAAAATTAGGTTAAGGGTTCTTGATAACTTGGCGTGCCTTTGCGAAGATTAAAATAGGTTGGTCCGGGGTCACTCTTAAATACCTCCTGTAGCCCGAGTAAACCCGGTGACTACTCATGTAAGAGTGAGACCCTTGCGGTGCGGCGCATGTTTCTTACGCGTGAGCTGAGCCAACAGGCCAGCCGGCTTCTGGATTCAGCAGGCCAGAGGTGCACCCCCGGCTGTCCTGCCACGCTCTCATCGCCCCGCGAGGTTGTTACGCGACGTACCCGCAGGGCACGCCCCTAATTTGGGCCAGCCCAAGGAGGGATACCCTTTGGCCCGGGTCGTTTTTGCAGGCATTGATGTCAGCGCTCTTAAATGCGACTTGGTGTGTCTCGATGAGCAAGGGCAACAGCTCGCCCCAGTTAAGTCTTTTCCTAACAGCCTCGAAGGCGCTTCTGCTATGGTTGAGGTGCTGGATGGTCTCGCCCATAAGTTTAACATCCAGCAACTTCATATAGGGTTGGAGGCCACCTCTATCTACAGCGTCCATCTCCGTCAGTTCCTCCTGGACTCCCCAAAGCTTAAGCCATACTCCACCAAGGTCTATGAAATAAACCCCGTCATGGTGGCCAGTTTTAAGAAGGCCTTCGGTACCAAGCGCCCTAAAACAGATGCCCTCGATGCTTACGTTATCGCAGAACGGGTGCGCTTCGGCCATCTTACCCCTTGTAGCCGGGAAACTATAGTGACTGAACCTTTGCGCCAGCTCACCCGCCTGCGCCTACACCTCGTGGAAATGGTGACGGCCGAGCAGAACCGAGCCTTAAATCTCCTCTTCCTTAAGTTTTCTAATTATCACCAGGACAAGCCTTTTAGTCAAACTTTCGGTAAGGCCTCCCTGGCGGTATTACAGGAATTTACACCAGATGAACTTATAGAAATGCCATTGGAAGAGCTGGCAGAGTTCATCCAGTCCCATGGTAACAACAAATTAGCCTCACCTGAGAATATGGCTAAGGCCCTCAAACAGGCTGCCCGCCGCGCCTACCGCCTTAATCCTAAAATGCTCGCAGCTTGTGAGGTGGCTCTTTCTCTTACTCTGCAGAATATTGACCACCTCAAAAGGCAGCTTAAACAACTGGATAAAGTCATTTGCCGGGAGTTAGAAGCCATACCTCAAACTCTGACCAGCGTAAAAGGCCTCGGTCCCATCTCGGCTGCTGGTATTATAGCCGAAATTGGCGATATCAAACGTTTCAAAGATCAAGCCGCTCTGGCTCAATATGCCGGCCTTACCTGGACCCGCTACCAATCAGGTGATTTTGACGCCGAAGAACGCCGCCTGACAAAAAGTGGCAACCGGTACCTGCGTTACTACCTGGTCCAGGCCGCCAACTCGTTGCGGGTGCACAACGAGGAGTATAAGGCCTACTACCAGAGCAAGTATCACGAAGTTACCAAGCATCAACATAAGCGAGCGCTGGTTCTAACTGCCCGCAAATTAGTAAGGCTGGTCTTTGCCCTGCTGAGCAAAGGCCAAATCTACAAAGGGACGGTGATGAAATAGTTCTTGAATAAAACCTTTTCTCTTCTCTGCTATTTTCCAACTATTACCATATAGTTGGAGAGGGTTATTATTGCCTTTTTTAGCCCCTACTTTTCTAATTTCCATTTCTTGGTCCTTGACTTTTTACCGTGAGTCTTAAATTTTTTCTTAGAAAAAAAACATTTTCCCCATTACAAACCAGGTCATAATTCCATTCCAGGTGGCATGAGCCACAAAGGGGCTTAATATCGTGCCGGTCTTTTCGTAAAGATACGCCAGTATTGCTCCCCCCAAAGAAAGTGGTAAAAACCGGTAAGGATCAAAATGCATCGCTCCAAAAAGTAAGGAAGATACTGCTATCCCTCCAACCACACCCATGTATTTTTTTAAGACAGGATAGCTAAAACCGCGAAAAAAAAGTTCTTCGGCAAAAGGGCCAAGAAAAACTCCCAAGAATACCAGCAGGTTTTTCTCCGTGGGAGTTTTAGCCAGGGTTAAGAGTTTTTCAAAGGTCTGCGGTGGAGGATTAACCTTTAAAATTTTAAAACTAAAGGCTCCCACCACCACCACGGCAATTAAAATTAAAAAACCTCCAAACACTCCCCATTTAAAGGCTTTACCCCAATTTTTTACCGTAAGCCCCAGGTCAGATAGGTGACCTCGGTTTTTTTCCACCACCCACAACACCAAAGCCAATAGCAGTATATCCTGAAAAAAAGTCAAAAAGATAACCTTGGCCCCAAAACTTTTAAGGCCGGGAAGAGGAAGCGCTCCCAACAGTAAATTCATCCCATTTACCAAAACTAAAGTTAATATTAATATTAAAACCACATGTTTTAACTTCCAGCGAATTTCCAGCATCAAACCCCTCCTGTTTTTCATCTCTATTTTAGCATTTCCCGCTGGTGAAAAAAATAAAAACCTCCAAAACTGGAGGCTTTTATAAATGTTTTATAATATAATCGGCCATTTCTGAAGTTTTTGCAGTCCCGCCTAAATCATAGGTAACCATGTCCTTATTGGGAAGAACCTTGGTTAAAGCCCGCTCGATTTTGGCGGCAGCATCCATTTCTCCCAGGTGTTTTAACATCATCACCCCCGATAAAATCTCCGCCAGGGGGTTTACCCGGTTTTGGCCGGCATGCTTTGGGGCACTTCCGTGCACCGGCTCAAAAACTGCATATTCGTCACCGATATTGGCTCCCGGTGCCACTCCAAGGCCACCTACCAAACCCGCGCAGAGGTCCGACAAAATATCACCGTAAAGATTGGGCATCACCATCACATCAAATTTTTCCGGAGTTTGAACCAACTTCATGGCCATAGCGTCAACAATCATATCCTCAAACTCAATATCGGGATACTCCGCGGCCACTTCCCGGGCCACCGCTAAAAATAAGCCATCGGTATACTTCATGATATTGGCTTTATGAACGGCGGTAACCTTTTTTCGCCCCTCTTTGCGGGCCAGTTCGAAAGCAAACCGGACAATCCTTTGGGAAGCTTTCCGGGTAATAATTTTGATGCTTTCCGCCGCATCATCACCTACCATATGCTCAACTCCGGCATATAAGTCTTCGGTATTTTCCCGGACCGTAATTAAATCAATATTTTCATAACGGGTAACCACACCCGGTAAAGATTTTGCCGGCCGGACATTGGCATATAAATCCAGGGCTTTTCTTAAGGCAACATTAACGCTGCGAAATCCCGTGCCGATAGGTGTGGTCATCGGGCCTTTTAAAGCAACTTTATTTTTTTTGATAGATTCCAAAACATACTCGGGCAACGGAGTACCGTACTCGGCCATTACCTTTTCTCCGGCTTCCACCACTTCCCATTCAATATTCGCTCCGCTGGCATCAATTACCCGCCGGGCTGCTTCAACAATTTCTGGACCAATTCCGTCTCCGGGAATCAATGTAACTCTATGCGCCATCATGAACCTCCTTAAAAGTTAAATGTGCCGTATTTTTTAAAATGTTCAATTAACCCGCCGTCATTTAAAATCTTGATCATTACCTCCGGCAATGGCTTAATCGGTATATCCTCGCCGGTAGTCAGGTTTCTAATAATCCCTTTAGACAAATCTACTTCCAGTTCATCGCCGGCATTTATTTTATCGGTATCACACTCAATTACCGGAAGACCGGTATTAATTGCATTTCGGTAAAAAATCCGGGCAAAGGACTTAGCAATCACAGCACCAATTTTAGCGTATTTAATGGCCAGCGGTGCTTGTTCCCGGGATGAACCGCAGCCAAAGTTACTGCCGGCAACGATAAAATCACCGGGGGTTATTTTGTTGTAAAAATCCGGGTCTAAATCTTCCATCACGTGTCTGGCCAGCTCGTTCATATCCAGTGTTTTAAACTTATATTTACCGGAAATTATATAATCGGTATTGACGTCATTGCCAAATTTATGGCATTTACCCCTTAAAATCATTTTTTACTCCACCATCCTTAAAAATAAGGTCTCGGGTCCGCAATCTCACCGGCAATAGCCGAAGCAGCAACTGTGGCCGGTGAAGCTAAATAGATAAAGGCATTACTGTTACCCATCCGGCCTTTGAAATTCCGGTTGGCAGTTGAAATAACATTTTCTCCGTCTGAAGGTATACCGTTATGGGTACCCACACAAGGACCACAGCCCGGTGTAACTACGGCAGCCCCGGCTTCCACAAAAATTTTAATAAGTCCTTCTTCCATGGCTTTTAGGAAAATTTTGCGGGAAGCCGGCGCCACAATCAGGCGGGTTCTGGGATGGATTTTTCTGCCCTCAAGGATTTTGGCTGCAATCCGTAAATCTTCAAGCCGTCCGTTTGTACAGGTTCCCAGTACCGCCTGGTGAATCGGAGTACCGGCCACCTCGGTAACTCTGGCGGTGTTATCAACGGTATGCGGCTTGGCCACCATCGGTTCCAACTCCGATACGTCATATTCCAAAACTTTAGCATAAACCGCATCCGGATCGGCAAAGACCGGTGTAAAATCCTTACCGCCGTGTTCTTTTACAAAAGCAAAAGTTTTTTCATCGGCTTCCATCAATCCGGCTTTTGCTCCCATTTCAATAGCCATATTGGCAATGGTAAAGCGACCATCCATGGAAAGGTCCGAAATAGCTTCCCCGGTGTATTCCGCGGCCATATAGGTTGCTCCATCGGCGGTTACATCCCCGATTAAATACAAAATTAAATCCTTGGCAAATACTCCTTTGGGAAGTTTACCCTTTAACACAAATTTTATCGTTTCGGGAACTTTAAACCAGAGCTTCCCGGAAATAATCGCCGCTGCCAGATCGGTAGATCCTACACCGGTAGCAAAGGCATTTAACGCCCCGTAAGTGCAGGTATGGGAATCGGCACCTACTACCAGAGAGCCGGGACCTACTTTACCGCTTTCCGGCACTACCTGGTGGCAGACTCCATCGCCAATATCGTGGAAATCAATTCCGTGCTCGTCCCGAAACTCCCGCATCAATTTGTGAAGCCGCGAAACCCCTTCATTGGGGCTGGGAGCGCTGTGGTCTATCACAAAAACCACTTTTTCCGGATCAAAAACTTTTTTCCCGCCCATTTCTTTAAAGGATTTTATTGCCAGGGGAGCCGTTCCGTCCTGCCCCATAACGTAATCCACATCGGCCACCACAATTTGGCCCGCATAAGCATCAACGCCGCTTTTTTGCGAAAGGATTTTTTCAATGATTGTTTTTCCCAAAGCTACATTCCCCGCTTTCCGAAATGTTCTTCGTAGATTAAAACAAGCTCTTTATCAAACAAAGACCGTTTTAATTCCACCGCATGGGCCCGGACATGGGGTAGAAGCTCTGCTGCCTGTTCATCGGTTAAGTGAATTCCGTACTCGGCAAATTTCGCTTTTAACGCTGCCGAACCGGAGTGCTTACCGATAACAATTTGTCGCTCCAGACCCACTTCTTCGGGCTGGAAAGCCTCGTAGGTTTTAGGATTCTTTAACGCTCCATCGGCATGGATTCCCGATTCGTGGGCAAACATGTTGGAACCCACAATAGCTTTCCAGGCGGGAAGTTCCCGGCCGGAAGCCTTGGAAACATAAAGAGCAACTTCCCGGAAAAGCTCGGTCTTAAAGCCAAGATCGATACCGTAAATATGTTTTAAGGCCATTACCACTTCTTCTAAAGCAGCGTTTCCGGCCCGCTCTCCAAGGCCAATAACCGTAACCCCTACAAACTTAGCTCCGGCTTTAACCCCGGCTAAAGCATTGGCCGTGGCCATGCCAAAGTCGTTGTGGGTATGCATTTCAATTTCAATACCTACTCTTTCCCGCAATTCCTTGACCCTTTCATAAGTAGTAAAGGGATCAAGGATACCCACGGTATCGCAATATCTTAAACGGTCGGCTCCCGCTTGTTTCGCCGCCAAACCAAACTGCACTAAAAATTCCATGTCGGAGCGGCTGGCATCCTCAGCGTTCACCGAAACGTACAAACCTTCTTTTTTAGCAAACTCGCAGGCTTTAACCATATTTTCAATAACCCATTCCCGGGAGGCCCGGAGTTTATGTTCAATATGGATATCCGAGGTAGAAATAGATATAGCAACCGCATCTACCCCGCAGCGCAGCGACTCTTCAATATCTTTAATTACCGGACGGTTCCAGCCCATGATACTGGCTTTTAGTCCAAGTTTACAGATGGCGGTAATTGCCTCTTTTTCATCGCCACCCATCGTGGGAATACCGGCCTCAATCTGGTCAACACCAAGTTCATCCAGCATCTGGGCAATTCGAATTTTTTCCTTATTTGCAAAAACTACTCCTGCGGTTTGTTCTCCATCTCTTAGGGTCGTATCAACGATATAAATTGGTTTATCTTTTAATTTCACGTTATTTCACCCTCCCACTTTGTAGCTTAATCTATTTTTTAATGATAACATACCCCCAAAATTGTTAAAAGATTTTCAAAGTTTTTATACTGTATACTTAAACAGTGGTAAGTGGTAGGTGGTCCGTGGTCAGTAGAAAATCAAAAAAAAGCCGCTGCCGGTAAGACAGCGGTCTTTATATTATAGCTTTGCTAATTTGTCCCGTAAGAGCTGGTTTACCGCTTCAGGATTAGCCCGTCCGCGGGTTTCTTTCATAATCTGACCAACTAAGAAGCCTAATGCCTTTTCCTTTCCGTTCTTGTAATCTTCCACCGCTTTGGGATTTGCTGCAATTACTTTATCCACCACCGCTTCCAATTCACCCAAATCGGTAATTTGCACCAGTCCTTTTTCTTTGACGATTACCTCCGGGTCTTTACCGGATGAAAACATCTCTTCAAACACCGTTTTGGCAATTTTACCGGAAATTGTGCCCTTATCTAAAAGTTCCAGCATCTTGGTAATTTGTTCAGGTTTTATGGGACATTCGGTAATTTCTTTTCCTGCAGCATTTAGTAAACGTAAAAGCTCATTTATGACCCAGTTAGCTACTGCTTTTGGATTACTGTAACCCTTCGCCGCTTCCTCGTAGTAATCCGCCAGTTCCCGGGTTAAGGTCAGGACATGGGCATCGTAGGGAGTTAAGCCATACTGTTCCACAAACCGTTTCTTGCGAGCATCTGGAAGTTCCGGCAATGTAGCCCTTATCTCTTCTAACCACTCCCGGTCAATGACCACCGGCGGTAAATCCGGCTCGGGGAAATAACGGTAATCGTGGGCTTCCTCTTTGCTGCGCATGGAAAGGGTTACCTGACGGCTCTCATCCCACATCCGGGTTTCCTGGATGATTCGCCCGCCTTCCTCTAAAATCTCAATTTGCCGGGCAATTTCGTATTCCAAAGCTTTTTGCAGAGCTTTAAAAGAGTTCATATTTTTTATTTCCGTTTTGGTTCCGAACTCTTTCTGGCCTTTGGGACGAACGGAAACGTTCGCATCACACCTGAGACTTCCTTCCTCCATCCGGCAGTCGGAAATTCCGGTATACTGGATAATTGCTTTAAGTTTTTCCAAGTAAAGTCTTGCTTCCTCGGGAGTACGGATATCCGGCGCCGAAACTATTTCAATCAGCGGCACTCCGGTTCGATTGTAGTCAACTAAAGAGTAAGGTGTTACCGCAAGGTTTCCCTGGTGTACCAGTTTTCCCGCATCTTCTTCCATGTGAATCCGGGTAATGCCAATTCTTTTTACCTGCCCATCGACCTCAATTTCTAAATAACCGTTTTTCGCTAACGGCAAATCGTACTGGGATATCTGATAATTCTTGGGTAAGTCGGGGTAGTAGTAATTTTTCCGGTCAAATTTGCAGTATTCGGCCACTTCGCAGTTTAACGCCAGCGCTGCTTTAATCGCGTAATCCACCACTTTTTTATTTAAAACGGGCAAAACCCCGGGAAGCCCCAAGCACACCGGACAAACGTGCGAGTTCGGATCGCCGCCAAACTCGGTAGAACAATTGCAAAAGATTTTAGTATTGGTTTTTAACTCCACATGAACTTCTAACCCAATAACCGCTTCGTATTCGCGCATAATACACCTCCTAAAGCTTGGGCCGTGCCTTATGAAATTCGGTATTTTGCTCAAAGGCATGGGCAACTTTCAGTAAGGTTCCTTCATCAAAAGGCTTGCCAATTAACTGGAACGATACCGGCAGATGACCGTCAAAACCAGCCGGAACCGAAATCCCGGGAAGGCCGGCCAAGTTTACGGCCATGGTGAAGATGTCCGAAAGATACATCGAAACCGGGTCGGACGTTTTTTCTCCAAACTTAAACGCCGGGGTTGGAGTGGTTGGGGTTAAAAGGAGATCTACTTTGGTAAAAGCCCGGTCAAAATCTTCTTTAATAAGGGTCCTTACTTTCAGCGCCTTTAGGTAATAAGCATCATAATAACCTGCACTTAAAGCATAGGTACCAAGCATGATCCGTCTTTTTACCTCAGCCCCAAAACCTTCCGCCCGGGTCCGGGAGAACATTTCTACCACATCTTCGGCTTCAAAATCCCGGTAGCCGTAACGGACTCCGTCATACCGGGCTAGGTTGGAAGAAGCTTCCGCCGGAGCAATCAGAT
The DNA here is from genome assembly GCF_000012865.1 of Carboxydothermus hydrogenoformans Z-2901. Taxonomy (GTDB): domain Bacteria; phylum Bacillota; class Z-2901; order Carboxydothermales; family Carboxydothermaceae; genus Carboxydothermus; species Carboxydothermus hydrogenoformans. The sequence goes on along the minus strand of NC_007503.1, from coordinate 977,937 downwards.
AGTACACCGGAAGAGAATATTTGGTATGAGGTAACGATACCTCTTCAAAGACTGCTCCTAAACTTTCCAAAACCTTTATCGCATCGTCAATCGCCTTTTTCACTCCAGCATCAATACCGTCAATAAAATATTCCTTCGGCAGCCCAATTTTCAGGCCCTTAATGTCCTGATTTAAAAAGCTTAAGTAATCAGGATATTCAATATCGGCAGAGGTTGAATCTTTCGGGTCGTGACCGGCAATCACATTTAATAAAAGGGCCGCATCTTCCACCGTCCGGGCAAAAGGTCCGATTTGATCCAAGGAGCTGGCAAAAGCCACCAAACCATACCGGCTTACCGCCCCGTATGTAGGTTTCAAGCCCACTATTCCGCAAAAAGCAGCAGGCTGGCGGATGGAACCCCCGGTATCGGAACCCAGAGCCACTACCGCTTCTCCAGCAGCCACACTCGCCGCCGACCCACCGGAAGAACCACCGGGCACCCGTTCTAAGTCCCAGGGATTTCTGGTGGGGAAAAAGCGGGAATTTTCGGTAGAGGAACCCATGGCAAACTCGTCCAAATTGGTTTTACCGGTAAACACCGCCCCAGCTTCCTTTAACTTTTCCACCACAGTGGCGTCATACGGCGGTATGTAGTTTTCCAGGATTTTGGACGAACAAGTAGTTCTAATCCCGGCGGTAGACATGTTATCTTTGATGGCCACCGGTACCCCCGCCAGCGGCCCCGGGTCTTCTCCCCGGGCAATTTTTTCATCGACTTCCCGGGCCATTTTAAGTCCCAGCTCCCGGGTTACCGTCACATAAGCTTGAATTTTGGGCTCTACCGCTTCTATCCGGTCAAATGTAGCTTTTGCCACCTCTACCGCCGATATCTCTTTAGCCTTTATTTTTTCTGTTATTTCTTTTGCACTTAAGTAATATAGTTCCAAAACCGTACCCTCCTTTAAATAATTTTCGGCACCTTAAAGAAGTTTTCTTCCCGTTCCGGAGCATTGGCCAGGGCTTTTTCGGGATCTAAATGCTGATGAACTTTATCTTCCCGAAAAACATTTTTGATGGGCAGCACGTGGGCGGTGGGTTTAACGTTTTCGGTATCAAGCTCCTGCAACTGCTCGGCATATTTTAAAATATCATTCAACTGTTTTGTATACATTTCCTTTTCTTCGTCACTTAATTTTAACCGGGCAAGCATTGCCACATGTTCAACATCTTTTAAGGAAATTGTCATAACAGTTCCCCCTTTAAAAAATATCCTTTTGCCATTATACAAAAATTTAACAAACATTGGCAAGAAAATAGTGAAAATCTTAGCTCATCACCATCTGGCGAAACTCCTCTTCGGTTAAAATTGGAATACCCAGCTCTTTGGCTTTGGTTAATTTACTGCCCGGGTCTTCGCCAACCACTACATAACTGGTTTTTTTCGAAACGGAAGAACTTACTTTTCCGCCGAGACTTAAAATGAGTTGCTCCGCTTCTTTGCGGGTGAAGGATGAAAGGGTTCCGGTTAAGACAAAAGTTAATCCTTCTAAGCGGTTATCCCGCACCTCGGCCAGGTACTTAGTGTTTACTCCTGCTGCTTTTAACTTTTCGATAAGTTCTAAATTTTCCTTTTGGGCAAAAAACGCCTTAATTGAAGCCGCCATTTTGGGCCCCACAGAAGGAATCGCCATGATCTCCTCTTCCCCGGCGGCAATTAACTTGTCAAGCTCCTTAAAATGAACTGCCAAATCCCGCGCAGCTTTTTCCCCTACAAGCCGAATTCCAAGGCCGTAAATAAGCCGTTCTAAACTGTTTTGCTTACTTTTTTCAATAGCATTAATCAGGTTTTCGGCCGATTTTTTCCCCATCCGCGGAAGCCTGGCAACCTCTTCGGCAGATAAGTAGTAAAGGTCGGCATAATTATGAATTAAGCCAGCTTCCAATAAGAGCTCGGCCACCGCCGGTCCCAGGCCTTCAATATTCATAGCTCCTCTTGACGCAAAATGCACGATGCCTTCTTTTAACTGAGCAGGACAGGAAGCATTGGTACACCGCCAGGCTGCTTCCCCGGGAAGTCTTACCGCTTTCCCCTGGCAGACCGGACAAGTATCAGGCATGACAAACTCCTTCTCAGCACCGGTCCTCTTTTCCTTCACTACTTCCACTACTTCCGGAATTATTTCGCCAGCTTTTTGCACCCTAATGATATCGCCAATCCGAATATCCTTTTCCCGGATGTAATCTTCGTTATGGAGCGATGCTCGCGTCACGGTAGTGCCAGCCAGGCTTACCGGTTCAAAAATAGCCGTCGGTGTTAAAACCCCGGTACGGCCAACCCGTACGATAATATCTTTTAACCGGGTCTCGGCAATTTCCGCTGGAAACTTATAAGCAATCGCCCACCGGGGAGACTTTGCGGTAAACCCCAAAGCTTCCTGCTGGGCAAGACTATTTACTTTAATTACCAAACCATCAATAACATAGGGCAGGGAAAACCTCTTTTCGTGCCAGCTCTGGCAGTAATTAATAACGTCATCAATATTGTTAAATACTTCCCGGTAAGGATTTACTTTAAACCCAAGCTCCGAAAGCCACTCCATTAATTCCGCCTGGGTTTTGGGCTCGTATCCCTGAACTTCCCCAATAGCATACATAAAAGCACTTAAGTCCCGTTCAGCGGTAACTTTGGGGTCAAGCTGCCGTAACGACCCTGCTGCTGCATTCCGGGGATTGGCAAATAAGGGCTCCCCCCGCTCTTCCCGCTGCTCATTTAAGCGGGCAAAAGATTCCTTGGGCATGTACGCTTCGCCCCGAACTTCTAAAAGGGGTATGGGGTTTCGTAATTTTAGAGGTATAGCTTTAATGGTTTTAACGTTAGCCGTAATATCTTCCCCCGTGGTACCGTTACCCCGGGTGGCTCCTCGCACCAAAACTCCGTTTTCATACACCAAAGATATAGCCAGACCGTCGATTTTTAACTCTACCTCATACTCTACCTCCTGCCCGGGTAACAGTGACCGGACCCTCCGGTCAAATTCCTTTAAATCCTCCGGTCCAAAGGCGTTATCAAGACTGTACATCGGTTTTAAATGAGCCACTTCCCGAAATTCTTTGGCAACTTCCCCTCCCACCCGCTGGGATGGAGAATCGGGAGTGATAAACTCGGGATACTGCTGCTCCAAAGAAATTAACTCCCGGAGCATCCGGTCATATTCGGCATCGCTTATTTCCGGCTGGTCCAAAACATAATACCGGTAGTTGTGATAATGAAGAAGGGCCCTAAGTTCTTCGATACGCTTTTTGACAGCTTCCTTATCCATTCATCCACCTCCTTAGACTTTTACCAGAGGAGCAAAACTTCCCAGAAGTTCTTTTACTTCACCACCTTCAAATCTCACTTTTATAATTACATCTCCCTCTTTGGGTTTAACTTCCAGCACCGTTCCCACTCCAAACTTTTTATGGCTTACCCTATCTCCCGGAGAAAAAGCCCCCTTTTGCTTTTCTCCCCCCGGAGAAAGAGTTTTGTCAACTGGATTACCTCCGGAAACTGTTTCTAATAAACTTTCAATTAATTCTTCAGGTATTTCATCTAAAAAGCGGGAAGGCTCGTTAAAGTCGGTCCGTCCGTAAACCGTCCGCCGCCAGGCCCGGGTAAGATAAAGCCTCTTTTGCGCCCGGGTAATGCCTACATAGCAAAGCCTTCTTTCTTCTTCTAATTCCTGGGGGTCAATACTGAAAATGGCCCGGCTGTGAGGAAATATCCCTTCCTCTAAACCCACCAGAAAAACCACCGGAAACTCCAGACCTTTGGCGGCATGGAGGGTCATCATCCGCACCCGGTTTTCGCCACCTTCTTCAGTATCCGCATCGGTTAACAGGGATATGGTACCTAAAAACGCCTCTAAAGACTTATCTTCGCTCTCCCGTTCAAAAGCCTGGGTTACAGTCAAAAACTCGTTTAAGTTTTCAATTCTCGCCCTTGCTTCCATGGTATCTTCCGCTTTTAACGCCGGTAGATACCCGGAACGCTCCAAAATTTCTTCGGTAAGTTTGGTAACACTTACCCTGTCCTTTAATTCCCGAAACCAGAGGAGCATTTCGCCAAATTCCTTTAAAGCTTTCCTGGTTTTTCCGGAAACCAAAGCCAAAGCTTCATCCCTTAAAAGCAATAACCCTATGGGTAGTCCAGTTTCGTCGGCATAAGCTTCAACTTTGGCAAAACTCGCCTCACCGATTCCTCGCTTGGGTTCATTAATGATTCTTTTTAAAGCCACTTTATCATAAGGATTGGCTACTATCCGTAAATAAGCAATAATGTCTTTTATCTCCTTGCGATCATAAAAGCGTCTGCTACCAAAAATCACGTACGGAATGCCTCTTTGCATAAACGCTTCTTCAAAGTTCCGGGATAAAGCATGGGTTCGATACAAAAGAGCTATGTCATTGAAATTATACTCGCCGCTTTTCACCAAAGATTCGATGGTTAAAGCCACAAACGCCGCTTCGTCCTTTTCATCCACTGCAGGATAAAAGTAAACCGGATGACCGGATTCTTTGGTAGAAAAAAGCTCTTTTTCCTTGCGCATCCGGTTTTTGGCAATTACCGCATTAGCCGCATCGAGGATTTTCTGGGTGGAGCGGTAATTTTCTTTTAAGATCACCACTTTTGCTTCCGGATAGTCCCGTTCAAAATTTAAGATATTGGTAATATCCGCTCCCCGCCAAGAGTAAATGCTCTGGTCGGGATCTCCCACCACACAGAGATTGCGGTGTTTTTGCGCTAAAAGATTTACCAGCCGGTACTGGGCATGGCTTGTATCCTGATACTCATCCACCAGAATATATTTAAATCGCCGCTGGTAGTATTCAAGAACGCGAGGATAATTTTCAAATAGTCTTACCGCATAATAAAGTAAATCATCAAAGTCAAGGGCATTATTTTTATTAAGCTTTTCCTGGTACATATTATAAATTATCGCCACTTTTTCTTTAAATAAGTCATCGGCATCGTCTCTATACTGCCGGGGAGAAATAAGCTTGTCCTTGGCCGAGGAAATATGGTAGGCAATAGCTTTGGGAGCAAACCGTTTATCGTCAATATTTAGCTCTTTTAAACACTCTTTTATTACCTGCAATTGGTCTTCCTCATCATAAACGGTAAAATCCCGGCTAAAACCAAGTTTTTCAATATCATTCCGTAATATTCTTAACGCAAAAGAATGAAAAGTAGAAATCCAGATTTCCCGGGCACTTCCCGAGATTAACCTTTCTACCCGTTCTTTCATTTCGCGGGCCGCTTTATTGGTAAAAGTTATGGCTAAAATTTCATGGGGGTAGGCCATTTTCCGATAAAGCAAGTGAGCGATACGGAAGGTTAAAACTCTGGTTTTTCCCGTTCCCGCTCCGGCCAAAACTAAAAGTGGCCCATGGGTATGGGTAACCGCTTCTCTTTGAGCTGGGTTTAAAGTAGCTAACAGCTTCTCCATCGATATCCTCCATCTACTCGATATTTTTCCCATCCCATTATACCATTCAACGCCACTGCCGGTAATCCCTTCAGCAAAAACTAAAAGTTTGTACTTGATTTCGCATGTTTTTTAGTTTATTATTATATTAGAAAATTCTAATATAGTGAATAGGAGGTTAAATATGGACTTTTTGCTGGCGGAACTTGCCGAAATTTTTAAAGCTCTGGCCCATCCTACCCGATTAAAGGTTATTTATTACCTAAAAGACCGCGAGCGCTGCGTCTGCGAATTTATTGAAGAATTTTCCTTAGAGCAGTCCAATATTTCCCAGCACTTGGCGGTTTTAAAGCGAGCGGGAATCGTTAGCTCCCGCCGGGTAGGATTAAACGTTCATTACCGTCTTACCAACCCCAAATTTGTCGAACTGGTGGATTTATTAAAAGATATCGTCATTGAAGAAACCAAAAAAGAAAGCGAAAACCTTTTAAAGGGAGAGGATTTTAATGCTTAATTCCTTTGCTGATCTTGTAACCTACCGGCTTTTTGGTCTTGAAAAAGGAAGCGCGCTGGGCGAAGCAGTACACTTTTTTATTTACGATACCATAAAGATTTTTCTTTTACTTGCTGTAATTATTTTCGTCGTTTCCTACCTTCGCTCGTACATCACCCCGGAAAAAACACGGAAAGTCTTAAGCGGCAGGTTTGGTTTTTTGGGTAATATTCTTGCTGCCTTGTTTGGTACCGTTACGCCTTTTTGCTCCTGCTCCGCCGTTCCCCTGTTTATCGGTTTTGTCGAAGCAGGTGTACCTTTAGGAGTTACCTTTTCCTATCTTGTTTCAGCCCCAATGGTCAATGAAGTAGCTTTGGTCATGCTTTTAGGAATGTTTGGAGTTAAAGTGGCATTAATTTACGTTGCTTCCGGCTTAGTAATTGCCATAATTTCAGGTATAATCATTGGAAAACTTAAGTTAGAACACTGGGTGGAAGATTACGTTTACCAGATTAAAATGGGTGAGCAGGCTGCATCTACTCAGGGTATGAATTTTGCCCAAAGAGTGGAGTTTGCCAAATTTGCTACCAAAGACATTCTTAAAAAAGTCTGGCCGTATGTTTTGATTGCCATTGCCATTGGCGGCTTTATGCACGGATATGTACCTACCGACTTTTTTGTTAAATACGCAGGTCGTGGTCAGCTTTGGGCAGTACCCTTTGCAGTAGTACTTGGTATCCCCCTTTATTCCAACGCCGCCGGGGTAATCCCTATTGTAAAAGTCCTTTTTGAAAAAGGAGTTGCCTTAGGTACAGTTTTAGCCTTTATGATGTCGGTAACGGCACTAAGTCTTCCGGAAATGATTATTTTACGCAAAGTTTTAAAGCCTAAGCTCCTGGCAACCTTTGTAGGAATTGTTGGTTTTGGGATTTTATTAACCGGCTACTTATTTAATGCTATTTTTTAATTAAAATTTACCAAAAGGAGGCATTTTTATGGATATTAAAGTTTTAGGTATGGGCTGTGCTAACTGCGAAAAGTTAGAAAGAATGGTTTTTAATGCTTTAGCCGAATTAAACATTGATGCCAATGTTCAAAAAGTCCAGGACATTCCCGAAATCATGAAATACGGAGTAATGTCCACGCCGGGCCTGGTCATTAACGAAAAAGTCGTTTTATCCGGAAGGGTCCCCTCCAAAGCAGAACTGGAAAAAATTATTTTAGAGCACGCCAACCAATAAGTTTTCCTACCCCTAAAACATAAAAGGCCGGATTTCCATTCCGGCCTTTTTGAACTTATTTTGCTATAATAATCTTCCAAACAAAAGGTACAACCCATACAACACAAGTATCCCGCCAAAAATATAATTAATTATTTCCCCGTACCGTCCTAAGGAAGTAATCTTACCCAAAAAGGCAGAAAAGGTACCGGCTAAGATTAAGGGTAGGCCATGGCCAAAACTGTAGGAAAACAGGAGCGCTCCGCCAAATAAAGGCGATGCTTTAGCCAGCGCATAAGTTACAATAACAATTAAAACCGGCGTGGCACAGGGGCTGGCGGATAAGCCAAAGAACAAGCCCATTAAATACGAAGAAAAAAGTCCGGTGCCCTTAACCGGCATCCTTTTTAAGCCAGGAAGATTTATCGTATAAAAGCCCATCACCGCAAATCCCATTAAAATGGCCACTATCCCCAGAATAAAATTAAAAGCAAATAACCGGCTTTTGATAAAAGTTCCTAAAACCCCAATTCCAACTCCCAAAAGGGTAAGAGTCGTAGCAAGACCCAGGACAAAAAATAGCGAGTAAATAAATCCTTTGGCCGGTGACCGCCCGGCATAACCACCGGTGTAACCGATAATAAGCGGAATCATACCTAAGATACAAGGGGTAAAACTGGTAGCAATCCCCCCAAGAAAAACAACAAAAAGCGCTAAAAGCTTTGAATCCCCCAGTAACCCTGGAAGCTTATCCGCAAGCGTTTGGGCAAAAGATTTTTTCTTCCCCGAATCATTTAATTCAGGGGTTTTTTTTTCCTTTAAAGCCACTTTATCCATCTGGGCTTTTAACTCTTCCTTAGTAAGCCCGCCAACAAACATCGGCATTTGATTGCCCTGGGCATCAGTCCAGGGGACAATATTCCCGTTTTGATCAACTACAATAAACGTTGGGACGTACTGGATACCAAATTTTGCTGCTAACTGTTGGCTATCCTGACGACTAACTTCCGCTACAATTACCCGCATCCGTCCTTCGTATTCTTTCTTTAATTCCTGCACCACCGGTGCCATTTGCGCACAGGTAGGTCAGGTTGCCCCGGAAAACTCTAATAAAAAAGGTTCATGGTTTTTTAAAGCCTCATTGTACTGATCAATTACATTGCCGCTATTAGCCGGCGAGCCTAATTCCCGGTTAGTAGCGTAATACACTCCAAAGGCTAAAAGGGCAATGACAAATACCACAATTAAAGCAATAGTACTTTTCTTTTCCATCTCCACCCCGCCTATTGATTTAATTAATTTACTTTTTTTAATTATACCATATTTTATTTTTTCTGTGACTAAAATTTTTCACTTGTTTATTTAAACAGGAAATTTCCCCTTTTTTTCAGCAAAATCTTGAAATCCCTTCGTCTTTTATAAAGTAAAACAAGAAAATTAAATACCCAGAGTAAAAGCAATTTTTCAAAACCATTTCCAATTAAAAAAAACATTAAAATGGTAAAACCAACGATATCAAGCATTGCGTCCCTTTCAGGTAAAGATGGGCTACCCCAAAAATAAATTCTTTCAAGAGCTTTTAAAATCCCCAGTACAACTGCGTAAAAAAATGAAGCCTTAAAGTCCGTAACTGCGCTCCATACACCAAAAGTAACGGCCATAGCTTTCCCTCCTTTAAATCTTAAAAAGGGAGAAAAAGCATGGCCTAAAACAGGTGCTATTGCCACAAAAATCAGAGCTATTCCATTTATAAGATATTCTTTTTTAATAAAATAAACAAGGGGAAAATATCCCTTCAAAAAATCCAAAATAGCACCCAAAATACCCACTTTAAATCCAGCGGCATACCAAAGATTAAAAGCTCCCGGATTTCCATCCCTAACATCTTCTAATTTTTTGCCAACCATAACTCCTAACCAGTAGGAAAACATCAAAGAACCACAGGTAAATTCAATAACCATCAATAAAAGAATCATTGGTTATGGTTCCTTCCTTCGTCGTACTGGAGTTTATTAGAACCCCCGGTAAACGGAGAACAATCTCCCCCTCAACCGCAGGACTTTAAAACCACTCATAATACTGTTCACCTTCGCCAAAATATTTATCTTTTAATTTTAAGGCCATGTTAACCAGCCAGAGCATAACCGGCACTTCAATGAGGGGACCGATAACCGCCGCAAACGCCTGCCCGGAATTTAACCCAAAGGTAGCCACAGCCACCGCTATCGCCAGCTCAAAATTGTTACTGGCAGCAGTGAACGATAATGTAGCGGTCCGGGCATAACCAAAACCAGCCTTGGCCGAAATGTAAAAGGAAATAAAGAACATTAATACAAAGTAAGCAATTAAAGGAATAGCTACCCTAACCACATCCAACGGAAGTTTCACAATGTACTGACCCTTTAAAGAAAACATCACGACAATGGTAAAAAGTAACGCATATAAAGCGGTAGGACTTAATTTGGGGATAAACTTTGTTTCATACCATTCCCGCCCTTTGGATTTCAAAAGAGAAAACCGGGTAATTACTCCGGCTAAAAAAGGAATACCAAGGTAGATAAAAACACTCTTAGCGATTTCCGCCATGGAAATGTCAAGGACAACCCCCTTGGTATCATAACCAAGCCAGCCCGGAACCACTTTGATAAAGAAATAAGCATAAGTTGAGTAGAAAAATACCTGAAAGAGGGAATTTAGCGCAACAAGTGCTGCTGCATACTCAGCGTCTCCTTTGGCCAGAGCATTCCAGAGAATAACCATGGCGATACACCGGGCAAGGCCGATTAAAACTAATCCCATGAAATACTCGGGATAGTTTCTTAAGAAAATATAGGCCAAAATAAACATTAAAACCGGCCCGATAATCCAGTTTTGCAGGATGGAAAATAGGAAAATTTTGCTGCCACCCCGGAAAATTTTATTAACTTCTTCATACCGCACTTTGGCCAGCGGCGGATACATCATCCAGATAAGGCCAATAGCAATGGGTATGGAAGTGGTATCAATGCTCAAGCGGTCTAAAAGCCCAGCAATCCCGGGAAAGAAATAACCAATGGCAACACCCAAAACCATTGCCAGTAAAATCCAGACGGTTAAATACCGGTCTACAAACGATAATTTAGCAGAAGTTTGGCTCATAACTCCTCTCCTTCCTCACAGACTTCTTTTTTAAATCCTAAAAATTCGCATAAATCCGGTTGTTCCCGAAGGGGTGAAGGTTTTACCGGAGTTTCCAGTAATTTTCGAATCTTCCCCAAAAATCCTCCCAGTTCCTTTTCCAAAAGTTGCACCGCCTCAGGAGTAGCATAATAAAAAATAATTTTCCCCTGTTTTTCGTTTTTAATAAGCCCGGCTTGCTTTAAAACTTTTAAATGGTGCGAAACCGCTGGTTGGGATAAACCCAAAAGAGAAATTGCCTCACACACCCCCATTTCTCGTTTGGTTAACTCCAAAAAAAGCCTAAGTCGATGAGCGTCAGCTAAAGCTTTTAAAATATTAACAAGCTTCTCCAATAAACTCCCTCCAAATTTATATTTAAATATTTAAATATATCTTGAAAGTAGTTTAACATAGGACAAATTTTCCTGTCAATAAAAAAGTGGTAGGTCGTAGGTGTTAGGTGGTCGGTAAAAATTTAAAAGCGCACCGGAGTGCGCCATCAAATTTAAATACTTATTTAAAACGTTTTTTTAGTTCCTCCGCAATATCGCCGAGAGCAACGTCCTTTGCCGCCAGTAATACCAGTAGATGATAAACCAAATCAGCGGCTTCGTAAATTAATTCTCCTTTATCATCATTTTTAGAGGCTATAACCGTTTCTACCGCTTCTTCGCCCACCTTCTGGGCAATTTTATCTATTCCTTTTTGAAATAATTTTGCCGTATAAGAACCTTCCGGCAGCTTTTGTTTCCGGTCAAGGATAATCTGCCAGAGTTTGGCCAAAACCTCGTTTAAATCTTCTCTCTCGCCTTTTCCTTCCCAGAGGGTTCGGTAAAAACAGCTGTAATTTCCGGTATGACACGCTACCCCCTTTTGCCTTACTTTTATTAATAAGCAGTCGGCATCACAATCATACCGGATCTCCACAATTTCCTGGGTATTGCCGGACGTCTCCCCTTTATGCCATAAAGCGTTACGGGAGCGGCTGTAAAACCAGGTTTGACCGGTCTCCAGGGATTTTTTTACGCTTTCTTCATTCATGTAAGCTACCATTAAAACTTCTCTGGTATCAATATCCTGTACCACCGCCGGAATCAAGCCTTTTTCGTCAAACTTAAGTTCCATTTTCGGTATCCCCCAATCGGACCGGTATCCCCCGCTCTTTTAAGTACCTCTTTACTTCTTTAATGGTAAATTTACCAAAGTGAAACACCGAAGCTGCCAAAAGAGCCGAAGCGTGCCCCAAAACCACTCCTTCGTAAAAATGGGAAAGCTCTCCCACACCCCCCGAGGCAATTACCGGAATTTTCACCGCATCGGCAATTTCCCGGGTAAGTTCGAGGTCATAGCCATCTTTCGTTCCATCTCTATCCATACTGGTAAGTAAGATTTCTCCGGCCCCGAGTCTCTCCACTTCCTTAGCCCATTCTACCGCATCTATTCCGGTGGGAGTACGCCCACCGTGGATATAAACTTCAAAGCCACCATCTTTTTTTCTTTTGGCATCGATAGCCACCACAATACACTGGCTGCCAAACTTTAAAGCCGCTTCCCGGACAAGTTCGGGATTTTTTACCGCCGCCGAATTAATCGATACTTTATCCGCCCCGGAAGCCAAAAGGGCTCGGATATCATCAATATTTCTTATACCTCCGCCAATGGTAAAGGGGATGGAAAGGGTTGTAGCCGTCCGCTTGGCCACTTCCACCATGGTTTGTCGCCCCTCAAAGGAAGCAGTAATATCCAAAAATACCACCTCATCGGCACCTTCCCGGTCGTAAAAAGCGGCAAGCTCAACCGGGTCTCCGGCATCCACAAGGTTTAAGAAATTTACCCCTTTTACCACCCGCCCTTTATTCACATCCAGGCAGGGAATTATCCGCACCGTTAACATTAAGACTCCCCTTCCAGTATCCTAATCCCTTCTTTTAAATCAATTTTACCTTCTAATATTGCTTTTCCGGCAATAACCCCGTAGATTTTGTTTTCCCCGAGTTCCCGCCAGCGTCTTAAATCCTCTAAACCAGAAATACCACCCGAGGCTATTACCTTTAAACCGGTATCAATGGCAAGCTTTAAAGTTTCATTAAAATTGGGCCCGGTTAAACTCCCGTCCCGGGCAATGTCGGTATAAATTATTGTGGTAACTCCCATTTCCTTAACCTTATAGGCCAGGTCCAAAGCCCGGTAATTGGAACTTTCCACCCAGCCTTTAATTGCTACCCAGCCGTTTTTGGCATCAATCCCGACCGCAACCTTATCCCGGTCAAGGGTAAGCATCTCCTCTAAAAGCTCCGGATTGGTTACCGCTATCGTCCCTACAATAACCCGGGAAACTCCTAAGTCTATTAACTCCCGAAAACTTTCAATATCTCTTATGCCTCCACCGACCTGTACCGGTATGGAAACATTTTTAATAATTTCGGCAATGACTTCAAAATTTTCACTTTCCCCGGTAAAAGCACGATCCAAATCCACGACATGAATTAGCCTGGCTCCCGCTTCCTGATACTTTAAGGCCAGCTCCACGGGCGAAATCGGGTATTCGGTTTTCCGCTCTTTTTCCCCCTGCGTAAGCCGCACCACTTTTTTCCCCATTAAATCTATTGCTGGTATTAAAATCATAGCATCTCCCTCAAATTCTTAAGTATCTGCCTTCCCACCGGTCCGCTTTTTTCCGGATGAAACTGAAAGCCAATAATACTGCCCCGCCTTACCGCCGCCGGAAACTTTTCCCCGTATTCGGTATAAGCTAAAACATACCTGGAGTCGGTCTGGGCATAGTAGGAGTGGACAAAATAAACATAATAATCCGGTAAATTCTTAAAAAGTTCATGGGTCGTGTCTACCGGTACCAAGTTATTCCACCCCATGTGGGGAATTTTGGGAGCTTTTTGAAAACGAACCACTTCCCCGGGAATAAGGTCCAAACCCTCATACTCGCCATCTTCATAGCTTTTCGTAAAAAAAAGCTGCATCCCCAGACAAATCCCCAGGATTGGCCGGTTTAAGGAAGCCCGTTCTTTTAAAGCCAAAAAAAGCCCCTTTTCCTTTAAATTCCTCACCGCATCCCTGAACGCCCCAACCCCGGGTAAAACCACCAAATCCTCCTCCAAAATTTTCCTGGGATCCGAAGTAACGGAAGGTTTATATCCCAGTTCTTCTAAAGCCTTGGTCACACTTAAAAGATTACCCATTTCGTAATCTACCACAACCGTCACTTTCTAAATCACTCCTTTGGTTGAGGGTAATTCATCCCCCTGGACGGAAACCGCAACTTTTAAGGTACGTCCCAAGCCTTTAAAAATTGCCTCGGCTTTATGGTGTAAGTTTTTGCCCGAAATTTCCCGGACATGCAACGTAATCCCGGCTTTTTGCACAAACCCGCGTAAAAACTCTTCTACCATCTGGTAGTTAAACTTTCCTGCCAAAACCGGCGGAAAGTCAGCTTCAAAGGCAAGATACGGCCGTCCGGAAATATCAACCGCTATCAGCATTAATGCTTCATCCATCGGATAAAAACCCGAGGCAAAGCGGGCAATTCCCTTTTTATCCCCTAAAGCTTTAGAAAACGCTTCCCCCAAAACCAGACCAATATCTTCCACCGTGTGGTGGTCATCTACCTCCAGGTCTCCCTGGCAGGAAAGATTTAAATTAAACCCGCCAAATTTACAAAACAGGGTGAGCATGTGGTCAAAAAACCCAAGGCCTGAAGTTCCGGAAAACTCCCCGTTTCCGTCCATTGTAAACTCCACATTAATCATGGTTTCTAATGTTGTTCGTTGTACCTCGGCCCGCCTCATAAGATTTCCCCCAGTTTCTTTAAAAGTTGCCGGTTTTCTTCCGGTGTACCAACGGTTATCCGTAAATAATTAGCAAGGGCTCCTCCCAAGTACCGCACTAAAATTCCGTGGTTAATTAACTCCTGGTGAATCTTTTTTGCCTTTTCCCCGAATTCCACCAGTATAAAATTAGCGTGGCTTTTCACCGGCTTTAAACCCAAAGAAGCTAACTGGTTATAAAGCCTTTCCCTTTCGGCTACGATTTCTTTAATTTCCCCTTGAAAAACTTCTTCGTTGGCCAAAACCACTTCCCCGGCAATCTGGGAAAAAACATTTACATTATAGGGATTTTTTACCTTGATAATTTCCTTTACCACATCAACGCTGGCAACTAAATATCCCAACCTTAAGCCGGCCAGAGCCCGGGCTTTGGAAAAGGTCCGCAAAATAACAAGGTTTTGATATTTTTTTAATAAATCTATCGCCGAAACTCCCGAAAATTCCACGTACGCCTCATCCACTACCAGCAAATGGTCGTAAGCTAAAAGCTTTTTAATCGTTTCTATATCCACCAGGGTTCCCGTCGGGTTATTGGGATTGGCCAGAAACACTAAATGGGGTTGATACTTTTCAATGGCTTTTTTCGTTTCATCCAGATCAAGGCTAAAATCATCCCGGTACGAAACTTCGAAAAATTCCGTTTGGGTTACAAAAGCATGGTGTCGATACATCACAAAGGAAGGAGAAAAACTTAAGGCAATCCTCCCGTATCCCCCAAAGGCTAAATAAAGGCAAAGAATCAACTCATCGGAACCATTTCCTAAAACTATATTTTCCGGCAAAACCCCAAGCTTTTCCGAGAGTCTAATACGAAGCCTCCCAGCCAAGGGATCGGGATAAAGGGGAAAATCCCTTGTCCCAATTTTGGAGAAGATTTCTTCCAGTAAACTTTTTGGAAAAAGATACGGGTTTTCATTGGCATCAAGTTTAATTTCATAGGAAACCAGATGAGGTTCGTAGGGCTTTAGCTGGGCAAAGGCTTCTTTAAAATATCTCGGCTTATTCATTGGAAATCCTCACTTTCACCGAAAGGGCGTGGGCAAATAGCCCTTCCGTTTCGGCAAGTTTAATAACATCCCTGGCATCGGCCAAAAAACCTTCTTGGGAATAATAAATTACGCTACTTTTCTTTAAGAAATTATCCACCGACAGGGGCGAATAAAAGCGGCTAGTTCCGGAAGTGGGCAAAACGTGATTGGGTCCGGCCAAATAATCCCCCATGGGTTCAGGACTAAACTGTCCCAAAAAAACCGCTCCGGCATTTTTTACTTTAGCTAAATAGCCGAAAGGATTGGGGAGCATTAACTCCAAATGCTCCGGAGCCAGCTGGTTGGCAAGCTGTAAAGCTTCCTCTTCATCGTCCACCACCACAATTCCTCCGCAATTTTCCAAAGCTTTTAAAATTATCTCCCGGCGGGGTAGGAGCTTTAAATACTCCTCCACTTTTTGCGCTGTCTTTCGGGCCAGCTCCCCATCCCAGGTAATAACCACCCCCGAAGCCAGGGAATCATGTTCCGCCTGGGATAACATATCCGCGGCAAGATACTCGGGCTTTGCCGAGCTATCGGCGATAACCACCACCTCACTGGGGCCTGCCAGCATATCGATATTGACCGTGCCGTAAACGAGCTTTTTGGCGATGGTCACATAAATATTGCCCGGTCCGGTAATTACATCTACCCTGGGGATGGTTTTGGTGCCAAAAGCCAGGGCAGCTATGGCGTGCGCTCCGCCAACCCGGTAAATTTCCGTCACCCCGGCTTCCCGGGCGGCAACCAAAACATAAGGATTCATCCGCTCGCCTTTTTGGGGCGAAACCATCACAATTCTTTTTACCCCGGCAACTTTTGCCGGTACGGCATTCATCACCACCGACGAAGGATAGGCTGCAGTACCGCCCGGTACGTAAATCCCGGCAACCTCCACGGGAGTATAAATTTGTCCCAGGATATTTCCGTTTTCTTCCGTGGTAAACCAGCTCCGGGGAAGTTGCTTTTGGTGAAAATCAAAAACCCTTTGAATTGCTTTGCGAAGACTATTTAAAAACCCATCGTCCACTTCCCTGTAAGCTTTATCTATTTCCTCTTCGCTTACTTTAAGATTGCTTAAATCCCCCTTAAAACCATCAAACTCCCGGGCGTACTCGATTAACGCTTCATCCCCCGAACTTGCCACTTCATTAAGAATTTTTCGTACCTGTTGCTCTATATCTTCCTCCACTGCTTTGCGCCGGGAATATTTATCTAAAAGTTCTTCTTTATTTAAGATTAACTTCATTTTTTTCGCCCCCAACTAAATTCTTGAACTTTTTTACAATTGCTTTTATTTCCCGGTCATAAACCCTGGCGGCTACCCGGTTGGCAACCAACCTTGCGGTTATATCCATTATCTTCGTTATTTCAATTAAGTTATTTTCCCTTAAAGTTCTTCCGGTAGAAACCAGGTCCACAATTACATCAGCAAGACCCACCAGCGGAGCCAGCTCTACATTCCCGTGCATTTTGATAACCTCCGCCCGCACCCCAAGACCTTTAAAAAACCGTCGGGTTACTTCGGGAAATTTGCTGGCCGCCCTGACTTCCGTAAGCTTTCCCAAATCGTGCACTTTAGGGTTATCCCTGGGTGCCGCCACGGCAAAATGGCATTTTCCGTATTTTAAATCCAAAAGTTCAAAAATTTCCCGTCGCTGCTCTTCAATTACATCCTTACCCACAATACCCAGGTCGGCCGCTCCATGCTCCACAAAAGTGGGGATATCGGTCGGCCGGCAGATAATAAAAGTATATGGGCCATCTTTAATTACGAGTTTTCGACTTTCCAAAAGGACCTCTTCCTTTTTTAAAAAACCCGCTTTATAGAGAAGGCGCACCGTATCGGGAAATAATGTCCCTTTAGGCAGGGCAAAAGTTAAACCATTTTTCATTTTTATAGCCTCACTTTATTTTGTTAAAGTGTTAAATTATTAATATACTAAAATCATAAGGTTAAAAAAATTATTTGTCAATACTATTGGCAATACTTTCAACAATTCTTTCCAACCCCAGGGCAAAACCAAAAGCCGGTGTATCCCAGCCAAATTTTTTTAAAAGGGTATCGTAACGCCCTCCACCCCCCAAAGGATAGCCTAAATAAGGGGTGTAAGCTTCAAACACCAAACCGGTGTAATAGTTTAAATCCCTGACCAAAGAAAAATCCAGCTTTAATTCCCTTACTCCCTCAGAAATTAGGTATTCGGTAACCTCCTCCAGTTCTTCTAAGGCTTTTTTGGCTTTCGGATGGCTTAACATTTTCTTTGCCTTTCTTAGGATTGCTTTACCTCCCCGCTGCTGTAAAAAATCCACCAGACTTTCCCGGACCCTTTGACTTTTTCCCGCCCTCTCAAAAATTCCCTCCAAAGCTACGTAATCTTTTTGATTTAAAGCATTTTTTATTTCCGAAAAATGGTTAAAAAGTTCGTATTCTTCAATAAGCCCCGTTAAAATATCCACATGTCCCAGAGAAATTTCCAGGTTTTTCACCTTGGCTTTACGCAAATACACAGCCATTAGTTTTATTAAGTCTGATTCTAATTTTGAAGTAATATCCCCAAACACTTCAATCCCCAGTTGTTTAAACTCTCTAAGTTTGTTTCTTCCGGAAAAATTCCCGGAAAAAACCGTTGCCGCATAAAAAATTTTAAGGGGTAACTCCCGATGCTTCATTTTGGTAGAAACCACCCGGGCAATGGGGGTGGTCATATCTCCCCTGAGGGCCAAAAGCTCTCCCGTACGGTCCACAAATTTAATTAAATCGGTCTCCGATGATTCCCGCAAAGTTTCATAATACTCAAAGGAAGGAGTTATAACCTCTTGAAAGCCTTCCTTGGCCACCAGCTCTACAAACAAGTTTTCCAGGTATCTCCGTAACGCTGCTTCCCCGGGTAGATAATCTCTTACTCCCATTGGTAGTTCCTTAAAGTTTTCCCTCATAATTTCCCTTCTTCCTTTAAGCGTTTAAGCATCAGCCGGTAACCGGAAGCGCCGTAATTTAAATATCTTTTAACCCGGCTAATGGTAGCGGTACTTGCTCCGGTTTTTTGGACAATTTCCTGATAGGTTCTTCCCTCATCCAGCATTTTCGCCACTTCCCAGCGCTGGGCCAAAGCTTTTAATTCCGCAATAGTGCAGATATCTTCAAAAAAAGCATAACATTCATCAATATTTTTCAGGGCAAGTATTGCCTCAAACAAACTGTCAAACGCCGGGTCCCGTAATTTTCCCTCATACTTAAACATAGAACCCCCCCGCAACTTTTCTTATTTTAATACTTTAATATACTAAAATATTCTTGTCAACAATTTTCGGTTGTCTTCTGTTAACTTTTTCGTTATACTTTTCTTGTACTACAGTCAGTAATCAACACACCTTAGAGGGACGGTTCTTAGAACGTGCTATTCCTATTATACGTAATAATAGCACTCGGACAGAACCGTCCCTAAAGGAAGCGTTTAGGGAGGTGAATAAAATGGTGAAGGCTCTGGCACTCTTTTCGGGAGGCCTTGACAGCACTTTAGCCATAAAGCTTATTCTGGAACAAGGTGTAGAAGTAGAAGCGGTTAATTTTACCAGCCCTTTTTGCCGTTGTTTAGCTAAAGGCCAGGGATGTGCTTCCACCGCTAAACTCGCAGCCGATTTAGGTATAAAGCTTCATGTGCAAAACTGCGGTGAAGAATATTTAAGAATCGTGGAAAACCCACCCCACGGCTACGGCAGCGCTTTAAATCCTTGCATTGACTGCCGGATCTTCAAATTTAAAAAAGCAAAGAAACTTATGGAAGAAATCGGCGCCAAATTTATGATTACCGGCGAGGTTTTAGGGCAGCGGCCTAATTCGCAGCGACGGGATGCGATAAATTTAATCGACCGGGAAGCGGGAATTAAGGGTTTGGTTCTCCGGCCCCTTTCGGCCCTGCACTTTCCCCCAACGATTGCCGAGCAAGAAGGATACGTTTCCCGGGATAAACTTTTAGCTATTTCCGGTCGCTCCCGGAAAACCCAGATGGAACTTGCCGCAAGTTTTGGGATAAACGATTATCCCTGCCCCTCGGGAGGATGCCTTTTAACCAAAAAAGAATTTGCCGGCAAAGTGCAGGATTTAATTCGTTACAACGGTAAGCTAACGGTAGAAGATATTGATCGTTTAAAATTTGGGCGTCATTTTCGCCTTTCCCCCACCGCCAAAATTATCGTGGGAAGAAATGCCCAGGAAAACGAATTGATTTCGTATTTTAAAAAACCCGGAGAATTCCTCGCCAAGGTAGAAGGTTTTACCGGACCAACTACTTTAATTCAAGGCAATCCAACGGAAGACGATTTTTACCTTGCAGCCAAAGTCACCGCCCGCTATGCCGATACTCCTGAGGCCTCAGTTTCGGTAAGGATTTGGAACGATTCCGTAGTAAAACGGGTTAATGTTTTAAAAGCTACTGACCAGGAATTAGCTAATTACCGGATTGTTTTTGACAAAAGAAGGCGTCCTTAAAAAGAGCGGCTCTACTTTAAATTAAGCCGCTCTTTTTTTTCAAGAAAAACTACGGTATATTATTAAATGAAGTTTTTAAAGGAGGCTTTGACCATGAACAATCGAGCCTTAGCTCTCTTTTCCGGCGGTCTTGACAGTATTCTGGCTATAAAAGTTTCCCAAAGAGCCGGTGCCGATGTTACCGCTCTTCATTTTATAAATCCTTTCGTTTCAGAAGTAAAAACCGAATATATCAAAGAGAAAGCCAAAGAATTGGGAGTACCGCTAATTTTAGAACCGCTGGGCGACGATTATTTGGAAATAATTTTAAAACCAAAATACGGTTACGGAAAAGCGATGAACCCGTGCATTGACTGCCGGGCCTTCATGTTAAAAAAAGCCAAAGAACTTTTGCCCAAATACAACGCTTCTTTTTTAATAAGCGGTGAAGTGCTGGGTCAAAGGCCAAAATCCCAGATGCGCCACTCGATGCAACAAACCGCAAGAGAAGCGGGAGTAGAAGATATCTTGGTACGGCCGCTTACCGCCAAAAACCTTCCCCCCACTTTGCCGGAACGCTTGGGGATAATCGACCGGGAAAAACTTTTGGATTTTTCCGGCCGTAACCGCAAGCCCCAGATGGCTTTAGCCAGAGAACTGGGAATCCAAAATTATCCTTCCCCAGCCGGGGGTTGCCTTTTAACCCAGGTGGAATACGGAAAAAAGCTGAAGGATTTAATCAACCACGGTCAGTACGATTTAAGAGAAATCAAAAGGCTAAATATCGGCCGCCAGTTTAGGCTAAGTCACGGAGCAAAACTCATAGTCGGCCGCAACCACGAGGAAAACGAAGCTTTAAAAGCATCGGCTAAAGATAGTGACATTTTAATGCGGGTGCAAAATTTTAAGGGTCCCCTGGCAGTGTTAACCGGAAATGATATTTCCTATGTAGCGCTTAAAACAGCAGCCCGGATAACCGCCCGCTATGCCGATTGCCCCAAGGAGCAGAAAGTTACTGTAACTTTTTACAGGATAAATAATCCGAAAAATAAAGAAGCCATAGAGGTTATACCTATGGCTTCGGAAGAAGTAAGTACTTATCGAATTGAATAACAGCCCTATTGTAATTTCAAAGCTTTTTGGCCAATATCGGTGCGGTAGTGCATCCCTTCAAAGGATACGGCCTTAACTCCTTCATAGGCAAGTTCTACGGCCGCCTTGAGGGTATCCCCTACCGCCGTTATATTTAATACCCGGCCACCGGCGGTAACAATATCATCCCCATTGAAAGCGGTTCCGGCATGATACGCCACCACCCCCGGCGGTAACCGGTCAAGACCATGGATAACTTTGCCGGTTTCGTATTTTCCGGGATACCCGCCGGAGGCCAATACTACCGTGGCACAGGCCTTGGGCAGAAATTCGATGTTTATCTCGGAAAGCCTTTTTTCCACCACCGCCAGCATAATCTCTACCAAATCGGTTTTTAACAGGGGCAGGATAACCTGGGTTTCGGGATCACCAAAGCGGGCATTAAACTCCAAAACTTTTGGCCCCTCCCGGGTTAAGATAAGCCCCGCATACAAAACTCCCCGGTAGGTTATTCCTTTCCCTTTAAGCCCCTTTAATGTGGGCAGCAGGATTTCCCGCTGGACCCTTTCGGCAATTTCCGGAGTATATACGGGAGCCGGGGCATAGGCTCCCATTCCCCCGGTATTGGGTCCCTGGTCGTTGTTAAACACCCTTTTATGGTCCTGTGCCGGCACCATTTGCACCACCGTTTCCCCATCGGTAAAAGCGAGGACGCTAACCTCTTGCCCCTCGAGATATTCTTCAATGACCACTTTATTTCCCGCAGCCCCAAAAATCCGCTTAACGAAAATATCGTTTAAAGCTTTTATCGCTTCCTCCAACTCCTGGCAAACGTAAACCCCTTTACCCGCCGCCAGGCCGTCGGCTTTAATGACTATCGGCACCCCTTTCCGGTAAACGTACTCCCTGGCTTCGTTATAATCGGTAAAAGTTTCATAAAAAGCCGTAGGAATACCGTTTTCCCGCATCAGTTCCTTGGCAAAACTTTTACTGCCCTCAATTTGGGCCGCATCCCGGCCTGGGCCAAAGACTAAAAGACCATGTTCGTTAAAATAATCGACAATCCCCAGGGTTAAGGGAAGCTCGGGTCCCACCACCGTTAAATCCACTTTCTCCCGCAGGGCAATTTCCAAAAGCCCGGACAGGTTATCCACTTCCACCGGCACCACCCGAGCCTCCCGGGCAATGCCGGCATTACCCGGAGCGGCCAATACCTCCGTAACTTTTGGACTTTCCTTAAGTTTTTTTACTATAGCATGCTCCCGGCCGCCACTTCCCACTACCAGAACCTTCATCCACTAACCCTCCTAATGTAAGAAATGCCTTACTCCCGTAAAAACGAGAGTTACATTTCTTTTTGCCGCTTCTTCGATTACTTCCCGGTCGCGCACCGCTCCTCCCGGCTCTACTACCACCGAAACCCCCGCTTTGGCCAGTTCCTCGATGGAATCGGCAAAGGGGAAGAAGGCATCGGAAACCACCACCGCTCCCCGGGCTCTTTCCCCGGCTTTATTTAATGCAATTTTTACCGCATCAATCCGGCTGGTCTGCCCACCGCCAGCTCCTAAAAGCATCCCGTCCTTTACCACAGCTATGGCATTGGATTTAACGTATTTCACTACTTTTAAACCAAAAACTATATCTTCCCTTTGCCCTTCGGTTAAATCATTACCCGCTACCACCTTTAATTCTTCATAAAGCTTCCCATCATTTTCCTGAAGCAACAGTCCTCCGCTAATTTGCCTTAAATTAAGTTCCTCTAAAGCAAGCGGTTTTGCCTTTATAACCCGTAAATTCTTCTTTTCCCGCAAGATTTTTAAGGCTTCATCGGAAAAGTCCGGAGCAATTATTACCTCGTAAAAATGCTGAACCAAAAGCTCAGCCACCTTTTCATCAACCGCACCGTTAAAAGCAACAATTCCCCCGTAAGCCGACACCGGATCACCGGCATACGCTTTTTCGTAAGCTTCCTTTAAATTTTCCCCGGTAGCCACACCGCAGGGTACGGTGTGCTTGATTATGGCTGCCGCCGGCTCACGAAACTCCCAGATTAACCGGTACGCTGCATCGGCATCAAGGTAATTATTAAAGCTCATGGCTTTACCGTTTAAAATTTCCGCATCAACCAGTCCAAAAGTCCCCTCCACCCGGTAAACCGCTCCCCGCTGGTGGGGATTTTCTCCGTACCGCAGCATTTCCACCTGTTCCGCTTCAATATATAATTTTTTCCGAAAACCACCATCCTCTAACCTTCCCGCAAAATAATTGGCAATAGCAATGTCGTAACTGGCAGTATGGCGGAACGCTTTTAAAGCTAACCTTTCCCTGACCTCAGGCGGCACCTCTCCCTTTTTCAGATGTTCGGCCACTTCCGCATAATCTTCCGGATCGACCACCACCGTAACGTACCGGTGGTTTTTGGCTGCTGCCCGGATTAAAGTGGGGCCACCTATGTCAATATTTTCAATGATTTCGTCACGATCAGCTCCCCGCGCTACCGTTTCCCGGAATGGATACAGGTTTACTATCACCAAATCAATAGGCTTTATACCCTGGGCTGAAATTTCCTTTAAATGCTCCTCCGTTCTTTTGGCCAGGATACCCCCGTGAATTGCCGGATGCAAAGTCTTTACCCGTCCTTCTAAAATTTCCGGAAAACCGGTAATATCACTTATATACGTAACCGGGATACCGGCCTCTTTTAAAACTTTATAACTTCCCCCGGTAGAAATTATTTCAAAGCCTAAATCTACTAATTTCCCGGCAAATTCCACTATACCCTTTTTATCGTAAACGGAAATTAAAGCCCGCTTACTTCCCATGTCCTTCACCCCCGTCCGGCAAGATTCTTACCCGCCGTCCTTCTACCAATAAGCGGTTTTCACTTAAAAGCCTAAGCGCCTCTACCAAAATTCGGTGTTCCTGTTCTAAGATCCGCTCACTTAAGCTTTCCTCACTGTCGTCATCGTACACCGGAACCGCTGCCTGCAAAATAATGGGGCCGGTATCCATCCCCTCATCGACAAAATGCACGGTACAGCCGGCAATTTTCACCCCGTAATCAAGAGCCTGCTTTTGGGCATGAAGCCCGGGGAACGCCGGTAGCAGCGCCGGATGGATATTAATAATCCTCATGGGAAAAGAAGAAAGTAAAGGTTTGCCAATTAAGCGCATGTAGCCCGCAAGACACACCGTATCAACTTCATAGGAAAGTAAGGTTTTCACTATCTCCTTTTCGTATTCCTCTTTATTTTTAAAACCTTTCGGGTCAAAGTAATGCCAGGGTATACCTGCCCGCCTGGCCCGTTCGATAGCGTAAGCTTCAGGATTATCGGTCACCAGCACTTTAATTTTTGCCGGCAAAACTCCCCACGCAATCGCATCAATAATCGCCTGAAAGTTACTCCCCCGTCCCGAAGCCAAAACCCCTAAGTTTAACATTTTCTTCCTCCCTATTCATTAATAATCACCCTGCGTTCCCCCGCGGTAATTTCTCCAATTACCCATGCCTTATAATTAAAACTCTCTAACGTTTTAATTGCTTCCTGAACCTTTGCCTCCTCCACGATTAAAATAAAACCAATGCCCATGTTAAATGTCCGCCACATTTCCCTTCGCGGCACATTCCCGGCCTTTTCAATTAACTTAAAAATTTTTGGTATTTCCCAGTTCACGGTTATCCGCGCCTCTACCTTTTCCGGTAAAATCCGGGGAAGATTATCTACAATCCCGCCGCCGGTAATATGGGCCATACCTTTTATCTCCACCTTTTGCATTAAATCAAGTACTGGCTTTACATAAATCCGGGTAGGAGTTAAAAGTTCTTCCCCCAGGGTTTTCCCAAACTCCTCGACATAAGCGGTAAGATGATAGTTACCGTACTCCAAGAGAGCCTTTCGGGCAAGACTTAAACCGTTACTGTGGATCCCCGAGGAAGCAACGCCAATTATAACATCACCGGCTTTAACGGAACTTCCATCGATTATCTTGCTTTTTTCCACAACCCCCACACCAAAGCCGGCAATATCAAAATCTCCGGGATGGTAAACCCCGGGCATTTCCGCCGTTTCTCCCCCAACCAGGGCGCAGTCTGCCTCAAGGCAGCCTTCCGCCATTCCCTTCACCAAGTCGGCCACCTGTTCCGGATTTAGCTTGCCCACCGCAACGTAATCCAGGAAAAACAGCGGTTTAGCTCCCACAGTGAGTAAATCGTTAACCACCATCGCTACCAAATCAATGCCTATGGTGTCGTATTTTCCCAGTGCCTGAGCTATCTTAAGCTTTGTTCCCACCCCATCGGTCGATGAAACTAAAACCGGCTCGTTATATCCCGTAACATCCAAACAATAAAGGGCGGAAAAACCGCCAATGCCGGCCAGAACATTTGGGTTTAAAGTTTTCTCCACTTCCGATTTAATGCGCCGGACCACATCCATGCCGGCATCGATATCGACCCCGGCAGCTTTATACGTTAACTCCTCCATGGTCTTACCCCCACCATTAATTTATCGGTACCGGGTAATCCCCGGTAAAGCAAGCAAGACAAAAATCCCGTTCCTTAAAAATCCCAAGTAAGCCTTCTAAAGACAAATAATAAAGTCCGTCGGCCCCAAGATAGTTTTTTATTTCCTCAACCGAATATTTTGCCGCAATTAATTCATCGTCACGGGAAATATCAATACCGTAGTAACAGGAGCGTATAAACGGCGGCGAACTTAACAATAAATGAATTTCCCTGGCCCCGGCATCTCTTAAAAGCTCGATAATCTGCTTGCTGGTCGTCCCCCGGACAATCGAATCATCAATAACCACAATCTTTTTGTCCTTTAAAACCTCCCGGATAGGGTTTAGCTTTAACTTCACGCCAATTTCCCGTTCTCTTTGGCTCGGCCGGATAAAAGTGCGGCCGGCATAACGATTTTTCATTAACCCCTCTTCCAGAGGTATCCCCGATGCCTCCGCATACCCCCGGGCTGCGGCGGTACCCGAATCCGGCACCGGCACCACCAAATCCGCCTTTACCGGGTATTCCTTGGCCAAAACCTGTCCCATTTTCCGGCGAACGGTGTTTACATGATAGCCATTAATAATGCTGTCCGGTCGGGCAAAATAGATGAATTCAAAAATGCAAAAGGAATGCTTCATGCCCTGCAGGAATTTATAACTTTTAAGGCCGTTTTCGTCAATTACGATAATTTCCCCCGGCTCCACATCCCGAATAAGCTCAGCGCCAATGGTATCAAGGGCTGCCGACTCGGAAGCTAAAACATAACCGTTGTAAAATCTCCCCAAAACCAAAGGCCTAAAACCCCAGGGATCGCGCACCCCTATTAATTGGTTCTCGGTCATAATCACCAAAGAATACGCTCCCTTTAAATCCACCATCGCCTTTAAAATACCTTCCACCAAATCCGTCTGGGCGTACTGGGCAATAACATTTAAAATCACTTCGCTGTCGGTAGTGGTCTGAAAAATTGCCCCCCGGGACAGAAGATTTTTCTTTAACTCCAAAACGTTGGCGAGATTGCCGTTATGTCCTAAAGCAATTTTTCCCAACTTATAATGAAATACCAACGGCTGGGCATTTATGGGCACGCTGGCCCCGGTGGTCGAATAGCGTACATGTCCGGCGGCCACAAATCCTTTTAACCCGTCTAATTTCTCCTCGCTAAAAACTTCCGCCACCAGCCCCATGCCCTTGTGAAGGTTTATATCCCTGCCATCGCCTACCGCAATTCCCGCGCTTTCCTGCCCCCGGTGCTGCAGGGCAAAAAGTCCCCAGTAGGTAAGCCGGGCCACATCATGCCCCGGGGCATAAATTCCAAACACCCCGCACTCTTCTCTTATTTCAAAGCCCAACTTAGGCCCCCCTCATACAAGGCTTTTAACTCCGATAGCTTTTCTTGGATGACCCTCTGACCGTTTAGGCAAATTTCTATCTCATCCTTCCCGTTCACCCGGCCAAGCTTTAAAACAAAAACCCCGGCATTTTTTACTGACTTTATAAACTCCTCTTCTTTTTCCGGAGATACCGATACTATTACCAGGCCAACTTTTTCCGAAAAAAGAAACTCCTGCGGCAGAAGGGAAGTGGTAAAATCGATGTTTACCCCCAGCTCCCCGGCAAAGGCTGCCTCACAAAGGGAAACCGCCAAACCGCCATCGCTAACATCATGAGCAGAGTTAATGAGTCCTTGCTTTTTTAACAAGGGTAAAAGCTCGATTATCCTTCTCCCTTCCTGAAGGTCCACCGGTGGTACCGGAACCAGAACGTCCCCAAAAAACTCCTTTAAAAACTCGCTTTGCCCGAGCTCCCCGGTGGGTTCACCCAGGAGGTAAATTAAATCTCCCTCGGTCTGAAAAGCCATGGGAATAAGTCCCGTTTCCAAATCGTCAATTAAACCCACCATCCCGATAACCGGTGTAGGGTAAATAGCTTTTTCACCGGTTTCGTTGTAAAAGCTAACGTTGCCGCCGGTTACGGGAATATTTAAAATTTCACACGCTTCCTTCATCCCCGCAATTACTTCCACAAACTGCCCCATAATTTCCGGCTTTTCCGGGTTGCCAAAGTTCAAGCAGTTGGTAAGACCCAGAGGTTTTGCCCCGGTAACCGCCAAATTTAAAGCCGTCTCCAGTACCGCCCGTTTGGCCCCTTCCCGGGGATTATGGTAAACATAGCGGCCGTTGCCGTCGGTTTTTACGGCAATGCCCTTTTTCGTACCCTTGATTCTTAAAACTGCGGCATCGGAGTAACCGGGTTTCACTACCGTATTAACCCCTACCTGGTGGTCGTACTGTTCGTACACATAACTTTTCCTGGCAATATTGGGGCTTTGTAAAAGCCGGCGCAGAGCCTCTCCGCAATCCACCCCAGCCGGGTTTATGCTTTGCAGGTTTTTAATCTCCGGAATCCGGTAAGGCCGGTCGTAAACGGGAGCCTCCTCGGTTAGCAAGCGGTAGGGAAGTTTTGCAACGCATTCCCCGTCAAAAAATACCTCGATTTCCTCGCCATCGGTAATTTCTCCCACCACCACCGCATTTAAATCCCACTTTTTAAAGATTTTGATGATTTCATCCTCATACCCTTTTTCCACCACTAAAAGCATCCGTTCCTGGGATTCGGAAAGCATAATTTCGTAAGGGGTCATCCCCTCTTCCCGGAGGGGCACCCTGTCCAGGTAGAGCCGGATACCCGATTTCCCCCGGGCGGCCATTTCCGATGAAGAACTGGTAAGTCCGGCGGCGCCCAGATCCTGCATGCCAACGATGTGACCGTATTCCAGAGCTTCCAGACATGCTTCCAGTAAAAGCTTTTCCATAAAGGGGTCTCCCACCTGCACCGAAGGCCGTTTATCCTCCCCGTCCTGGGACAGCTCTTCGGAAGCAAAGGTGGCTCCGTGAATCCCGTCGCGCCCGGTAGTCGCTCCTACCAAAAGAACAGGATTGCCTACCCCCGTGGCTACACCTTTTTTCAGTTTGGAAAGCTCCACGATGCCCACACACATCGCATTTACCAGAGGATTTTCTTCATACGATTCCTGAAAATAAACATCCCCCGCCACCGTAGGAATCCCGATGCAGTTACCGTAACCCGCAATCCCGGCCACCACGCCGGTAAAAAGGTGGCGAACCCTGGGTGAGTGAAGTTTGCCAAAGCGAAGGGAATCCAAAAGGGCTATCGGCCGCGCTCCCATGGCAAAGATGTCCCGGATTATCCCCCCGACTCCCGTTGCCGCTCCCTGGTAGGGCTCGATGGCTGACGGGTGGTTATGGCTTTCAATTTTAAAGGCAATTCCCAGTCCGTCTCCGATATCGACCACTCCGGCATTTTCCCCGGGCCCCTGCACCACCGCCGGACCCCTGGTGGGAAGCTTTTTTAAATGAATCTTGGAACTTTTATAGCTGCAGTGCTCCGACCACATCACCGCACACATGCCCAGTTCCACTTCATTTGGTTCGCGGCCCAGATACTCGACAATTCGCCGGTATTCTTCGTCGGTTAAGCCCATCTCCCGCCACTTAGCCACGGTTAGCCCCCCTTTCCAAGTACGCGATAATCGATTCCCAGATTACCCTGCCATCCTCTCCTCCCAGGATATTCTCCGAGCAGCGCTCCGGATGGGGCATCATACCGAGGACGTTACCTTTCTCGTTAATGATTCCCGCAATATTGTAAAGGGAACCATTGGGATTGGCATCCTCGGTCACTTCCCCCCGGGAATTACAGTACCGAAACACCACCTGTCCGTTGGCAATAAGCTTTTTTAAGGTATCCGGCTCGCAGTAGTAATTCCCCTCCCCGTGGGCAATGGGAATTTTCAGCACCTGTCCCTCATGCGCTTTACTGGTAAAGGGAGTATTGTTGTTTTCTACCCGCAGGTAAACATCATGGCACCGGAAATTTATGCTTTTATTTCTAAGCATGGCACCGGGTAAAAGCCCCGCTTCTAAAAGGATTTGAAAACCGTTACAGATACCGATAACCAGACCTCCGGCATTAGCAAACTCTACCACTTTTTTCATCACCGGGCTAAAACGGGCAATCGCCCCGGCCCGCAAATAATCGCCGTAGGAAAAGCCACCGGGCAGAACAATGCAGTCAACATCAAAATTATCCTCTTTATGCCAGATATACACCGTCTCCCGGCCAAAGACGTTTTTTAAGACGTGAAAACAATCGGCATCACAATTGGAGCCCGGAAAAACCACCACCCCGAACTTCATCTTAACCCTCCACCTGCACCGTAAATTTTTCAATAACCACATTGGCTAAAAGCTTATCGGCCATTTCCTTAACTCTTTCTTCTATTTCCTTTAAGTCATTTCCCTCAACTTCTAAGGTAATAAACTTGCCAACCCTTACCTTTTTTACTTCCTCATACCCGAGAGCATGTAAGGAATTTTTAATCGCTTCCCCCTGAGGGTCCAAAACCCCGGGCTTTAATTCCACGATTACACGGGCTATCGCCATGATTTCCCTCCTATTCCGCTTTCTCCTTAATTCGCTTTAAAATTTCCGCATAGGCTTCGGTTACTCCCCCTAAATCCCTTCTAAACCGGTCTTTATCGAGCTTTTCCCGGGTATCTTTATCCCAGAACCGGCACGTATCCGGCGATATTTCGTCACCTAAAAGAATTTCCTTTTTAAACCTTCCAAATTCCAGCTTAAAATCAACTAACAAAATATTAAGCGAGTCAAAAAATTCCTTTAATAAAGAATTGACCTTTAAAGCGGTATCTTCCATATATTTTATTTCCTCCGGGGTAGCCAGATTTAACGCCTGCACGTGATAATGGTTGATCATCGGGTCTCCTAATTCATCGTTTTTGTAGTAAAGCTCCACCACCGGAAAAGGTAAATCAGTCCCTTCCGGAAGCCCCAGCCGTTTGGAAAGGGAGCCCGCAGCAATATTGCGAACGACCACTTCCACCGGAATAATGGAAAGCCTTTTGACCCGCTGTTCCCGCTCCCCAACTAATTCAAGAAAATGGGTTTTAATACCCTGCTTTTCTAAATACTTAAAAATATAAGCGGAAATTTGAGCATTTAAGTAGCCCTTATTTTCTATCTCTCCTTTTTTCTTACCGTCAAAGGCGGTAGCCGCATCTTTGTAGTACACTACCACTTCATCGGGATTTTCGGTGGCATAAACAATTTTGGCCTTACCTTCATAAAGAAACTTTTTCTCCATTTTCATACCTCCCCTATAAACCAAATCTTTTAAAGATTTCATCCACGTATTTTAAGTGGTAATTATAATCAAATAACTCGGCGATCTCTTCGAGTGTTAACAGTTTGGTTAACTCTTCATCGGAAAGTAACAGCTCCTTAAAGCTTTTGCCCGTTTTCCAGGCGGTCATCGCATTCCGCTGCACAATTTTATAAGCGGTTTCCCGTAATATTCCTTTTTCCACCAAAGCCAAAAGCACCCTCTGGGAAAAAATCAAACCGCCGGTAAGGTTTAAATTCCTTTCCATCCGTTCCGGATAGATATTTAGGTTATCGATAACTTCGCGAAAAACGTGCATCATGTAGTAAAGGGTGGAAGTTGCATCGGGTAAAATCATTCGCTCCGCCGACGAGTGGCTGATATCCCGCTCCTGCCAGAGAACGACATTTTCCAGCGCCGCCACCACATAGCTTCTCACTACCCGGGCAAGCCCGGAAATCCGCTCGCATAATACCGGATTTCTTTTATGGGGCATTGCCGAAGAACCTTTTTGCCCTTCGGTAAACGGCTCCTCCAGCTCCAAGATTTCGGTCCGCTGTAGTGTTCGGATTTCGGTGGCAAATTTATCAAAAGTGGTAGCGATTAAAGCCAGGGTTAAGACAAACTCGGCATGCCGGTCCCTCTGGATAATCTGGGTGGAAACTTTCTCGGGAGTTAAACCCAATTTTTCACAAACCCGTTTTTCCACTTCCGGAGGCACATTGGCATAGGTTCCCACCGCTCCCGAAATCTTGCCCACGCTTACCGTTTTAATTGCCGTTTTTAGCCGCTCCATGTCTCTTTCGATTTCCGCCGCCCACAAAAGCATTTTTAAACCAAAGGTAATCGGTTCGGCATGAACCCCGTGGGTCCGGCCAATCATCACCGTATAGCGGTGCTTATTCGCAAGCTCCAGCAAACGCTGATAAATTCCTTCAAGCTTTCTAAGTAATAGCTCTCCCGCTTCTTTTAACTGCAGGGCCAGAGCAGTATCCAGAACATCGGAAGAGGTTAAACCTTTATGAATGTACTTACTTTCCTCTCCCACATACTCCGCCACATTGGTTAGAAAAGCAATCACATCGTGTTTCACGGTTTTTTCAATTTCCAGGATCCGGTCTACATCAAAGTTGGCCTTTTCTTTAATAACTTTTGCCGCCTCAAGCGGTATCAACCCAAGCTCTCCCATCGCTTCCGCTACCGCAATTTCAACTTTTAGCCAGTTTTGGTACTTGGTTTCATCCGACCAGAGTTTTTTCATTTCCGGTAAAGTATAACGGGCTATCATCAAAAACACCTCCAAAATGAACTAAAACAATTTTTCTAAAAGTTTTTGCTCCTTTTCTTCCACTTCCCGGGCCAGCTTTTCTTTATAAGCTTGAAGTTTTCCCGCAAGGTTTTTGTCATTTAAGCTTAGAATTTGCACCGCTAAAAGCCCGGCATTTTTAGCCGCATTTATCCCTACCGTTGCCACCGGAACGCCGGGTGGCATCTGGGCAATGGATAGTAAGCTGTCAATTCCCTCTATGGAAGCTTTAATCGGTAAACCTATCACCGGTAACGTGGTCACCGCTGCCAGCACTCCCGGCAAGTGGGCCGCCATCCCCGCCGCGGCAATTATAACGCCAAAACCTTTTTCCCGGGCCGTCCGGGCAAAATTTAAAGCTTTATCCGGAGTTCGGTGGGCCGATGCCACCTTAACTTCATACTCCACCCCAAACTCTTTTAAAACCTCTACCGCCTTTTTTACAATCTCCC
The DNA here is from genome assembly GCF_000012865.1 of Carboxydothermus hydrogenoformans Z-2901. GTDB lineage: Bacteria > Bacillota > Z-2901 > Carboxydothermales > Carboxydothermaceae > Carboxydothermus > Carboxydothermus hydrogenoformans. The sequence continues at coordinate 945,712 of NC_007503.1, read as the reverse complement.
AGTCGGAGTCGCTTCCCATAACCACCGCAACTTTGTGCATTGTAAACACCTCCTATAAAATTATGAAAAAGTAAACCCCTACTACTCCCATTCAATAGTAGCAGGGGGTTTGCTGGTGATATCATACACTACCCGGTTTACTCCTTTAACTTCACCTACGATGCGGGCAGAGATTTTTTCCAGCAACTCATAAGGCAACCGGACCCAGTCGGCAGTCATGCCATCTTCGCTGGTCACCGCTCGCAACGCTATGGTATAGGCATAGGTCCTTTCGTCCCCCATAACCCCCACGGACTGGAGATTCGGCAGCACCGCAAAGGCCTGCCAGGTTTTCCGGTACCAGCCGGATTTCTTTAATTCATCTATAAAAATGTAATCTGCCTCCCTTAGTATGGCAAGTTTCTCTTCGGTTATCTCCCCTAACACCCGGACCGCAAGTCCCGGTCCCGGGAAAGGATGGCGCCAGACTATACTTTCCGGAAGCCCCAGCTCAAGGCCTAATTCCCGGACTTCATCTTTAAACAGCCACTTTAAAGGCTCGATAAGCTGAAACTTCATATCTTCCGGTAAACCACCCACATTGTGGTGGGATTTAATGGTAGCAGCGGTGGCGGTACCGCTTTCCACCACATCCGGATATAAAGTCCCCTGGACGAGAAAACGGATATCTCCAAGTTTGGCCGCTTCTTCTTCAAAAACCCGGATAAATTCATGGCCGATGATTTTTCTTTTCTGTTCGGGGTCACGAACACCTTTTAATTTAGCCAAAAACTGCTCCTTGGCATCCACAAAAACTAAGTTCATTTGAAACTGTTCTTTAAAGGTGCGGACAACTTCTTCCGCCTCCCCTTTGCGCAGTAACCCGTGGTCCACAAAAATGCAGGTTAAATTATCACCGATGGCTTTATGCACCAAAACCGCTGCCACGGAGCTGTCAACCCCGCCGGAAAGGGCACAGACGACCTTCTCCTCACCCACCTGTTCCTTGATTTCCCGAATGGCCTTCTGGGCAAAAGATTCCATCGTCCAGTCGGGTGTTAAGCCGCAAATTTCGTAGAGGAAATTTTTAAGAATTTCCTTTCCTTTAGGGGTATGAACCACTTCCGGATGAAACTGCACCGCATAAAGATTTCTTTCCCGGTTTTCCATAGCGGCAATAGGCGTATACTCGGTTTTAGCCGTAACCAAAAATCCCTCGGGGGCTTTTGCCACAAAATCCCCGTGGCTCATCCAGCAAATTTCGGTCTCATTAAGTCCGGCAAAAAGCCTGTCCCGATTTAAGATAAAAAGGGGCGTTTTGCCGTATTCCCTGCCTTCAGCAGGCCGCACAATGCCCCCGAGCTGGTGGGCCATCAGCTGCATTCCGTAACAGATACCCAGGATGGGAATATTCAAACGGTATATTTCCGGATCTACCGTCGGTGCCCCTTCTCCGTAAACCGACGAAGGCCCTCCAGAAAACACAATCCCCCCTGGGTTTTCTTGGACGATTTTTTCCAGGGGGGTATTATACGGTAACATTTCACAGTATACTTTTAACTCCCGGATGCGCCGGGCAATTAACTGACTGTACTGTCCTCCAAAATCCAAAACAATTACCTTTGACGCCATAAAAACCTCCTTTAAAAGTGGTAAGTGGTATGTGGTGGGTTGTAGGTGTAATTAAAATTATTCCCGGTAAATCTCCGGTTTTAAGACGCCGATGTAGGGAAGGTTTCGGTAATACTCGTTGTAATCCAGGCCGTAACCTACTACAAATTTATCGGGAATGATAAAACCGTTATAATCCACCTTTACTTCAACCCGCCTGCGGCTTGGCTTGTTTAATAAAGTACAGACTTTAAGGGATTTCGGATGGCGGTTGGCAAGGTACTTGGTGAGGTAATTTAGAGTAAGACCGGTATCAACAATATCTTCAATTAACAAAACGTTTCTTCCTTCAATCCCGCGGTCAAGGTCCTTTAACACCCGCACTTCGCCGCTGGTGGTGGTACCGGAACCGTAACTGGAGACCACCATAAAATCGATGTTTATCGGAATATCAATTTCCCGCATTAAATCGGACATAAAGAGCATTGCACCGCGTAAAATTCCAACCAACAGCAAATCCTGCCCGGCGTAATCCCGGGAAATTTGTTGCCCAAGCTCTTTAACTTTAGCCCTAATTTCTTCTTCGGATATTAAAATTTCCGCAATATCCTGATGCAAAGTAATACCTCCTCCAAACTTTGATGCGGAAATTATACCAAAAATAATTTACAAATGTCAAGAAATAACTTGTAAAAACTCTTTGCAAGGTTAGCCGGGAGCAGGAAGTTTCACTTCTTTTCCGGCTTCCCTAAAGGTTATCCTCACCGCCAGGATTACCGTTTTGTTAAAGCGACTTTTAGCTCTTAACACTACCCTTTTTAATTTTTTATCTTTTTTGGCCAGATAAAATTTTCCTTCATAATCGTAATACAAATGTTTTAAAATGGGATGCTGATAATCCGGCCGTCCTTCCAAAACAAGGCATTTCTCCCCGTCAATTTTTTCGGTACCCCGAAACCGGACATTTTCCACCCGGTTAAACGCCAAAACCCTTAAAGGGTTTAACTCATTAACCAGCGCTTCAGCTTCCTCCAGTTTGATTCCCGGAAAAGTTAACCACCTCCCGGTTTGGCTATCACGAAAATAAGTGGTATTATCAATACACAGTATCTCCACCGGCGTTTCTAAAATTTCCCCTTTAACCCAGGTACCCTCCCCGGTTTTAACTCCTTCAACCCGGCTTAAATACTCCACCTTTTCCCTCTCCATGATGCGCACTTCGGAAGTGTACCGGTAGGAAGAAAGATTTTCCACCTCCAAAACAGCCTTTTTTATTAAATCCGGATAGTTATCATTAGCAAAATAAATCTTTATCCCAAAAATAAAGATAATTAACGTAACCGCTATATATAAAAGCTTCCTGTTTACCAAAAAGACCAAGTCATACCCCTCCCTTAACCGCTTTTTTCCAATAATATTGTTGAAATAAAAAAATTATGTCAAAATAAACCTTAGAAAAAATCAGAAGGAGTGGTTAAAGTGAAATTATCCGCAGGACCTCACAATACCGACCTTGTTTTAGAACTTGCAGCAAAAGAAGCCCGGGAACAAAACATTCATAACATTGTAGTAGCTACCTGCAGCGGCGCCACCGCCTTTAAGCTTTTAAAATACTTAAACCCGGGGCAATTTAACCTGGTAGCCGTTACCCACCACGTAGGCTTTGCCGGCCCAGGAGTGGATGAATTATCTCCGGAAAACCGGCAAAAGCTTCTGGCCGAAGGCTTTAAAGTTCTAACTACAACCCACCTTTTTGCCGGTATTGACCGGGCTTTCAGGTTTAAGTTTCAGGGAATTTACCCGGCCGAAATTGTTGCCCAATCCTTACGCCTCTTAGGCCAGGGGGTAAAGGTAGCAACGGAAATTGCGATCATGGCGTTAGATGCCGGACTAATTCCTTATGGCGAAGATGTAATCGCCATTGCCGGAACCGGCGAAGGTGCCGACACCGCAGTGGTGATACGGCCCGCTCATTCCCATAAGCTTTTTGATACCAAAATTAAAAAGATAATCGTTAAACCTTACGAGTTTTAGGAGGCAAATATGGATTTAAAAGAAGTCCAGGAATTAACCGACAAGTGGGTCAGTCAATTTAAAGAAGGCTATTTTCCGCCCATGAGTTTGGTGGTAAGACTTGCCGAGGAAGTCGGAGAGCTGGCCCGGGAGGTTAACCATCGGTTTGGCGAAAAAAAGAAAAAACCGGAAGAGCTCTCCGGTTCCATTGAAGAAGAGTTAGGGGATATTTTATTTATCATTGCCTGCTTTGCCAACTCCCTGGGATACGATCTTTCCGAAATTTTTAAGGCTACGATGGATAAATATTACAAAAGAGACCTGAACCGCTGGACGAAAAAAGAAGGATAGTGTAAACTATATGCTAATTATTTTATTTTTTTTTGGAGGGACGGAATAATGGCCGGTATTTTTGCTTTTCGGGGGATTTACTATAATCCCGAGCTTTTTTCCCAATTACCTTACCTGGTAACTCCTCCATACGACATCATTTCCCCGGAGGAACAGGAAAAATATTATAACGAACACGAATACAACTTTATTCGCCTGGAACTGGGGAAAACCTTTGCCGATGATACCACCGAAAATAACCGTTATATCCGGGCCAAAAGCTATTTAAACAATTGGCTTTCCCAGGGTATTCTGGTTCAGGAAGAAACTCCAGCTCTATATCTTTTAGAAGAAATCTTTTCCTGGGAAGGACAATCTTATATAAGAAAAAGCATTTTTGCTTCCGTCCAGGTAGAACCTTACGAAAAAGGGGTAATTTTACCCCACGAAAATACCCTGCCCAAAGCCAAAGAAGACCGCTTAAATCTTCTGCGGGAAACCCGGGTTAACACCAGCCCCATCATGGCTTTATATGATGACAGCCAAAATTTGGCCTTTAATATTTTAAGGGAAAAGGCAAGTTTAATGTTTGAATTTACCGATGAAAGCGGAAGATTAAATAAATTTTATAAAGTCGTTGACCCGGAAGCCCTTTTAAAAGCCCAAAACTACTTTAAAGACCGAAAGCTTTTTATTGCCGATGGCCATCATCGTTACGACACAGCCCTTACCTATGCCCGGGAAATGGAGAAAAAAGGTGTTAATGCTTACCGGGTTTTAATGCAGTTAATCCCCTTTACCGATCCAGGATTGCTGGTCCTGCCAACCCACCGGATAGTCCTAAAAGCTCAAAGTTCTCCGGCCGAAATATTAGAAAAAATCCTGGCCTATTTTACTTTCGTCGAAGTACCATTAAAAGAAATTTTAAACCGTTTTGCAACACTAAAGGAACGGTACGTTTTTGGTATGTGCTTAAAAGATAAAGCTTATCTTCTTTATTTAAAAGAAAACGACCCGGCCAGGGTTCTGCCGGGTCTTCCGGAAGTTATTGCTCGTCTTCCGGTTACGGTTCTTCATGAACTCATCTTAAAACCCGCAGGCATCGGAGAAAAAGAAACCCTTTCCGGTGAATATTTGAAATACACCCGAAACGCCCAAGACTGCCTCACGGAAGTTGTAAAAGGTAAGGCCCCCTACTCCTTTTTAGTCCCGGCCCCCACCGCCGAAGATGTTGCCAAAGTAGCCTTGTCAGGCAATAAAATGCCGCAAAAATCCACCTACTTTTATCCCAAACCCTTATCGGGACTGGTAATCCATCCGGTACATGATTGACTTCTATGCAGAACAATTTGCATGGAGAGCGAATTATTTGTAGAGCGCACTCCCGTGCGCTTTTTTAATTTTTGCACCCCTTTTTATGGCAAAGCTTAACCCCTTGGGCAAAGATTTTGCAAATTGGCCTGCCCCACCACCATTCCGGCAATTAAAAAAATTAACGTAAGAAAGATTCTTTTTGACATAAATAAAAACCCCTCCAGCCAAAGTTTTCCCGGACTGGAGGGGGGTGTAAACCTGAGAATCCCGAAACGGTAAATTATTTCTCAATATTATAAACCACTACCCGCCCGTTTCCCTGATCGGCTACCGCTAAAAGCTCTTCCGCATAAGCAATCCCCGTAGGTAAAAACATCTGATTTAGTTCATGCCCCTTTTCTCCAAAACTCCAAAGATACTTCCCGGTTGCCGAAAAGGCATCGATACGATTTAAAAGGGTGTTCGCCACCACAATCGTATCCGCAAAAACCGCAATTCCCCGGGGACAGAGTAAATAGCCATCCCCAAAAACTCTGGTAAAACTTTCTTCCATTTTTCCGTTAACTACGCGATTGGCCGCCGCATCGGTAACAAAAAGTTCATCCCCCACTACCTGTAAATACGAAGGCGAAACCAGATCACCATTTTTTGTGAGGGTTTTTAGGTACCTACCCTCTTTATCCATAAGGATAACGCTTCTTTGGTTAGCATCGGCTACAAACATTTTATCCCCTTCAATCCAGATACCCATTGGACTTTTTAAAAACTCAGCCCCCAGCTCCCGTATTATACCACTCTCAGGGTCAATTTCCTTGATAACCCCATCCATTAAATCGGAAACATAGATTTTCCCCTCAGAATCTACATATACACTCCAGGGATAGGTAAATTCCCCCTTTTGCCCAAAACATGCTACCGGAGTGCCATCGGTTTCAAAAACATAAACCTTTTTTCGTGCCCCATCGGTAACATAAATTTTGGCATCCCGAATAAAAACTCCGCAAGGTTTTGCTAATTTTTCCTGGTAGTAAGCTTCAATAACCAAAAAAGGAGTAAGGGGTTTTGAACTTTCGGTAACCACCGGTAAAAAGTCAGTTATCTTAATTTTTTGCAGGTAATTTAAAAACAAAAGAACAAAGATGGTTATTAAAAGCCACCGGTAAAGACCCCGCCTTTTTTTTTGTTTTGACATAAGATACCCCCGCAGTTTTTTTTCGGATTTATCTTACCATAACATACCTGAAATTTTTGCCAAAATAGCGGGGGCATAAACCGCAACATTTCCTCGAAAAATCCAAATTAATGAAGAAAACCTGCCGCATGAACGGCAGGTGGTTGTTATTCAAACCAGTGGCACTTATTGCAGAAGGTCTGAGCTGCTCCTTCTTTAGACTCGCCCGGTTTCTTATTGTGGCAGACAAAGCAGTTCGTAAAGCCTTTCTCCTTGGCCCAGGTTCCGTGTTTCGGCATCCAGGGTTCTGAGTGGGTAATTGGTTTCTTGGTATGGCAGCTCCGGCAGAACTGGTTCCCCCGGGCATACTTCACTACCGGTTCTTTATCCAGGTTTAGTGCTACCATTTTCATTCCGTAATTATGACACGATTCACAGTATTTTAAGTCTTCCCGCGCTTTAATTCCATGAATGTTAATCCAGTTAATAGCCGCGTGGTTGTCGGGCGTCTTAATGGTCTTATGACATTTTTCACAGCGGATAGTTACACCCCGACTAAAGTGGCAGGCAATGCAGTTATCCATTTCCGGCTTAACATATTTTGTCGACATTTCCTTCTTTCCGCGCTCCAGTGTCCACGCCGCTAAGGAGCCGGTAGCGGTCAGACCCCGTTCGGCAATTTTCGCATGGGCTACCCCCGAGTGACATTTGGTGCAATCTACATGCCGTTTAATGTGTTTATCGTGGGGAACAATGATATCGCCGGCAATAGTATATTCCCGGTTGTTAGAATGGCATTGAAAGCAAATTTCCGATTTAATCTCCTTTTCTTCCGGTAAAAAGATGGGTCGCTCATAGGTTTTGGTAACGTGCTGGTAAAGCTGCTTCATAGCGCCTACTTTTTCCTTTAACAGGTTTAAAACCCCGGGTTCGATATGACACTTGGTACAGGCAAGCTGGCTGTGGGAACTGGCCTGCCAGGTTACATACTCCGGCAACATTTCGTGGCATGTCTTACAAAATCCCGGCGTCATGGTAGCAGCGATGGCTCCTACCGAGCCAGCAGCTATAATTATTATAAGTGCGGAAACCACTAAAATAAATTTAAGCCTTCCTTCCGTGGTTGACAAGTCCACCCGAATTAACCGGCGCTTTAAGCGCTCTGGTTCCACTTTTAACCCTCCCTTTTTTTACTAGTTTTTACTAATAAAATAATATTCGCTAAAAACAGAAAAAAACCTCCCATTTTATGGGAGGTTTAATATCTTTTTCCATTCAAGATGCTTTATCCTTAATTAAAATAACTTTCAACGTGTGCAGGATAATTTCTAAATCTTTTAGAGGGGTATAAGCTTTGGCGTACAGCAAGTCGTATTTTAGCTTGTCTTCAAAAGAGGTACTGTATTTCCCTTCAACCTGGGCAAGACCGGTTAGGCCGGATTTTAGTTTTAGCCGTAAGGCGTACTCCGGCACCTCATCGGTAAATTTTTCGACAAAGAAAGGACGTTCGGGCCTTGGTCCAACTAAGCTCATGTCTCCCTTTAAAACATTTATTAACTGGGGCAATTCATCAATCCTGGTTGCCCGTAAAAACCTTCCTACCCGGGTAATCCGGGGATCGTTTTCGGTAGCTAAAGTAGGTCCCGTGAGTTTCTCCGCATCTTTCACCATGGTGCGGAATTTATAACAGTAAAATTTTCGCCCGTTTTCCGTAACCCTTTCCTGTAAGTAAAATACCGGTCCTTCGGAATCAAGCTTAATTAAAAGGGCAGTTACAAGCATTATCGGGCTTGCCAAAATTAGGGCAATTAAAGCCAGCAAGATATCCATCGCCCTTTTGACCATCTGCATCCCGGCAGGCAAGGAAAGCCCTTCCAAATAAAAGACCGGTAAGTCGCCTATCGACTCAAGCTTGGCCTGGGAAAGGACGATATCATAATAATCTGGGATAACGTACACCGGAATATTTTCCGACAAAGTTAAAAGTAATATTTCTTTTTTAAGCTTGTCCGGAAGGTTATTACCGATAAGTACCACTTCCGGCCGGTACTTATTGATGGCTTCCTTAACTTCCTCAATTGTTCCCGGAGCTGCCAGCTTTCCCGCAACCTCAAAGAGGTCAATCTTGTTATCTTTGATCTTATCCCGGGTAATGTGGATTTCTTTATGACCGCCAATTAATAAAAGCCGCCTTGCTCCAAAAACTTTTTTCTCCAGCCGCCAGAGCCAGAGCCGCCAGGGAATAAAAATTATAAGCTGCAGGATAAGGGCAACCACGAAAACCGTCCGCGGAAAGGCAAAACCCCGGAAGAAGAACGCCATGCCCATGGCTACCGGCAGCAAAAGCACAATAGCCCAAACGGTAGAGGCGATAACTTCTGCCCGGCTTCGTTTATAACTCTGGTATAAACCATACACATTAAAAAGTAAAAGCCCCGCTAAAGTTACCCACGGGTAAACGGTAAGATAAGCTATAAAGTTTTCTTCAGGAAGCTTAAAACCAAAGCGCAGCAAAAAAGCCGCTACAAAGCCGAGGTTTAAGAAAACGGCGTCAATTAAAACGGAAGCAATGGTTAAAAGTTTTAGTTTTGTATTTTTATCCATCAAAAACTGCCTCCGTATCTTTTAAAAGTTTCTTGTACAGGCAGTCATAGGAACTGACCATTTTTTCAACGGTATAATTTTCGCTATAAAGAAAAAAACTCCTCTTTCCCATTTTAAACCTGAGCTCCGCATCCTGTAAAAGGGAAATTATGGCGTGGAAAGCCTTTTTACCATCTCCCTCATCCACTAAAAACCCATTTTCTCCCTCATAAACAAGCTCCGGTATGCCTCCCACTTTACTGGCAACCACCGGCAATCCCGCCGCCATAGCTTCGAGAATCGAAACGGGTAAGCCTTCGTGCCGGGAAAAAAGCGTAAAAACATCAAAATCCCCCAACAAATCGTAAACATCTTCCCGGTGTCCCAAAAGATGGATTTTTTCCGAAAGCCCCCTTTTTAATATTTCCGCCCGAAGCCACTCTTTTTGCGGTCCATCTCCTACTACGACAAAAACAACCCTGTCCCAGTTTTTTATTACCAATTCCGCTGTTTTAAGGAGAAGCTCTAAGTCCTTGGGAGGTGCAAGACGAAGTACAGTTCCTACTATTTTTATTTCATCACTAATTCCAAGTGCCTTTCGAAGCTTTCCCTTTTTTGTTATAATTTCCGGCAAGCCATTGGGAATATAGGTTAACTTCTCTTTCCGGGTAATTTTGTATTCAAGCCCTTTCCGGTAATCTTCCCGGGATACCGTCACCATCATGCTGCCAAACAAGCCCGCCAATCGCTCCGCCCAGACATAAAAAAGAAATTTAAGAAGTGGTTGATTTAAGTCAAAAACCCAACCGTGCACGGTAAAAATCCTAACCGGCACCCGGCCAAAAAAAGCTGCGATTCTCCCCAGTATCCCTGCTTTGGTGCTGTGGCAGTGAACGATATCAAACTTTTCCTTTTTAAAAATTTCTATTAATTTTAATAAAAGCTTAAAATCTTTCGTTAAAACTATTTCCCGCTCCATCTCCGGCAGCGGCCAAAGTTTTATATACGGATAATCTTTTAACCAGGAAAATAACTCTCCTCCGGGAGCAGCCATCACGGTAATATCGTATTCTTCCGGATTTAGGCCACTAACAATATGATAGAGAACCTTCTGGGCTCCTCCCGCCTCACTTAAGGTAATGAGGTGTAAAAGTTTTATTTTCTTCTTCATATTAATTCTCCAGCATCCACCCTCTACTTTCAAACCTCCAAATTCCGTTTATGCCACTCAACCGTCTTTTTAAGGCCCTCCTCCAAACTCACCTTTGGCTCAAACCCCAAAATATTCCGGGCCAAAGATATATCCGCCAGGGAGTCCCGGACATCTCCAACCCTTGCCTCAGCATATACCGGCTCAATATCCACCCCGATAATCTCTTTTATCACTTTGTAAAGCCTATTTAAACTAATCCGCTCTCCGCAGGCAATATTAAATACCTTCCCTGAAGCCCCCCGGGCCGTTAAAGCCAGCATATTTGCCTCCACCACATCATCGATAAAAATAAAATCCCTGGTCTGCATTCCATCCCCGTAAATTGTCGGCGGCATACCTTTTAACAATGCATCGATAAACTTAGGTATCACCGCTGCGTACTGGGAATTGGGATCCTGCTTTGGCCCAAAAACATTAAAGTACCGAAGTCCCACCGCTTCAATACCGTAAATCCGGGCAAAAACTTGAAGATATAACTCTCCGGCATACTTCGAAACCGCATAGGGAGAAAGCGGCTCCGGGTACATATCTTCTTTCTTGGGTAAAGTTTCATTATTCCCGTATACTGCCGAAGATGCCGCGTAAACCACTCTTTTTACTCCGTTTTCTTTAGCAGATAAAAGCACATTAATCGTCCCGGTAACGTTTACTTCATGGCATTTTAAAGGGTCATCGATAGAAGCCGGCACCGACGCCATCGCCGCTTCGTGCAAAATATAATCCACATCTTTAGTAATTCCTTTTATCAAATCTAAATCCCGGACATCTCCTTTAATAAAGGTAATTTTATCTAAAACTTCCGAGAGATTTTCCTCTTTACCGCTTGATAAATCATCCAGGACAACGACCTCAGCTCCGTCTCGTACCAACCTTTCCACTATGTGCGAGCCAATAAAACCTGCTCCACCGGTAACCAGGAATTTTGCCAAAGTTAATCCCCTTTCTCTTTACAGTTTTAAACTACAAACATTATACTAAATTTGGTACATTTTTTCACTACACGGAGGTTTAAAATGAATTTTAAAACAGCATGGGTTATCCCAACCTTAAACAGACCAAAAGACATTGAGCGGTTGTTTAATAGTTATTTAAAGCAAACCGTAAAACCGGATAAAGTCATAATTATTGACGGAAGTAAAAACGATGAAACCAAAAAGGTTTGCGAAAAATTTCAAGCCCGGATTGAAAACCTAATTTACGAATATACCACTAAACTTGGTTCGGTTACCCAGAGACTTTTGGCTTTGAAATACTTAAAAGATATCGATTATGCCTTGTTTTTAGATGATGACTTTGAGCTAAACGATAATGCCTTTGAAATTTTATTGGAAAAAATAAAAACCCTTCCACCCAAAACCTGCCTGGAATTAAATTTTAAAACTATTTCTTATGGTTCTGAAATTCAAAAGCTCGGTAGCTCAAAGTTTTTTAATTTCTTTAAAAAGATCTTTTTTTTACCCCATGAAAGCACTGAAAAAAAGGTACTGCCTTCAGGAGGCAATACCTGGTTAAACGAGTATGAACTTATTCTTACCGATGAATTAAAAGAAGTTGGCTGGCTCTCCGGTTGCTGCATGTTTCTTCCAGTAAAACCACTACTTGAAAAACCAAATTATTACTTTAACGAAGATTTGCAGCGTTTTAGCGGTTATGCCCTAGGAGAAGACGTCTACTTAAGCGTGCAATTAGCCAAAGAAGGCTATAAATTTTACCGGGTAATGAACGCCTGGGGAATACATCATAAAACACCATCCGCCCGGCCGGATCTGGAAAAACTCATGGCGGCCAAGGTTTATAATTTAAGACAAATTTATAAAGTGAAAAATAAAAATAACCTTGACTTTTTATTTTACTTCTTATCAATAATAGGTAATTTTCTTTTAGCTTTATTTACTAGTCTCTTAACAAAGTCTTCAGGAAGTATTAAAGGTTTTTTTAAAGGACTAAATTAAATATTTTTTTCGAAGTAATTAATTATTTGATTGATTTGCCTCTCTAAAGAAAAGCGCCCTTTCATTTCTTCTATATTTATTTCTTTTTTGCTTGAAGGATCTTTTATTTCTTCCATCCAAAGATTAACATCAAGAGGTAAAAATTTATCAACAAATATATCCGGTACCGCTAAACCTTCAGTTGCAATAGTATAATTCCCTAATAGTTTCGCTTCCAGTAAGACAAAGGAAAAAGACTCTTTAAAGGATGGTAAGATAAAAATTTTCGATTTTGCAAGTTCTTCTAAAGTCTCTTTATAACTGAGCTTTCCCGTTAGAATTACAATATCTGTAAGTTGATATTTTTCAATTTTATTCTTTATTTTTGCAAACTCAGGCCCATCACCTATTAACTTAATTTTAAAACCAATACCATCTGTTTTAATTTTTTTTGCTAATTCTAAAATAAAATCAGGGTTTTTCCGTTTTATTAGAAGCCCCACACTTAAAATAGTATTCTCTTTTTGGTAATTATTTTTTAAAACACTTTCTATCAAAGATAAGTCAGTTGAATTTTCGATAACTGGCGCTGAATCCAAATTTAAATTAAAAGTTTTTGCTATTAAATCTTTATGTTCACGCGATACAAAAGCTGTTTGGCTTTTTACTTTTTTAAGACAATTTATTTCATAGTTTAATAATATTTTCTCAAAAAATTTAATCCTGAATGTTAAATCACCCAAAAAGTCAGCCCTATAACCATGAAAAAAATAAAGCTTTTTTGGATTTTTTGCATGTGGAAAGGAAAAAACATCTTCAAATATCAGGTAATCATATTTTAAATATTGCTTTTTTAACTGAAAATAAAATAAGATTTTTGTTGCAAAATAACGCAAAAGCTTACCGCTAGGCGGTAAAATCCTATCAAAAATCTTTTCAATGCCCGCTACAAAATATCCAAGTAAAATTGTTTTATCCAAGCTCCATACATCAACCTTGTATCCAGCTTGAGTCAATCCTTTTTCGAGATTTTTTAAATGGGTTACAACCCCCCCGCCCTTGTGAATAAAGCCCGCATATAACACAATTACTTTTTTACTCATTATATTTTTACTCATTATATTATACCTTTCTCCCTGAAGATACTTAAAATAGCTTTAGCTATGTTTTTCCAATCGTTTTTTTGAGCATATTTTTTCCTAAAATCAATATATTTTGCTTTTTCGTCAAATGCAATTTTTATTAAATCGTTAATTTCGCTAAATTTTTTGTATCTATAAACCAAGCCTTCAGGTAAATTATTGTATATTGGCAAATCCAAAGAAACCACAGGTAAACCACAAGCAAGATATTCATAAAACTTTAATGGATTTATTGCTTCTACAAATTCGTTATTTTCCTTAAAGGGTATTACCCCAATATCCATTTTTTGTAAATAATATTTCAATTTATTGTGGTCTATATATCCTAAGTAAGTGCAATTATTGTAACTTTTTAATTTTAAAATATAATTTTTCATAGGTAATTCATAATTTCCAATTATATAGAGGTGATTATTATCTTCATTTAATATTTCAAAAAAGGCATTAATTTCTATAAATTCGCCAATATTTCCTACGAATATTATATTCCTTTTTTTATTATCAATTTTAAGTATTACTTTATTTTCATTTTCATTATTTGCATTAAAGAGACTGTAATCAACTCCATTATTAATAAAGAACATTTTCTCGCTATATTTTTGTCTTCGTTGCAATATCTTAGGCGACGTATAAAATATAATATCAGCCTCATCACAAATTTGTTGATCATTAGATACAATCTTAGCATTTCTTAGTTTACCATTTGGTCTTAATAAATATTCGTCATAAATTTCATATATTTTTATCGAATTATAAAATATATCGAAATAAAATCTATGATTCGGTTCACTGATCCATATTATATCAACATCCGAAATAAACTTTTTAATTTCAGTTTTTACATAATTTTTATTGATATAATCAAACATTACATTTAATGAGCTGATGTGTTCATGAAAAACTTGGCTAATACCCAATACATATAAGTTTTCTTTCACTTTGTTTAATCCTGGTGTGTTTCTATAATAGTTTTTTGTGACTGTTTTCCTTAAAAAATACGTTAGAATATCATAAGGTCGATCTATAACATAAATATCTACAAAATTTTTAAATTCATCAGCAAGATTTAAAATAAGCTGTTTCCTATGATGTTTTTCCCAAGGTGAACTTATAGGAATCAACATTTTTTTTTGCATTTTTTATTTCCTTTCATCTCTTAATTTATTTTTAACTGATTAACTTTTACAAATCTTTAATTGCCTCATACGCTATTTTTTCCCATATATATTCATTTGCATATCTGTGCCGTAAATCTTTTATATTTTCATTCTCATTTAAAGCAGTATATATTATCTTTTCAACATCATCAAGGGACTCAACTATATACACCATATCTTCCACTTTTTTTATTGCAGGTATTTTAGTACTTATAACAGGTTTTTTCAAGTATAAATATTCAATTAACTTTAATGGTTCAGAAGAAATGCTTAAAGAATTTTCAACTTTAAAAGGTAATAAACATATGTCCTGATTATAATTAAATGTAGGTACCATACTTTTTTCAATTATTCCATAATAATTAAAATTCTTATATTTTCTAAGCTCAGGTAAAACATTAATAAAATCTGGCCCTGCAACATTAAGAACATATTTATCATTCTTTAATATTTCTTTTATTAAATCTATATCTATCCATTCAGCTATAGCACCAACAAATCCAATATTTATTTTATTAGATGTCTTAAATTTTTTTTCAAAAAATATGTTATCAAATATGTTTTTACTTATCCCATTAGGAACAATTTTTGTTTTTTTTCCACTTATGTAGCTTTTATATTTTTCTAAATATATTTCACATAATTTCTCCCCAGTAAACCAAATTTCATCTACAGCTTTAATTAATTTTTTTTCAAGAAATTTAAATTTCTCAATATCTTCCCTTTCTTTAAAAAAGTGTTCCATATCATCTACACAATCATAAATCTTAATACTATTCTTTCCTATTAATTCTATATCAAATAATTCCAAGTACATCGGGTTAGATATTATGATAATGTTTTTATCTTTTTGTTCACCAAAGTATTTTTTTATAATTTGTTGAAATTCTTTAATTTTATTACTTAAGTTCTTTTTTTTAAAAAAGCTCTTAAATACTTTTTCCGGATACAATATTCTCATATTTATAACTTTCAAATTTTCGTTTATTTTAATTTCTTCTGTAAAAAACAATCTTTTAATTCGTTTTAAGTTAATTCTACTAGCCCTCAAATACTCACGATTCCCAATATAAATTACATTATGCCCCAACATACTGAAAGCTTCAGTAATTTCTTGCGGCCTCTGCTTCAAAAAATCCCAAGCAATAGATGAAAGATAAAGAATACTTTTCATAATCTTCCTCCTTAAATGCGCTACAAAATATTATTTTTAGTTTTATAGGTCAAGTAAAATTAAAATTAAAATTTTAATTTTTCCCTAACCAAGCAAATTATACTTATAAAATTTTTTAAGATTCATTGCCCAAAACTGTGCGTTACATAAAACTTATCAATTCAAAGATAACATTTTTATATTAAAACTTATTCCCAAAATTGAACAAGCAAAAGTTTTATTGATTTATCAAAGGTAAGTTGATTTATTTTGATATCGTTAGTACTGTTAAATATCCTTCGTTTGTTTTATTAAAATTTTTATTAACAAACTCGATAATCTTTCTAATGTAAATATTATCAATAAAGCTATAATTAGTTTCCTTATCAACAATTATCCTATTTACAAGCCTTAAATTAGCTTCATTTATTTCATTTTTTAAATCATAAATTTTGTATTCTTCCGGCCATGGCCAATTTCTCCCTCTTAATAATCTTTTTCTTACTAAATAAGCTAATCTATATGCAAAATCATAATGATTTGGAATAGCGATAATCATCAAACCATCATCTTTTAACACCCTTGCATATTCTTTCAATAAAACTACTCGTTCAGAAAATCTATAGTGCTCCATTACCCCTGAATTAAAAACTAAATCAAATGTTTTATCTTCAAAAGGCATATTAAACATATCACCCAAAACAATATTAATATTTTTATTGAGGTAATACGTAAACAAAGTTTTTAGCTTATTTATTAAATCTTCATTATAATCTAGAACGGTAATATTAAAATTATTATTTAGCAAATAACTTGTCGCTGCAGTACCACAACCTACTTCAAGCACTTTTGTTTTATTCAGAAAATGTTGGTTGATCATTTCAGCTAATTCTCGTTGAAAGTTTAATGGATTTTTGTAACAATTAATCATATTGAAGATATCACTATTTTTCGATAAATTTTTCCATATTTCACCTTGATCCATATAAATATCCTCCAAAATATCAATTATTCCATGCTAGCAAAATCATTCCCCCACAAATTAAGAAAACCCCAATCCACCTCTGAAGGGAAACAGCCTCGTGAAGAAAAAATTTGGATATCACCAAAACCAGTACATATCCAAAAGATAACATAGGATAAGCTAAGCTCAAATCAACCTTTGAAAGGACAAACATCCACAATATCGAGCTAACTGCATAGAAAAGAAAACCAAAAATTATATATGGCTGTAAAAATAGAGTTAAGAAATACTTTATCCCAGCTAAAGAAGCCAAAGATAGCTCTTGCCCACTTACACCTTTTTTAATGAAAAACTGTCCAATAACATTAATAAAAGTAATTGCCAACAGCAACAAGATATACTTTGTCATCTCCATTCTCCTTGCTAATCTTTTATCCTGTACTTTAGAAGCGTCCATATTGCTAAAAGCCCATCCTTCCATTTTATCTTCTTACCTTCTTCGGCTTTTCTGGGAAAATAACTTATTGGTACCTCGTAAATTTTTACACCCCGCTTTAAAATTTTTGCGGTAATTTCAGGCTCTAATTCAAAACCCGTACCTACCATCGGAACACTTTTAATAAAATCCAGGCGAAAAGCTTTATAACAGGTAGGTTCATCAGTTAAATTACTGCCAAAAAGAATATTGGTAATAAAAGTTACCAACCGTCCACCCAAATAAAAACTTAAATACGATTTTTCATTTGCGGGATTTAAGATACGTGATCCATACACAACTTTTACTTCAGGGTTTTTAAAAAGCTCTAAAATCTTTAAGTAATCATTAGGATCATATTCTAAATCCGCATCCTGGATAATTACAACCTCGCCAGAAGCTACATTTAATCCGGTTCTAAAAGCATAGCCCTTACCATAGTTTTGTGGTTGTAAAATAACTTGTATATTATCAAACTCGTTTTTAATTTCCTGTAATATTTCTCGAGTACCGTCCGTAGATCCATCATCTACAACAATTATTTCTTTTTTAACTGGGACTTCCTGAACTCTTTTAATTATTTCCCTTATGGTGGCCCTTTCGTTATAACAAGGAATAATGACTGATAATTTCAATGCCGCTCCTCCTGTTATCTTATTTTTACAATTCCGGCAACATATCCATTTTGCAAGTAGACAATTTTAGGATTATTTTTGGCAAAGTAATTTTTAAATTCTTGTACTAACCCTTGTTCAAAGATATAAAATTGATAAACCGGACGATTCGGAGGAATATTTGCTAAATCCTGTTTATTATATAAAATCACTCTTTCAGCATAGTAATCTATAGTCGGTGGACCCGGATGATTTTGCGGTGTAATACAAACAGCATTATTTTCAGTACTTTCTTTAAGGGCAAGGCCAGTAAGTCTCAAGTTTCCGTATAAATCTAAATTAAATATTTCAAAAGTTTTAGGAATATTTTCAACGGAAACAACGGCAAGAAGTAAAAGAATTACCGCTAAACCTACTTTCCAGTTTTTAAAAGCAGTAACAAATATTTTTGAAAGTTCTTTTACCCCAAGAGCAACTGCCATACTTAAAAAAGGCATAAAATGAAGTAAAGTATATTCGTGAATAAAACTGTGGTTTTTCATAACCACAAGCCAGATAGTTCCACTCAAAAAGAATACGATAAGTATATCTAAGTTTGTCTTCTCTTCTTTTTTAAACTGCTTTAAGCCTATAAATACCAGACCAATTAAAGCTAAAATAAAGTTAAATACTCCAGCCCTGGTAAAAATCCGGCTAAATTCTTCGTTTAAATACTGGGAAATGGTAAATGTAATACCCATACTATCCGTTGCCGTTCTGGTCTTACCTGCAGCAAACAATCCTTTAACCGCATCCATACCCAGAGCAAAATATAGGTAGGCCAGTTGCATTAAACCTGAAACAATCACAATTATGGCAAACAAGAAAACTAAAGATAAAAACTTACGGCTTTTTTTCCCTTTAAATAAATATAACCAAAGCGCATGTAAAAAAACAACAAATGCCACGGTGTAAATTTGCCAGGCTTCAAAAGCACCTAAAAGAAAACCAGCTAAAAATATTAAATAATCCTTTCTTTTAAATTCCTTTATCCATCTTATATAGCCATAAAGCATTAAAAGCATAAAGAATACATTGGGTGTTTCAAACACACCGACCCGTCCGTAATAGACATTTAAAGGGATTAAAGCAAAGATAAATGCAGAAATTAGGGCAACTTCAGAATCCCAGAGTTCTTTTACAATTAAATAAATTAAATAAACCGAACCGGAAGAAAATAAAACTTCAACTATTCTTACACTCCACTCTCCAAAACCAAAAATTTTAAAACTTATTGCAAATAAGTAGTAAATTAAAAAGGGCCAGTCATAATAGTACTGAAGATGACCATCCAGAGGTGGTACTACATTCATTACCGGAATGCCTTTTAAATTAAAAAAACCAAAGGTAAAAAACGACTTTGCACAGCGGGCAAGATCCGCCGACGACCAGTCATGGAGACCTATAAAAGGTTCATTTATTTGATATAAACGGAATATCAAAGCCGCTAAAATAATCAAAATGATAATTACTTTCTCATAAACCATTGAAATAGAAAAACTTATAACATTACTTTCTTTATTAGCCAATGTTTTGGTTTTTTTCTTTTTCATATTACCTCCTAAACCTAAATGTTAATTAAAATATGTAAGTATAAAAACCCTCCCACCATTGAAGATAACAATTCGACAAAAAAACCAAAAACTCCTGCTACTAAAAAAGCAGGAGTTTTCGACAGATATCGTAAATTTTCGTCAAAGACGTAATATTTCAAATAATCAAATCTTTTAAAACCTACATCTTTATATTCAACCACCGATTTTCCACCGCAACGTAGAAATCCCTACTTAGCCGATACCACATGACGATACTACCGATTACCGCTAAAAGAAGTAAGCCATATTTGACCCATAACAGTAAGACCATGTCCTTCTTAATCATCGGAATAAGTTCTACATCTCGAAAATAAAGGGCCCTTGGGATCCCTGCCAGGATTACAACCATAGCCGCAATAAAAAAAACCCGGCTTAAATAGCGGAAAAATATCCGGTATTGAGTAAAGGTTAAGATGCAGTCACACCAGAGCCGGCGGGCAAGGTAAAGGGTAAAGACCGCCGTTAGTAAAAGCCCGGTAGCCAAATCATGAAGGTAATTATTCACCACTATCCAGATCATCCTATTCCTTCCCCCCATTTAAAAGTTAAACTTCATTATTTTTCACCGTTACCATATTTTGTTATTTAATCTATTTCTGCTTTTCCCGGTAAATTCCTCTTAAAATTATTTCTGTTATCCGGATTTTTGCTTGACAAATTCCCGGAAAAAAGGCTAAATAATTATGGTTATCCCGTAAATTCCGCCAATCTTTGGGAAAGCGGTGAATAATATGACATATTTTCAGATAATTGAAGTTCCAAAATTTGATCTTATAGCATTAGCTGAAGTTTTTCCCAAAAAAGAGTGGTTTTTTCTCGATTCTTCCCTTTCCCCCAGTACCTATGGTCGTTACTCGTTCCTGGGCTTTAATCCGGAGTTTACCGTTAAAAGTCGGGGAAATCTTATAATTAAGTCCTATGATAACCGGGAAGAAAAGTTATATAGCCATCCATTTTCTTTTTTAAAGTCCTTATTAGCCGAAATTAA
Organism: Carboxydothermus hydrogenoformans Z-2901; assembly: GCF_000012865.1. Classification (GTDB taxonomy): domain Bacteria; phylum Bacillota; class Z-2901; order Carboxydothermales; family Carboxydothermaceae; genus Carboxydothermus; species Carboxydothermus hydrogenoformans. The sequence goes on along the minus strand of NC_007503.1, from coordinate 925,440 downwards.
AAAACCTGCTTTAAACCTGCCGTTTCCCTTTAAAGGCGGGCTTGTGGGGTATTTTGCCTATGACCTGGGTCGGATGCTCGAAGTTTTACCCAGCACCGCCATCGATGATTTAAATCTTTATGACTTTTACCTTGGTTACTACGATACCTTCGTAGCAGTCGACCACATAAATGACCGGTACTACGCCGTAAGCTACCGGGAAGATAAATTAAAAGAGCTCTTAGAATACATCGAAAAATCCCGGAATTTAGAAGTTAAACCTCCGTTTTATCCTCCGGCGGGAGAGTTTTATTCTAATTTCACCCGGGAAAGTTACGAGGAAATCGTTCGGCGGGCTATTGAGTACATCAAAGCCGGTGATATCTTTGTGGTAAACCTCTCCCAGCGCTTTACCGCTGACTTTACAGGAGACCCCTGGGAGCTTTATAAGTATTTAAGAAAGATTAATCCCGCTCCTTTTGCGGCCTATCTCCATTACCCGGAATTCGCCGTCCTCAGTTCTTCGCCGGAGCGGTTTTTAGAGCTTAAATCTGGCAAAGTCCAGACCCGGCCGATTAAAGGTACCCGCCCTCGGGGAAAGACCATTGCCGAAGACCTCGCAAACAGAGATGAGCTTTACAACAGCCAAAAAGACCGGGCGGAGTTAACCATGATTGTAGACCTGGAGCGAAACGATCTGGGCAAAGTAGCCAAAGTGGGCACGGTAAAGGTACCGGAACTGTACGTCCTCGAACAGTACGCTACCGTTTACCATCTGGTTTCCACCGTTACCGCTGAGCTCGCTGAAGGTAAAGACGCTATCGACCTTTTAGCCGCTACTTTTCCCGGCGGCTCCATTACCGGGGCTCCCAAAATCCGGGCCATGGAAATTATCGAGGAGTTGGAAGGACTACGGCGGGGAATTTACACCGGCTGCATCGGCTATATAGATGTAAACGGCGACATGGATTTAAACATCGTTATAAGAACGATCCTGGTAAAAAATAAAAAAGCCTACTTTGGCGTAGGCGGAGGTATTACGGTGGACTCAGACCCCACCGCAGAATATTTGGAAACCCTGGATAAAGCTTATGCCTTAATGAAAGCGTTAAAATTTCTCGGCTAATCTTGAAAGCTCCCTTGCCATTTGTTCTAAATTGCTTAAAGTAGAGTGCAGTTCTTCCGAAATTGCCGTTTGCTCTTCGCTCAGCCCGGAAAATTCTTCAATTGATTGAGCCAGGGCGAGGATTTCTCCTAAAATTTTTTCAATTTTTCCGGCAATATCTTTGACCGCAAACTTGGATTGCTGGGCAAGCTTTCTAATTTCTTCAGCCACCACCGCAAACCCTTTACCCTGGTTACCCACCCGGGCGGCTTCAATGGCCGCATTTAACCCGAGGATATGGGTTTTATCGGCAATGCTATTAATTAAATCCACCAGCTGCCGGATTTCGTTAGCATCGTTACTGATCACCCCAGCCCGTTGGGCAAGGGCTGCAAATTCGCCGGAAAAATTGGTGGCAGAGCTGGATAATTCTTCCGCAGCCTTGTTAATTTCTTTGATACTGCTTTCTAATTCCCCAATCGCCCTTTGGACTAAATCCCGCTTTTCGGTGCTGGTGTCCAGAACGATGACCCCCTGAATTTCCCCATCTTCGATAATGGGCATTGCTTTACATATATAGGGTTTACCAAAGGCACTTTTTTCCTGCGTAACATACGTTTCTATTCGCCTTTTGGAGTCTAAAACCTGTCGTGCAATCGAGTCCGGAGGTATCGGCATCCCCGGATAAATATTTAAATCAATGTCCGCCGCTGGTTTATACCAGATAAAATTTTCCTTATCGGAAATTGCCAGCAATACTTCATCCCCTAAAAGCTCTTTTAGATTTTCTGCCACTTTTAAATAAGCGTCCAACAGCCTCATCTTTACCCTCCTGTTTTTGGTTTTTTCTATAATATTCGCATATTTTTGCTGGTTTTTCAACAATAATAGAGTAAAAAAACAGTAGAAAATAATTAAGTAGTACAGCTCAAAAATGGCAGTAAGTGGTCAGTGATAGGTGATAATAATTAAAAAAAGGTAGTAGGTGATCGGCTTAAAGTAGTCTTATACAGACCACCTACCACCAACCACCTACCACCTAAGGAAACCGTTCCTAAAGGTTACTGTTTGCTCATAAAGGTTTCGCAGGCGGTATCATCGCTGGTGCTGACTTTGCGGGTTCCGGAAGAACGAACCTCAATGGACTTAGCGGTGCAAACATTATTACTCCAAAAACGGCATTCTTCCACCTGGCAGGCAACTTCCGTCATCTTAATCACCTCCGGATATATTATCCCCGATATTTTGGAAAAAATGCTTGGAAATATTTATGGAAGCATCCCTTCTTCCGAGCTTTGCCGCCTTTTGCCTCAGGGATAAGAGGTTTTGGCTGAAAAATAACTCTGGCAAAACCTTGTTTAGTTCCAAAACATCAGATAGGTACAGGGCAGCACCTTTTTTTTGTAAAAACTCGGCATTTCGCTGTTCCTGCCCCGGTAAGGGATTAATGATAATAAGCGGTTTTCCTAAAGCTAAAGCCTCAGCGGTGGAAAGCCCACCCGGTTTGGTGATGACTATGTCCGCTGCAGCCAGATATTCCGGCACTTCTGCCGTAAAAGGTACCGGAATTAAATTTCGCCTTCCCAAAACCTTTAAATCCCGGTACAGTTTTTGATTGTGCCCGCATAATACGATAACCACCCATTCTTTATTAATATCCGTAAGGGTCTTTGCCGCCTCCGCCAGGGGTCCAAGCCCCAGACCTCCCCCCATCATTAAAATAATCTTAGTCCCTTCCCGGATTTGATATCTTTCCCTGACCGCGTTAGCATCGATTTCCCCGGCAAAGACTGGATCAATCGGTGGTCCAAAGGCGTATATTTTATCCCGGGAATACCCTTTTCCCACTAACTTTTCTTTAATCTCCTCCGCCGCCACATAGTAAAAACGGGAATTTTGCGTTAACCAGAAGGCATGGTAATCATAATCGGTAATAACCGTAGCATAATTCCGGTAACCCAGGTAATCCAAAGCCACCGCCGGGAAAGCATGGGTGACGATTATCCCCGCGGGTTTAAACTTTCGGATTACTTCCTTAAGTTTCTTTTTGTATAAAAAAGCTACCACCAACCTTAGCCGGTCCTTTTCTTTATCGTGTCCCTGCTCATAAACATAGCCCCAGATTTCCGGGGTATGGGTTAAAATTTTTAAGTAAAGATCCGAAGCTATCTTTTCAATTTTTGGGCCAATTAAATTTAACATCGTTAGTACCTTAACTTCAACATTTGGGGCTACTTCCCCAAAAGCTTTTTGTAAATTGTAGGCAGCTTTTAAGTGGCCATGGCCAAAACGCTCGGCCAAAAGCAAAATTTTCATAAAAACCTCCCGCATTATGTTGTATAATAAGTGTTGTTAAAAAAACTAAAAATATAATAAGCAAAAGAAAAGGAGCATAAGGTTAAATGAAGATTGATGTCTTATTTTATCCCGAAAAGCTTAAAAATGCCGAAGATAAAGCCGTGGTGGTCCTGGATGTGCTAAGAGCTACCACCACTATTGCCACCGCCCTGGCAGCCGGTGCCGAAAAAATTTATCCCGTTTCCTCGATTAAGGAAGCATTCTTACTTAAAAAGAAAATTTCCGGAGCGCTCCTTGGAGGAGAGCGGGGCGGAATTAAGGTTCCCGGTTTTGACCTTGGCAATTCCCCTTTGGAATACCAAGGATTAAAAGGAAAAACCATAATCTTATCTTCAACTAACGGTACCAAAACCCTTAAAAAAGCCGTATCCGCCCGAACCCTTATTGCCGGAAGTATCGTTAATGCTAAAGCGGTTGCCGATTATCTTTTAAAACTTAATCTTGATGTGGTCTTAATGCCCTCCGGCACCGACAGTCAATTTTCTCTGGAAGATTTTGCTGGAGCCGGTTATATCATATCACTTTTAGCGGAGCAAAAAAAGATTGAACTTTCCGATCAGGCTTACGTTAGCTTTGAGCTTGCCCGCAGTAACCCGCCGGAGGAAATTTTAACCCGTTCCTTTCACGGCCAAAGGCTCATTAACCTCGGTTTTGCCCGGGATGTGGAGTACTGTGCCAAACTAAATCTTTTAGATGTGGTGCCAGAAGGCCATCTCCAGGAGGGGAGGCTTGTTATTGAAAGTAGCCGTCTTTTCCGATAGTTACCATCCTTATGTAAGCGGTGTGGTCCGGTCCATTGATTTATTTCAGGAAGAACTTTCTCAACGCGGAGTAGAATTTATTTTTTTCATCCCCGCTTACGGCAATTTCAAAAAAGAAAAGGGCTTTTACCGTTTTTTCTCTGTACCGGCGCCAACCAATAAAGAGTTTCATTTGGCCCTTCCCTTTTCGTTTAAGGTTTCGAAAACTTTGAGGGAGGAAAAAGTTGATTTAATCCATGTGCATAGTCCTTTTCTTCTGGGGCGTTTGGGCCAAAAGACCGGGCGAAAATTAAATATCCCGGTGGTTTTTACCTACCATACGTTATACGAAGAATATGTCCACTACTTTCCCTTCGCCCGGAAAACCGCCAGAGCAGTTACTTCCTGGTACACTTTGCAGTTTGCCAATAAATGCAGTGCGGTAATCTGTCCCACCGAAACCATTCGGGACTATCTTTGCCAGAAAGGCTTAAAGACCCGGAGTGCGGTAATTCCCACCGGGATTGATTTGGAACCGTTCAGCAAAGCTGACAGTTCCTGGTTAAAAACAACCCTGAGTTTAAAGGGGAAAAAAGTGTGCTTATTTGTGGGAAGGGTGGCACCGGAAAAAAACGTTGATTTTCTCCTGGAAAGTTTTCGGATTGTGGCTTCTACGCTAAATGATGTGGTTTTAGTGATAGTTGGCGGGGGGCCGGAATTACCCCATTACCAAAAAAAAGCCGAGGAACTCGGCCTGGGCAATTCCGTTAAATTCATCGGTCCGGTACCTCCGGAAAAGGTACCCCTTTTTTACGCCGGAGCCGACCTTTTTCTTTTTCCTTCGGTTACCGAAACCCAGGGACTGGTTTTTGCTGAGGCCAAAGCTGCCGGGCTTCCGGCTGTGGGGGTAAGGGCTTTTGGTTCCAAATCAATGGTATTTGATGGAGTAGACGGCTTTCTTACCGGTCCAAATCCCCGGGAATATGCTGAAAAAGTCATCCTTTTACTCCGGGATGAAGCTTTACGAAAGCTATTTTCCCAAAACGCTCGTAAAAACGCCCAAAATTTTAGCAAAGAATACACCGCCCGGTTAATGTACGATTTATACCAGAGCCTTATAGTTAATCCTGACCAGTAACGCCGGTGATACCGTATTTTTCAAACTGGTAGCGAAGATTTGCGGCGAGCTTTTCGGTGATGCCAAGTTCCTCGGCGATTTCCGTATCACTTTTACCGGCTTTTAATTGGTCGATAAAAGCTTCCCAGGGTACTCCCACTTCATCACACTTATCTTTAAAGCCAAGGTCAAAACTAAAGGGAGCCCCTTTGGCGGTAAAGCCATCGGCAGCAATTTCCCATTCTTTTAGATAGGGTGAGCGGTTATTTAAATACCAGTGGGTGGCACTGCCCATTTTTTCTTCAATGGCATTGTCGCGGTTTTTTAAATCCATAATATTTTCCTCCTTGCTGTGTATTTTTTAAGGTGGTCTATGAGAGGTCGTTGGTGGTAGAGAAATTTTTTTACCGACGACCAACCACCTACCACTTACCACAAAAAAAATCCCTTTCCTTTGGGTAGTTTCCCAACAAGGAAAGGGTTTTATGCATTTTTTATGCTTTTACAAAGCGATCTTTTAGCTTTTCCAAGACCAGCGGCAACGTGGTATACTCCATTTCCTCTAAATGGAGCCGGTGGGGTTCAAAGGGGCCGAGGCTTCGCATGTAATCGGCAATCATTAAGGCCATCTCCCGCGCCCGGTCATAAGCTTTATCGGCAAAGAAATCCTGAGGACCAATGAGTTTTCCATCGGCCAGCTGGAAGCCAAGGGCAATTACCCGGGGCGGCCCGTCAAAGCGGGACGGAGTAGCATCGGCCACCGACACCGGCATTAACGGTCCGGAATGGGAACCGCGCATCCAGCCGGAAACCAGGTGCGGCCGGGCAAAGGGCTCTAAAGCTTCGCCCACCGCCGGTAAACCGCTTTGGCAGCGGACGATTAACACCGGGTCGTCCTTACCGATGTACCGGCCGGCCATGAGGTTTAAGCGCTGGGTACTGGAGGTAGCGGCAATTTCCCCGGCTTTGGTATAAACACTCTTGACACAATAGCGGCCGGGAGCACCGATAAATACGAGAAGGTCATATAAATCTTCTGGAGTATTGAAGATAATCTTTTTATTTTCCAGGAGGTCTAAAACTTCAAATTTAAAGCCTTCGTGCATTTTGGGATCAATGACAAGCCCAATGGTGTTAAACGGGTCGGCAAACATTTTATACAGCGGCAAGTTCCAGGCTCCGGGTTCCGTTTTGTCTGCGGCAAAAACGATAATCGGTTCGCTGGTTCGCTCAAAAAACTCCATTTCCGCAATTCCCGGACCCAGACCTTTGACGTTACCGGAAAAAGCATCCGCCAGTAGATCCTGTCCTGCTCCGTAAAGTTTTAACTTTTTGGCCACTTCCGTGCAGGCTACAAAAGTATCCCAGGCTAACTTGTGGATTTCCTCCGAATCCACCCCCTGACGGTGGGTCATGATTAAATTGATGTCGTCACCAACGTGGGTTACATGAAAATCCACCAGAAGAGGGCTTTTCGCCAGCTGTTCCCGGGCAGTGGCCAGAAGCTCTTCATGCACACTGGAGTGCCCAACGAACCCTCCTACATCCGCTTTAATGACGGTAACCGTTATCTTACCCATCCAATCCCCCCATTTAGAATAGTATATTTTTTTATTATGTTATACTTTATTTCTCTCTTAAACTAAAAATTCCTTCTTTTTCTTAAATTATGTTACAATATTTTAAATAAACCAAAGCGGGTAACGGATGGGCGGTTACCGTTTAGAAAAAGCTCCAAAACTTTTGCCTCGTTCCGGTAATCCAGGTCAGCAATAAAGGCAGCCCCCTTAATTTTTTTTGCTTTCTCTGCTGCCTGGCTGCTGCTTAAAGCCGGGATAAACCTTAAATGGTCCCTGCCTTTAAAATATTCCCGGCACTGCTGCCAGAGTTCCGGCCTTGACAATACTACGTTAATTTCCTCTAACGATTGGGCCGAATAGGAAAAAAGCCCGGGGGTAATGGGTAAAAATACTTCCTCTATCAGGATAAGCTTTTCTTTTAAGGTTTTGAGTATAGCATCTACTTCCAAAACTTTCCCGGAAAGGCTATTTTCTAAAGGAAACAATGCCCCTTCTATCTCACCATCTATTAATGCCCGAGCAATATCTTTAAACGATGAATACCAAACTTTCTGGGTAACTTTATTTTTTAAAAGTTTTAAAGCTTTTTCTGAAAAAGTCCCTGGAGGCCCTAAATAACCGGTGCGCATCGCCATCCCCCTTAAAAAGTCTTGCCTGCTGCCAAAAGCCAGGGGTTTAACTCTTCCAAAAGTTTAATAAATGAAGGAAGGTCCAGGGACTGTTGGCCATCACTTAAAGCTTTTTGAGGCTCGGGGTGAACTTCGATTAACAATCCATCGGCACCGGCGGCAACCGCCGCTTTGGCCAAAGCGGGAATTAAATCAACCCGCCCCGCCGCATGGCTTGGATCAACTACAACCGGGTAAGGGCAGAGCCTTTTTAAAAGAGGTACCGCACTGATGTCAAGGGTATTACGAGTCATTTTTTCAAAGGTTCTTATCCCCCGTTCACATAAAATTATCCGGTGGTTACCCCCTTCTTCGATATAAGCCATTGCCCCTAACCATTCTTCAATGGTAGCGGCAAGTCCGCGTTTTAACAAAACCGGTTTATTGACCCTGCCAAGTTTCTTTAAAAGGGAAAAGTTTTGCATGTTGCGGCTGCCCACCTGAAGGATATCCGCCACTGGTAAAGCCTTTTCCAGAGACTCTTCATCCAAAACTTCCGTTACAACTATTAAGCCATACTTTTGCTTAATTTCCGCCAATATTTTTAAACCTTCCTCTCCAAGGCCCTGAAAGCTTTCAGGCCGGGTTCGGGGTTTGTAAGCACCACCCCGTAGACCGTTAATACCGTATTTTTTTAGGACCTGAGCCGTTTTCTCCAGTTGTTCCCGACTTTCTACGGCACACGGCCCGGCAAAAATCATAAACCTTTTCTGGCTGGTTAACTCTTGCCACCAGTCCTCTTTAAGTTTTGGTAAAACCCCATATTCCAACACCTCCGTATAATAAATTAAACCCGGTCCTTCATCCCCAAGGGACGAAAGACCGGGTCGTCTTCCGCGGTACCACCCTTCTTGGCATTGCTGCCCTCTCGTTAAAGGTACGGGAAATTTCCTTAGGATACAAAAAAACCTTTGGCTTAGGGAACCAAAGGTTTAATTACCACCCTAAGAGTACAGGAAACCTCCGATACCCCGTTCCTTTTAACGGTGGAACTCTCCGGGTCCGCCTACTTCTTTGTTCAGCGGCCAGCTCCAGGGAGAACTTCAGATTTTCCGGACCACCGGGCTTCCACCCTCCCCGGCTCGCTTTCGGCCCTGCAAAAATCCTACTTTTCCCTATCACAGCCTTTACTTTAGAGGTATTTTAGCAAAAATAAAAGCTAAAAGTCAAGGATTTTTTAAAGGGGCTCGCCGACTCTTTTATTTTCTTTCAACCATATTATACCTTGGAATTTATTTTTTAGCAATATCCGGCAAGCCCAGGTTCTTGACAAAACTTCCTTTACGGTTTATTATATGAGATGCTCGGATAAATTACAACTAAAAAGACGGGCGCGTAGCTCAGCTGGGAGAGCACCTGGTTCGCACTCAGGAGGTCGAGGGTTCGAGTCCCTTCGCGTCCACCAGGAAAGTTAAACTCCTGCCCGATTATAGAGGCAGGAGTTTTTATTTAGAGAATTGCTGCTTCAAGAATTTCAAAAAAGTTGTTTTGCTTCAGCAAAATTAGAACAACTTGTCCTGAAAAATGGAATGTTTGGCTAAAGTCAGCCTGCTTCATGATATTGGCAAATTGGCAGTTCCCAACAAAATTCTTGAAAAAATGGCCCTTTAACCGGTGAAGAATTATGCATATAACTTTTTAGTTTAATTCTAAAAACTCCTCCCAGATTTCCGGGCTTTTGGCAATTTCAATTGTGATATCGGGATAATTTAATTGCAAACACTTTAAAAGCTGCCAACCAGCAAGGTCCACCTGGTCGGTAGTAAAAACTATTTTTTTAAAATTTAACTCCCCTAATTCTTCTTTTACCCGGGCTACATTTTCAATGGTAAGAGGCAAATCAATAACCTTTTCTGCCACTACATTTCACCACCCATAAGGCCGGTCGGGGCAAGGATTAACAGAATGCTCCCATCCCCTAAAATTGATGCTCCTTCATACAGCGAAAGGTGACTTAATTCCCCCGTTAAAGGCTTAATTATTACTTCTTCTTTCCCTTGTAAATCGTCCACAATTAAGGCAAATCCATAATGTAAAATGATAATCTTAACTTCTTCTTGCTCCTTTTCTTTTAAGCCCAGGGTCTTTGCTAAATTAACTAAAGGAATAACATTGTTTCTTATAACCACTACCGGTTTTTGCTTAAAAGATTTAATCTCCTTAACCGGCACATTTACCGTTTCCCGAACGGTATAAAGCGGAATACCAAATAGCTTACCACCTACAGTAAACTTTAATACTTCCGTTGTTGCCATGGAAATTGGCAAAATTAAGCGTATGGTTGTTCCCTTACCTTCCTCGGAAAATACTTCCACTTGACCGCCAAGGGCATTAACTTTTTGCTTCACCACATCCATGCCTACCCCGCGTCCCGAAATGTCGGTTACTTCATCTTTGGTGCTAAATCCTGGCTTAAAAATTAACTCATATACCTGCTCGGGTCTTAACCTTGAAGCTTCCTCGGCAGTAATTAAGCCATTTTCTCTTGCTTTCTTCAAAACTTTTTCCCGATTAATTCCCCTACCATCATCTTTAACCTCGATTATCACCTTATTACCCTGGCTGTAAGCCGCAAGTTCCAATAATCCAGTGGCAGGCTTTCCTCCCGTAATCCGCTCTTCAATTTCCTCCAGACCGTGGTCCAGGCTATTTCGCACCAAATGAAGTAACGGTTCATAGAGTTCTTCTAAGATATCCTTTTCTAACTTTGTTTCTTCCCCTTTTAAAACTAAGTTTACCTGTTTATTTAGCTGTTTTGCGGTATCCCGCACAAACCGTGGAAAGCGCTTAAAGATATTTTCCACCGGTAAGAGGCGCAGTTCCATTAAACTATCCTGAAAATCCCGGGCCAAACGGTCAATATAAAGAGCTTTATCCTTTAATTCCCGGGCAACTTCCATTTGCCCAAGCATTTCCAATTTTTTTACCAGGTACGGCAAACTATTTTTGGCAATAATCAACTCACCGGCTAAAGCCAGAAGTTTATCGGCAAGTTCCTGGGATATTTTCAATGCTTGGCTTTTTCTCTTGGCTTTTGCTAAGTTTTCCTGCTCTAACTCCTTAGTATCTTGGGCAACTTTTTCTTTGGTTTCTTTGCTTTCTTCAATTGCTGGTTTTTCTTCCTCTTGAGGCACTGAAATTAATTCAAGAAGGAATTGCAACCGAGCAGTTAACTGTTCAAAAGTTAAACTCCCTTCCCATTCAGTCTGGTCAATTCCTAAATATTTTTCCACATTGTTAATAGCCTTGGCAGCAGCCTGGTAAACTGGCTCTTTTATTTCACCTTTAACCTGCCGCAGGCCTTCTAAAAGCTGTTTTAAAAGTTCCTCTACATAAGATAAGGATATCTCTACTTTTTCAGCTTTTTGCTGAATTTTCTCATCTACTTCTATCTCCGTTTCGCCTTCATCACCGCCAATAAACTCATAAAAATCGGTAAGGACAGTTAAGAGATTGGTTTCCACATAGTTTTGCTCCGTTACTTCGTTTAGGATACTAAAAGCTATTTCTAAAACCTGCTGCTTTATAGACTGCGCTTTTTCCCAGTCGCTCTCTACGAGTTCAGCAATTGTTTCAATAAGAGCCACTAATCCCCCGGCAAGCCAGGGATTGTCGGAAAAAGCACTATCCTTAAATAGGGCTAAAAGCCGGTTCAAAGCTTCTTTTATTTGTTCGCGGTCATTATACTCCGCTATTTCCTGTAAAACTAAAGTTAACTTCTCATAATTTTTTCTTAAACCTTGGCTATCTACTTCTCCTTTAATAAACTCTTCTAAATCAGTAGCAGTAATTTCTGCAATTCTTACACTATTTTCCTCGGAGGCAATGAAAAGAAAAACATCTTCAATATCTTTAGGGCTTTTTTTCGTGGCCAGATACAGCTCAAAGTTTAAATACAGATTTTCCGGAGAAAAATCAGTCCAGTTGGGTACTTCCCGCCAAAAATAATATTTACCCACTAAATTGCCTAAGGCCTTTAAGTCTTCAAGCACATACTCTAACCGGTGCCCAAAGTAAAAGAAATTAGGCGAAAAGTCAAGTGAAATTTGATACAAGTTTTGCTTTTTAGCCTTTGCCTTTAAAAGTTTAGCACAGTCTGAAGCCGTTAATTTTAAAAGATGGCTTTTGTTAAGTAAAGGTACAGTTGCCAAGCTGTTTGTTTCCTGGGCTGGTAAAGTTGATTCATTAGTTGCAGTTATTAACCCGGCTAATTTTTCTGCTATGTCCTTATTATAAGGACGCTCTTCGCCAAGAGTTAAAGCTGTAATCAATTCCCCTAAATGATCAAAGGCTTCAAGCAAAAGGTCTACCACATCACTGGAAATCTCTATCTCATGGCTTCTTAGGGCTTCTAAGACGGTTTCAAGATAATGAGTAAACTCTTTAACCGAATTTATACCGGCTATCCCCGCTGAACCCTTTAAAGTATGAGCTATACGAAAAAGAGCATTAATGGTTTCTTCGCTGCTGTTAATTTCTAAGTCTAAAATTAAAGGTTCTAACTGCTCCAAAAGTTCCTGGGCCTCAAAAACAAAGGTTTCCCTTAAGTCACTCAAAACCAATCAACTCCCCGTTAATAACATAGCATAGCTTATTATTTGTTCGGGTAAAACCGGTTTTACCAAATACAAGGTAGCCCCCGCTTGTAAGCCCTTCAATTTATCATGCTCTTTTGATTCGGTGGAAATTAAAATTACCGGCAACGAAACTCCCATTTCCCGGACTTTATAGACAAAAGTATAACCATCCATTTTAGGCATATTGACATCAACGGTCATTAAATCAAATTCTCCATTTAAAACTTTTTCCAGAGCCTCTAAACCGTTTACCGCTTCTTCTACTTCCCAACTAAATCCTTGAAAAATTTCCTTAAAATACTGTCGAACAGTAAAGGAATCATCAACGATTAAAACTTTCATGCAGCCACCTCTTTTACCGAACCAACTCTACTATACGGTCAGCAATTTGATACACCGGCAAGATTTCTGAAGCTCCACCCCGTTCAATAGCTTCCCGGGGCATTCCCCAAACTACTGCTGTCTCTTCACTTTCAGCTATGGTATAACCGCCTTTTTGTTTAATTTCTACCATAGCTTGAGCTCCATCATCCCCCATACCGGTAAGTAAAACTGCAATTATTCTGTGCGGTTCAATTACGGTTAAAGCAGAACGAAAGGCAACATCCACCGACGGCCAGTAAATTGTTTCCCGGGGAAGAGGGGTATAGCGCACCCGTACAACATTGATGCCAAGTTTACGTTCTAACTTGAGATTAATTCCTCCGCGAGCTACCAAAACCTTACCCCGCTCTAGGCTTTCTCCGTCTTCTGCTTCTTTCACGTAAAGTTCCGAATAATTATTTAAGCGTGCAGCAAAGGACGCGGTAAATTTCTCCGGCATGTGCTGAATAATAACTACAGACGCATCTAAATTCCCCGGAAGTCTTGGAATTATTTCCATTAAAGCTTTAGGCCCACCGGTAGATACCCCAATCAAGATTAATTTTTTAAAACTAGTATCGGGGCTAACCGGCCTAGTTTTTGGAACCTCTTGAACAAAAGGCCGCTCTTTGCGCGCTTTTAAGCGAACAACGCCGCGAGATTTTGCTACTGCCTTTACTTTTTGTAATATTTCTTCGGCAACTTCCTTAATTTTTAAGGAAACGGTGCCGTCGGGCTTGGCCACGTAATCGACGGCACCCAGTTCCAAAGCTTCAAAGGTTGTTAATGCTCCCTTTTGCGTTAATGAGGAAATAACAATAATCGGAGTAGGACGGTGAAGCATAATATATTGGATAGCCGTTAAACCATCCATCTCCGGCATGTTGATATCCATAGTAATGACATCCGGAGACAATTCTAAAGCTTTCTCCACTGCTTCCCGTCCGTTCCGTGCAACAGCTATTACCTCTATTTCCGGGTCCTGTTCCAGGATTTCCCGCAAATATTTGCGCATTAACGCTGAATCGTCGACTATCAAAACTCTAATTTTGGACAATATCTAATGCCTCCTCAATTTGTTCTTTTTCTTCCCGGCTAATTACATGCTTGAGATCCAGCAGCAGAATTAAACGTTCTCCACCGTTTATCTTAGCAATACCGCTTATAAACTCCTGCCGAATTTCATCATTTAAAAGAGCTGGCGTTTTCTCTATTTCCTTTTCATTTATTTTTAGTACTTCACGCACGGTATCAACCATCAAACCAAGTTTTAACCCCTGATAATCAACTACAATAATCCTTTCCGCTTCCCGCTCACTATTTAACTGTAAGTTAAATTTCTTTCTTAAGTTTAATACCGGTAAAATTGCTCCTCGAAGATTTATAATACCTTCGACAAAATAAGGAGCCTGCGGAATAGATGTTATTTCAGGAACATGGATTATTTCTTGTACGTTTCCAATTTCTACCCCATATTCCCCGGTATCTAAACCAAAAATGACAAATTGATTTTCTTGAGACATCAACTCCGAAATCACTTCCCTTTGTTCAGCTTCATTTTTAGCCTCTAATTGCAGTTTACTTTCGGCTAAAAGTTTTTCAGGAACCAAGGTATAGATTAACCTTTGACCGGAGTTTAATTTACAAACACCATTGATCAATTCTCCCGCATCGTTTGCTAAATAAGAAGGAACATCATCAATGTCGCTCTTTTGCACCCTTAAAACTTCAGTAACCTCATCTGTAACCAGACCAAATAAATAGCTTCCTTCTTCCTTGCTTAAATTTAAAACTATAATTCGTGTTTTTTCATCATACTCTTTTCGTTCAAGTCCCAAGAAAAGTCGCAAATTAATAATGGGTAAAGTATTATTGCGCAGTGTTATTATACCTTCCACATATGCGGGCAATCCGGGAGTTTTTGAAATAATTTCAGGCACCCGCACAATCTCCTGTACTGCAGCAATAGGTAAGGAAAATTCCTCGTTGCCTAATTTAAAACCAATTAATTGCTCCAACGAAGAATTTTCTTGGGCAATTTCTTGGCTTTCGTTAACTTCTGTTAGCTCAAAACTTTTCTGTCCTCTACTGACTTGATCAAGCTTCTTTTCAAATATGCCTTCGGGCTTAATCTCCATTATTAACTCTTCGGTGTGCGGAAGTCTTACCACACGGCTAACCAGCCGGGTGTTTACTTGGGCATTGGCAATTTCTTCAAAAACCGCCCCTTCTAAGTCTACCACTTCCGCCATGCGATCAACCAAAAGCCCTATCTTTTCCTGGGCAAGTTTTAATACTACTACCCTTGAGCTATCGGAAAGTTCATTGGGCGGCAGCTGAAGTTTCCGCCGCCCATCTAAAATAGGTAAAATTTCGCCTCTAAGATTAGCTAGTCCCAAAAAATACTCAGGAGTCATTGGTACTTTTAATATAACCGGCGGCCTAATTATTTCCTGAACATAGTTTAAATTTATGCCATACCTTTCTTTACCCAGATGAAAGGTAATTAACTGGCCACGGGCATCATCCATACCACTTCACCTCGCTGAAAAATTCTATAGTTGCTGCATTTCATCTGCCAACGCTGAAATTTCCTCAATAGCCTTAACCAGCTCTCTAAAGCCCGCAGCCTGCTCTTGAGCTGCCGAGGAGGCTTGTGCTGTGGCAGAAGCAGCTTCTTGAGCTGCAGTAGCAATTTGTTCAATAGCTTTCTTGGATTGTCCTAAGGCCGTGGCAATTTCTTCACTTCCAGTTAAAATTACTTCGTTCCCAGCTAAAAGTTCGTTCATATCATCGGTCAGTTGATTTAAGTAATCAACAGTTTTTTGTGATGATTGTGCTTCTTTTTCAATAAACTCGCCTAATCTATTAATTTCATTAGCAACTTCCGCCACCTGTTCCTGAATATTACGCACTAGTTCTTTTATTTGTTCGGCATTTTTCTGGCTGTCTTGAGCTAAATTCCGAATATCTGCAGCAACTACTGCAAACCCTTTACCGTACTCTCCCGCACGGGCTGCTTCAATTGCTCCACTTACAGCCAGCATATTGGTTTGAATACCGACATTAACAATAGTATCAACAATTTTGTCAATTTGGCGCGACTTTTGAGATAAACTTGCTAGCATCTTTACATTTTCCCTATTAGCTTCTACAGCTTTTTTAATTCCTTCAATTAAATTTAGTACTCGTTGCTTATTAGCATCTAATAATTCGACCATGGTTTTGGTTTCCTCTAACATCCGGTGAGCAAAACCTGCTACTTGTTGAGTATACTGTTCAAGTCTTATGACAGCACCGTTGGATTGTTCAGTAGCTGCCGATTGTTTTTTAGCGGCTTCATCGATTTGTTCTATAGCTGCCATAATTTGCTGGGAAGTTTGATTAGCTTCTTCAATGGACGCCGAAAGCTGCTCAGCTGCTGCAGCCAGCTCTTCCGATGATTTTTTCACGTCAGTGGAGTGTTTCAGCTCATCGGCCATGTTGGCCAGTTGATTGGAAGCTGCGGAAATTTCAGTCATTGCTTTAACCTGCTCTTCTATAGCGGTTAAAGCTTCATAAGCAGAACCCGATTGTAGTTCCGCTGCCGTAGCAATTTCTTCAACTCCCTTTTGGAATTCCAAAGCCATTCTTTCCATTTCCTGTGACATCTTATCCACATTTTCTGCAGACGCTACTAATTCTTTGATATTCCTGTTTATTTCTTCTAACTTAGCACTAACTTCTTTTCCCTTTAATGCTTCATCTTTTGCAGTTTTTGCAGCGTTATTAATTGCATCAGCAACAGCCTTAACCTCACTTTGAATTTCATTAACCATGTTCCGAATATCATTAGCTGCTTTTTCCGAAATTTCTGCTAAAGTCCTTACTTCATCGGCTACTACCGCAAAACCGCGTCCATGTTCCCCCGCACGGGCCGCTTCGATAGCTGCGTTTAAGGCTAAAAGATTGGTCTGGTCGGCAATCTTCACCACAGTTTTTACAATATTGCCGATGTTTTCTGCTTCAGCTTCTAATTTAGCTACTGCATCCGCTGCCATTTCATTTCTTTGAGCAGCATCAACTACACCATTTACTAAACCCTCTATGCTCTCTCCTGTAGTATGTATAAGTTTTTCCGCTGCAACACCTTTCTCATTTCCCTTTTTAGCATTTTCCGCGGCAATCGTTATATTTTTGACTATCTGATTTACAGCTTGGAGCGATTCTGCTGTTGCTGCTCTCGCTTCTTCAGCTCCTGCCGAAATTTGCTCCATTGAACCTCTTAATTCTTCCACAGCTGCTGTTGCTTCCGCTACACTGGAAGATAGTTCTTCCGTTGCCACTGCCAAACGTTCAGCCATTTGCTGCTGTTTAGCAAAAGTTCTGGCTTGTTTTCTCTGAGCTTCTAACTTTTTCTGTACCTCCGCCTGAGACACAAGCGCCTCACTGGTAGAAGCCTTTACTCCTTTCTCTTTTTGAAAACTACCTTCGGGTAAAGGTGGTAAAGTCTTAGACATTTCAATACCTCCTCTTTTATATTTTTATTAAATATCTAAAATACATTAAGCCCCTGGTTTTTGGTAAATAATGGCGTTTTTAAATTTTTTAAGTTTAAAAACCGAAGTTATCCTGCTCATCGATTCCGAATGACCCAAAAAAATGTAGCCTCCCGGATTTAAAGCCCGGTAAAAATGAAGAGCTACTTCCCGGCGCGATTTATCGTCAAAATAAATTAAAACATTTCGACAAAAAATAGCATCATAACCGGACATTTTGCTCATTTCTATTTCATCCAGTAAGTTTAATAGTTGAAAATTTACATACCTGGCAATTTCCGCAGATAACTCATATACTTCGCCCCTGGGGCGAAAATATTTTGCTAAGTAAACATCAGGTACATCTTTTACCGACCGTTTGGTATACAACCTCTTGCGAGCATGCTCAATTACCCGGGAGTTTATATCTGTTGCATCCACTTGAAAGGTAAAGCCAGTACCCTCTAACATTTCTTTTAAAATAATGGCCAAAGTATACGGCTCTTCCCCGGTAGAACAACCCGCCGACCAAACTTTGATATGCTTTACCGTTTTTTTCTGGATTAATTCCGGGATTACTTCTTCGGCAAAACATTTAAGCTGTGAATACTCGCGAAAAAAATACGTTTCATTAATGGTCAAAATATTAATTAAAAGTTGAAATTCTTCTCCTTTATCACCGTATTTTAGATGGAAAAAATACTCGCGAAAACTTTTAAATCCTAACTTTTTAATTCTTTCTTCAACCCGCCGTCGGACAAAATCGTACTTGGTATCCTCAAATTTTATCCCGGTCTTCTGGTAAAGATACTCGGCTAAATTTTGGTACTCGACAAAATTCATTCGTTCCCACCGCTTTTTAAGGATTGTATTGCCCGATTTACCGCAAATTCCATAAACGGCTGTTTAAATTTTTCCCTTATCGACTCTAATAAGGAAATGTCCTCATCATTTCCATATTCGCCTAAATATTCAACTATCCAGGCAACAACATTAACATTAGTCTCAGAAAGCAAGTGGTCGCGAATAGCTGCAATTCCCCGGGGGTCTTTCATCTCTCCTAAGATATTTGCCGCAAAAATGCGGATATCTTCATCTTCACTGGAAAGTAGTTTACTTACCTCGGGAAAAGCTTTGGCATCTAACTGCACTAAAGCTTCAATCGCCAAATTTCGTAAGCTTGGATCGTCGTGGTAAAGTAACTCGATAAAGCCTTTGATAATTGCTTCATCTTCTCTTTTTAAAAGTTCTATGTAAATATTTTCCCGCTGGAAAAGGTCATCTGTACTCACCAACTGAGAAAAAAGTTCCTGAATTTCTTTTTCGCTTGCAGACACCTTGCCTTCCTCCATTATCTTTGAAATTCGTTCCTCTATTGAAAACATAAAAGCTCTCTACCCCCACGGAAGAGAGCTTAAAGCCTCCCAAGCCCTTTGGCAGCTGGCTGGCTTAGCTTTAAGCTTTAGCCCCTGTAGCTTTGCGCCCCCGGCTTTCACCGGGTTTGCCTTTGACAAAGGAGGAGTACCTGTTTTTATCATTTTAGTAAATTTTTTAGCATATTCCTCAGCTTTCAGACATAACTACCGTGCTACTTTTTCCACTACACCTAAAAGCTGTTCAGGAGTAAACGGTTTGGTAATCCAGGCTGTTGCTCCAGCTCTACGAGCCTGCTCTTTTTTCGCAGCTTGAGACTCAGTTGTTAAAACTATCACTGGCGTGAATTTGTAGTTAGATAATGCCCGGACTTTTTGAATAAAAGTTATCCCGTCCATTTCCGGCATGTTTAAGTCAGTTATGATTAAATCAAATTTTTCTTTCCCAAGCATATCTAAAGCTTCGCTTCCTTTAGTAAATGTTGCAACCTGGTGACCTTTCCTTAGCAACGATATTTTTATACTTTGCAGCATCGTAGCCGAATCATCCAATGCCAATATTTTTTTCATCTGCTATACCTCCTCACTGGTTAAAAAACTCAACGTTATTTAGCAGCTCCGCATCTCTCTCTTGAGAATTATTTAAAGCAGTACGATGAATAATTTTTTCATCTTCCGAGGTATAAAGCGTTTCAATTTTTCTTAATAACTCTCCCTGTCCCTTATTTTTTAAATATTCCTTAATCAGCTTTAAACCTTTTATAACGTTATTTAGCCTTTGGGCAATAATGTCTTGAAACTGAAAATTAGCCGCTCCTCGAGTAATTACCTCTTCCAAGTTTTCCAGCGCTTTGTCAGCTTTTTGAAAAATTTCCTTGGTTTTCTGTCCCCACTCCTGGCTTATCTTTCCGCTATGGATAATTTTTTCATTTGCCGAACTAAGCTGATTTATAAAATAACTTTCAAGCTCATCTAAATTCTTAGATAATTCTTCGACTTTTTGTTCAAACGCCCGGTTATGTTCAGCCAAATTTTCAATAGCCTCAGAAGTCGTACCAACCAGGTTTTGGATCTCCTGGGCTACGACGGCAAAGCTTCGTCCTGCCGCTCCCAAACGAGCTGCTTCAATGGAAGCATTTAATGCTACCACCCGGGTTTTCCTTGTAACATTTTCCAATAGCTCAACCAGCTGTTCCTGTTCTTCTTTCCCCCATAAACGAAAAACCCCATCAATTTTTATAATTAATTGATGGAGGTAAGCTTTCACCTCCTGCAGCACTCGGGCATTTTCCTCCACCACATTAGAAATTGCAGCAACATTAGCCCGATTTAGCTCTAAAACTTCCTGAAGAGAACTGGTAATTAAATCTTTACTATTTTTTAACATATTCATACTATTTTCCGCAGCTTGTCCCATTTCTAAAACTGCGGCTTCACTTAATTGAATCACCTTTTCAATTTGCTTTTCTAAAATTGATAATGAATCCTGTAATTCCAAGGTCAACTCTCTCCTCACCACTTCTTCATTTTCCCTTTTCTTGGCAAAAAATGGAATCATGCTTTTGTCTAATTAAATCACCTCCATCTTACCTGGTAAGCCAGTTACAAGAAAATTTTAAGAGCAGCTTCAACCACTTACGAATCAAGTTTACCTTTTTTTAATCCACCTTTAAGGATTTGGTATATTTCCAAAGGTACAAGGGCTCGTCGATAAGGTCGATCTTTCAGGAAGGCGGCAAGAACATCAGCTACTTGGATAACGCAACTTTCAAGCTTTAATTCTTGGGATGATAGAATGTTCGCTTGTATACCAGTCTTTTACTGAAATCACCCTAACAATTAGAGCATGAACCTGCTCTAATTCAAATTTTGCATGTTCTTGACTTAAAGGCAAAATACCTCTCTCTAAAAAATCTCCCTGCAAACTAAACCAAAAATACTCTTTGCCAAAAAGGCTTTACAATGCTGGATGTAAACTTAATTTTAACATTAACTAATCAAAGTTAACCTTTTCAAAAGATATCAGCTTCCCAATTCTAAACTGATAAAGGCTATACGCAACCGAGATTTTTTAAGTTGGGGATCTAAAGCAACACTAAAAGAATATGCCCCTAACTTCATGAGTCACTTATTGCCCTGACATTTTTCGCCAATACTTTGCAGTACTTTCATTAGTTTATTGTATGTTTTGTCCGATTCTTGTCAATATTTTTTTTTTTTTTTTTTTACTTATTTAAAAAATATATACATTATTCCCATATACTGCTAAAACATAAGATATTTGATAAAACGTAAATGAAAGTAAAAAAAAAGTTTAAATTGAAAAGGGTTGTTTAACCTGTTTACGGCAGTTACCTTGGTCATTCAAAATTTATCTGTTACCCTCTGAAGCTATAAAAGAAAAGCAAAAGAAAAATATAAAACCCGCCCAAAGGCGGGTTTTCTTCTTAAACTTTAAATTTCTCCACATTGGCCACCAGTTCCTGAGCCGAGGCAGCCAGCTCTTCGGTAGCCGCACTGTTTTCCTCAATCGTGGCGGAAATTTCTTCGGTAATGGCCGAAATGTTTTGCAGGGATCGAGCAACCTTTTCGCTGCCTTCGGACTGCTGCTGGGCAATGGTGCTGATCTCGCGAATCCGTTCATCTAACGCTTCAATCTTTCCGAAAATTTCCTTAAAGCTTTCCGAAGCAACCCTTCCTAAACGTTCACCTTCGTTAACAGCTTTTAACGCCACCTGCATGCCAGCCGAGATTTCTTTAACCACAGCCGAGATTTCCTCGGTAGCCCGGGCAGAGCGCTCGGCAAGTTTACGGACTTCTTCGGCGACCACCGCAAAACCCCGGCCGTGTTCGCCGGCCCTGGCGGCTTCAATAGCAGCATTTAAGGCTAAAAGATTGGTTTGCTCGGCTATTTCGTTAATTATCTCAAGCATCCCGCTAATCGCCTGGGCACTTTTCTCTAAATCCGAAACCTTGGCTTTTATTTCTTCAAGCCCGCCGAAGTTTTCATTTAAAGCTTTTTCCCCCTGGGTTGCCGAAAAAACGGTTTCCTCGGCAAGTTTAAGCATTTCCGAAACATACGCCGCAGCTTTGGCAGCTTTTTCGGCAAAGGCATCCATTTCCATGGCTATGGCATTGATTTCACTGGTTTGATTTTGGCTGCCGGTAGCAATTTGCTGGGTACTGGCAGATATTTCCTGGGCCGCCGCCGCCACTGAAGAAGCAACTTCCCGGATTTTTTGCACCAGAGCTG
Organism: Carboxydothermus hydrogenoformans Z-2901; assembly: GCF_000012865.1. GTDB lineage: Bacteria > Bacillota > Z-2901 > Carboxydothermales > Carboxydothermaceae > Carboxydothermus > Carboxydothermus hydrogenoformans. The sequence continues at coordinate 903,810 of NC_007503.1, read as the reverse complement.
CCACTCCCGCTACGGTATCCTGTAAACTTTTTGCCAAAACCCCCAGTTCATCATTTCTTTCGGTTCCTTCAATTGCAACCGTCAGGTCCCCGCTGCGGATAAGGTTAAGTTTCTCCACCACATGCTGAATGGGGTTACTGATATAACGCGCCACGAAAAGGGCCAGAATGGTTAATAAGATTACGGTAATTAGGAAAATAATAATGCTTGCCGTGAGTATTGTTTTAGTATCGGCACCAATTTCTGCCGCCTCAAAGTTCGCTGCCATTTTCCAGCCAGTACGGGGCGAGGTAATAAAAGCAAGATATTTATCCACCCCGTTGTAATGATATTTAAAAAACCCAGAATCCCGGGAGAGCATTTTTTGGGCAAAATCATAGTTAGCAAACGATTTGCCTAAGAGTTTGGGATCTTTGTGGGCTAAAACCGTGCCCTTTTGGTCGATAGCAAAAAGATAGCCGGTTTTACCAACCTTTATCTCTTTAATTTTATCATTAAAATGGTCTAAAAGAATATCTGCCGCTACAACCCCCACCGGCTTACCATTTTTCTCTACCAGGCGGGCTACGGTAACTACGGTCTTACCGGTAAACGCATCCTGATACGGCTCGGTCCAAACGGCTTTTCCGGGTGAAGCCAAAGCTTTCTGATACCATGGACGTTTTCTGGGGTCATACCCTGCAGGTAATGGTTGTTTGGGATAGAGATAAATTTCCCCGCGGACGGTACCTATGTAAATCGACATTATCGCCGGATTATTTTTGCGAGTATTATCCAAAGTCTTACCAAACCACTGGGCGCAGCCAGGTATATCGTAGAAGTTAATGGCGTTATCTTCTTGAGCTAAAGTATCGATAGTCTGCTGGATTCCCCCAAGAAAATGGTCAATGGCTACATCACCGAGCTTAGCTGCATCCCTGGCTGTATTTTGTAATTTGTTATACAACACCTTTTGGGCTTCATAATAATTAAAAGCGGTATTAACCAATAAAGGAATAGTTACCATCAAAAGAAGAATGGCTAAAATCTTGACCCGTAAGGAATTTAATTTCATACCATCACCTCTGTATTAAACTAATTTGGAACTATACCATCTTTTTTCTTCCCGCAAGACCTGCCACTGCTCCTGTACCAGATTCACCAGCTTTTGGGGCAACATATTTTTATTTTGTAATAAATAACCAAACCACTTAGCCGCCTTTTCGTAATCTTTCAAGCGGCGGCTAAGCTCCCCAATTAAGTAAGCCAATGTATAAGTATCTTTGGCATTCGCTTCGGTGGTAAAAGCTTTTTCGTAATAATTCAGGGCATAGTGCAAATATTTTTCTTCATTTTCAAGTTCTCCCTGGGTTCGATATAAACAGGCAAGATTATGACACAGTCGGCCAATAATACTATCTTTTTCTTTTTTAAGTAAAGCACACTTCAAAGCCTGTCCGTAAGATTTTACCGCCAAAGTAAAGTCCCGCTCCCCGCAGAAATTAAAAGGCAGGGGGTTTTTGGCCAGTTCGTTTTTCAAAAGCTCCAGTTCCGTTTTTTTTATATTTGTAAACTCATCGGTAAAAGCATAAAAACACTGGGGGCAAACATTTACTTTATAATAAAGGGGATTTAACCCGGAATAGCGCATACATAAATCACCGTCCATTCCAGCAGGACGTAAGGCAGAAGTCTTTACTTTAAGAGTTTTATATTCATTACCACAAAGAGGACACTTTATGGTTTTTGCGTAAAGGTCTTGGTTCAAAATAATCACTCCATTCCCTTATAAATCTTTTTCACCGGCAAAAAGCACCCCGTATTCCGTTTCCCTGAAGGTTTTCTGAAAACGACCGATTTTTAGTAGCACCCCTGGGTTTACTTTTTTAATTTTTACGGTACTTTCCTTCCCCACAACAATTTCCATTGTCGTGCCCATCGGGGTTCCCACTTCGTCCAGGTCAACCATCTTCCCCGCCTGTAATTTTCCCCCTACTACTACCGTTCCCCCTTCCGCGAAGATCGACCCGGTAGCCGTCACAGTACAGTGGTAGAGAGATTTACCGTTTAAAATAAAATCCCCAAAAACATTAAACTTGCTGTTTTGACCGGAATAAACTGTTAGTTGAAAGGGGTTAGCGTGAGCATTTTGCTGCTCCTCCTGAAAATATTTTACACCCATTTCAATTAAATGCCACCACAGATTTATTTTTTGATTTAAAACACTGGCAGGAAAAGTTTCAGAAAAACTTCTTAAAAAAGCGGCAAAAACCCTTTCCACTTCTATGAGCCGGTCCAATCCAGCTCGCCAAAAAGCCTCCAGTTCCGGTTTATTTTCGGAAATTCCTTGAAAAGTCTTTTTAATTTTCTCCAAAAGTTTATTAAGTTCCTCCGGCTTTTTATAAAGCTGCTGTAAGACCCGAAATAATGTCACCGGTTTTTCATTTAAATTTGGCAACAACTCTTGAATTAAAATCAGCAAAGGATGAAAGCTTTCTCGAAACTCGTTTAAAATCCGGACGATCTTTGCCGCTAACATCGGTTTTAACCCTACGGTAATTTCGGAGTTAATCACATTTTTTCTCCCAATAAACGATTCCCCGGCATAAATTTTGGCCGAATCCACATTCCCAAAAACTTCCACCGAACCTTCGGCTTTTAGTAAAACGTTTTCCAGGACATTACCGTTAACTTTTATGCTACCAACAAACTGGTAATTTCCAGTCTTGTAGGTGAGGTCCCGGTCTAAAGTTAACAAATTTTGTACCCCGAATCCGGTATGACCGATTCGTACCGGTAACCCTTTCACGGTGGCATAAACTTTATCGTCCTTAATTTCAGCCCCCTTCTGGGCTTTTAGTTTCACCGGGATATAACCTTTGGCCTTTACCGGTTTCCCGAAAACATCAATCCCATCTTCCCCGGGTTTTCCCCTTTTTACTTCGGCTAAAAGCTGACCTTCGTTCACCTGCGGGAGCGATTTAAAATAATAAATCCGGTGGCCAAGCTTATCAACGGAATATTTTTCTTCTTCCGCTGTAAAATAAGTAATTATTTCATCGGGCACCGGCGGTAGTGGTTCCTTACCCCGGGCAATTAGCATAAACTGGTCGGGATTAGCCAAAACTTCAGGTATGTTTTCTTCAATTATCCCGTACACAATGCCTTTCTGGCTTAAAAACTCTTTTAAATCCTGTTCCGTTACCGGAACTTCCCCCCCTTTCTCCCCTTCCAGCAAAGAATATTTGACATAAGCCTCCAGATTATTGTTGGTTAACTTTAATTCCCAGTTTACCACCGTGCCCCCCACCTTTTTTAAAATTAAAAACCTCCTGCCAGAGGAGGTTTTTTATCCTTTGGCAGCTGGCTGGCATAGCCTTACGGCTTTAGCCCCTGTAGCTTTGCGTCGCCGGCTTTCGCCGGGTTTGCCCTTAACGTTTTCTCGCCTTAAATTTTGCTTAACCGTTCCTTGGGAGAGAGAATTTGATTTATTTTGATGCCAAAATTCTCCCCGACTACCACAATTTCGCCTTTAGCCACAAGGGTACCATTCACCAAAACTTCTACATCTTCGTCCACCAATTGGTCCAGGTCAATTATTGCTCCCGGCCCAAAGCTTAAAATTTCCTTGATGGGACGCCGGGTTCGTCCTAACACTACCTCAACTTTGAGAGGAATATCTAAAATTAACTCTAACTTTTCATCTGTCGGCAAAACAAATTGTTCTTCCGCTTTTTCAACTTTTTTCTCAATATTCGTAGCTTTTGCTCCTTCAAGCATTTCATGAGCCATCACGGCCGGTTCTGTCTCCGGGCTCCCGTAGACTTTGGCCAAAAGCATCTGGGCCACTTCTTTGGCCGTAGCCGGCTCCATCACCTGCATGATATCGGTATCGACCAAATCTTCAATTTGCATATTAAAATAAATTACCACTACTTCGTGGCCGCCAAAAGGTTCGTAGGTATCGTTTTCCCGGGAATTGATCATTTTGGACCTGGGCGGTGAAATGTTAATCTTTCTTTTAAAGATTTCCGATAAAGCAGTGGCACTGCTGGCAATCATCTGGTTCATTGCCTCTTGGGCGGCACTTTGTTCTAACTCCGTTATCTCCCCCGAATGGGTGCCGTCCCCACCCATCATTAAGCTGGCAATTACACCCACTTCGTTTTCTTTTATAATCAGGACATTTTTCCCCGACAACCCCTCGGTAAATTCCACTTCAATAACCATATACGGTTCGCGGAAGCTGGCAAAAAATTCCTTTTCCTTTTGCACTTCCACCCGGGGGCTGGTAATGATAACCTTCCTGCCCACCAGCTGGGACAGGGAAGTAGCCGCCGAACCCATGGAAATATTGCCCGCTTCCCCCAGGGCATCTTTTTCCGCATCGGTTAGGATAATTCCGGTGCCGCTTCCTTCCGATTCGGAAGGAACTGGCTCGCTTCTTAAAAGAGCATCAATCTCTTCTTGGCTTAAAAACTGGTTATCCATCGGCTTCATCCCTCTCTATCATCCCAGTTATCTGGCAACAAAGTTTCTCCCCTACACGACCGGGTTGCACCTTAAACAGTTTTTGGTCTTCGACAAAAAGTTCCAATTCCTCATCAACCTTCCGATTCAAAACCACTATATCCCCAACCTCAATTTTCAAAAATTCCCGCACCCGCAGTTCGGTCCCCCCTAAAATAGCAGATACTTCCAGCTCACTTTCCGCTAAAAAACCTTCCATGTGCCGGGCAAAAGCTTCCCGGTCGGCAGCAGTGGCATGGGAAAACCAGTAGCTGGCCGATAGCTTTGCCAGTAACGGATCCAAAACTTCAAAAGGAAGGCAAAGATTAATTAAACCATTGTTTCCTAAAATTTCAGTAGTAAACGTAATTATCGCGACAATTTCATTGGGGGAAAGTACCTGATGTAATCTTGGGTTGTTTTCTAAAGCCTCGATCTCCGGCTCGACCTTGATAATTTCCGCCCAGGCCTGGGCCAGGTTTTCCAAAAGCCGGTAGTTGAGCTTTTTAATCACCGCCAGCTCGATATCGGTAAGTTCCCGAACTTCCGGCGGCATATCACCGCTCCCACCAAATAAAAGGCTTATTATCGGGAAAATAAATTGCAAATTGGTCTCCATCACCATGCTGCCTTTCAGGGGATGAAGCTTAAAGGTTGTTATCAGGGTAGGGGTAGGAACCGAAACCAAAAAATCTTCATAGGTTGCCTGGTCTACCGAAGCTACTTTCACAGAAATATTAGTCCGCAAATAGCCGGTCAGAAAGTTAGAAATTAACCGGGCATAATTATCGTGAATTAAATGAAGCGTGCGCAGGTTTTCCTTGGAAAATTTGTTGGGACGACGAAAATCATATTTGCGGTAGCGGATTTCTTCTTTTTTCTTCTCGGTAACTTCATCAATATTTCCCGAAGCAAGAGCTGCTAATAACCTGTCTATTTCTTCTTGAGATAATATTTCTTTGCTATCACCAAGCTCCGGCAATTATATCCCGCCTTTCACCATTACCTCTTCAAAGTTTTCTCAAAGGCTTGTAAAATCCTGTCCTGCTGGAAAGGCTTTACAATAAAGTCGATAGCCCCCGCTTGAATCGCTTCCATTACCAGCGCTTGCTGCCCCATGGCACTGCACATTATAATTTTAGCATTGGGGTCAATTTTTTTAATTTCGCGCACCGCTTGAATACCATCCATCTCCGGCATGGTAATATCCATCGTTACGACATCCGGTTTGAGCTCTTTATACATTTCCACCGCCTGGGCACCGTTTTCCGCTTCGCCCACAACTTCATAACCGTTTTTTACTAAAATATTTTTAATCATCATCCGCATAAAAGCTGCATCATCCACAATTAATACACGTGCTGACATTCATTTCCCTCCTGTATGAATTTAGAATATTTAGCTAAGGCCTAAGGCCGCAAAAATCTTTTGAAGCGAACCGGGCTTAGGAACAAAGAAAAAGTGTCCTTTAATCTTCTCTCCCTGTTCGATCAAATTGGTATCAATTACCAGAACCTGATCGTCAAAAGCCCCCGAAGCAATAAGCCCGGTCGAAAGGGTAGCCGCTAACATGTCATAGCTAAAAAGCGGCACTTCCGACAGCAGGGTTAACCCCGTTAAACTGCTAATAGCCTGGGCAAAAGAGCCGGCCAGGATGTTGCAGATTTCTTTTAAAGCCGATGCGGAAAATTCATCCATTTCGTAACCGGTGGTCTCGGTACCGATTACCAGCTTCAACAACTTATTGGTACTTTCCTGATTAAAAATAAAAAGAATAGTACCAGGGGCATCCCCCTTTATCCCCAAAAAAACGCAGGCCACCAGTTCTTCGGGGCTCCCGATGCGCTGTAGGATTTCATCAAAACCTATCACCACTGCCTCGGGCACATCCATATCGATTCTTCGCGCCAGAAATTGGGCCAAAGCAGTAGCGGCGTTAGCTATACCGATATTTCCTATTTCTTTTAAAGCGTCCATTTTTAAGGAATCGTTCACCTCGGCCACTTCCTACCCCCCTTTTTTCTCACCCCAGGCGCCGGTAGAAACAGGGCTCCAAACGGATTAATCGATATTTTTCGGGATTGAAGATTACTTCGCTCCCTCCAATAAATAAAATGCCCTGAGGTGCAAGGCTTTCGGAAAACTTGCGGTACAGGCCATCCTGGGCTTCTTTGGTAAAATAAATAATGACATTGCGGCACAAAATTAAATGGTAGCCTTTATCAAAACTATCTTTTAAAAGATTTTGTCTTTTAAAGTTAACTTTTTGCCTCAAAGCCGCTTTTACCTGGTAAACCTCCCCTTCTCGGTCAAAATATTTGGTTATCCATTCCCGGGGAACATTTTTCAGTGCCTCCGGCCCAAATTTGCCCTCCCGGGCAGCTTTTAAAATATTTTCGTCTAAATCCGATGCATCCAAGCGATAATTTTTAAATCCCAGTTCTTCCAGGAAAATGGCCACCGAGTACGGTTCAGCTCCCGTCGAGCAACCGGCGCTCCAAATCTTTAAGTTCCCTTTTCCTTTGAATTCGGGCAGGTATTTTTCGTACAGCTTGAAGAAAATCTTGGGATCGCGAAAAAATTCGGTAACGTTAATGGTCAGCGTATCGATAAATTTTTCAAACATTTTGGAATCTTTATCCATTGCTAAAAGAAGGTTACCGAAATCCTTCAATCCCGATTTTTCCAAAAAGAGATTGAGCCGCCTTTGTACCTGATTTTCCTTGTACTGGTTTAAGTCAATTCCGTATCTTTTATAAACTTCTGCTTTAAATTCGGCAAAGTTCATCATATCACCTTTACTATGTTGCCAATTATTTTTACCGTAACGTTGCCGGTAGCGGTATCTAAGATCATCGTCCTACCCTTATTCCCACCAACATCCTCCGCAACTAACTTTAGACCCATCCGTGCTATTACCTTCCGGCACATTTCAATGTTTCTCTCGCCAATATTCATGACCGTCTGAGCCCCGGGACCCGAAAACATCTGGGCTCCGCCCACCATTTTAACCTCCAGTGAACTTTTTCTCGCCCCCTGCTTTTCTAACTCCCTGACCACCAGAGGGATGCCGGTATCGGCAAATTTTTCCGGTTTAAGTTTCCCGCTAAACTGGGTACTATCGGGAAGCATGATATGTAACAGGGCACCCAACTTTAACCGCGGTTCGTAAAAACTTACCCCAACACAGGACCCCAAACCGTAAGTAACAATTTTGACAGGACTGCTGCCAAGCTTGTAATCGGCAATTCCCACCTGAAGTTCCATTTTTTTCTCTTAACCTACCGTACTTTTCCTAAATCATTTACCGCCTTGCTTAGCAGCTCATCCTGTACTTTGAGCCCCCGGGCATTGCTTTGAAGATACCTTAAACTTTCTAACAACGCTGGATATTCGCGATTGGGGTCAACATTGCTTTGCTCTAAATAGCCCTGCAAAACCAAAGCATTACCCGGACGCACGTTGTTGGCCGCAGTTACAAAAAAATTCCCTCCGACTTTTTCCAAAGCCACAGGATCCACCGGCTCAACAACCCGCAACCGGTCAATATACCGCGAGCGTTCTTTATTGTAAATCCGCCCGTCTTTTTCCACGTAAAGTTCTTCATTATCGATTTTAATCGGTCCCTTTTCGCCCAAAACTCTGCTGCCGTTGGGCAAGCACAGATAACCGTCCCTATTTACCTGAAAATCGCCGGCCCGGGTATATCTCAAGCCTGCAGGTGTTTCAACCACAAAAAAACCGTTTCCCACCAGGGCAAAATCTAAATTCCGCCCGGTAGGGACATACTTCCCGGAAGACAGGTCCAAATAATTTATATCGGGATTAACCCCGTACTCTAACTTCCCCACCTCTTTACCCGCATAATTAAGTATCTTTTCCTCAAAACCGGAATTGACCGTTATATCGGCCCGGTACCCAACGGTATTGATGTTGGCTATGTTGTTGGCAACGGTATCTAACTGTTTAAGTCCTGCTTTCAGGCCAGTAGCAGAAATATAAATGCCCCTTAGCATTAAACTCCAACCCCTTCATTTAACAATTTCCGTAATTTCCCTAAAGCCTTTGAAGCTATCTGGGAAACCCGGGATGTGGAGATGTCCAGCACTGCGGCAATTTCCTTAAGCGATAGCTCTTCTACATAAAATAACTGTAAAATTAACCGCTCCCGGTCACTAAGCCTCTTTAGCGCTTCTCGCAATTCTTCTATCTCAACCCTTTTTAAAAATTTGTTTTCCGGCGAATACTTTTCATCATCCGCCAGCCCTGCAAAACGGTCAACCGAACCTTCGGGGTCGATAATCTCATCTAAGGAAAGGTGATTTTTTAAAGCAATTAAGGTTTTTATCTTTAAAACATCGCTGACGCTTACTCCCAGCTGCTCCGCTACCTTCTCTACCGGCACCTCTTCCCCCAGGGCGTTTAACAGCATTTCTTCGCTGGTGGTTACTTTTTTTATCTTATCCCACACCGAACGGGGTAGGAAGTTTTGCTTCCGCAGCTCGTCAATGATTGCCGCCCGAATCTTAAGAGAGGCGTACGATTCAAACTTCACCCCGCGGTTCTGATCATACGTTTCCACCGCTTCAATCAACCCGATAATGCCGTAGCCCTCGATATCCTCCCGGGAAAGGTGGGTGGGAAGTTTTAAACTCATGGCCGCGGAAACCTTGCGGACCAAAGGCAGGTAATATTCCAGCAACTCATTTCTCAGTTGCAATGATTTATTTCGCCGATATTCCCTCCACAAACCGGCCACATCCAAGCTCTCACTTCCCATCGGCCAACATCCTTCGCGACTTCTGCATTTCCTGGAACAAATACGCAAAAAGTGTATCCTGCTCCTGTCGGCTGATGTTTACAAATTCAATTCCGTAATGATACACATGGTTTTCTTTTTTTTCTTCCCGTTTGACCAAACCATCCAGTACAAATTCCACAACATTACCTTTCAATTCTATGTAAAATCGAAGCTTTACACAGGCATCCACGGACAAAGGCTCGTTAGTTGCCAGCTTAATTCCGCCAATACTTATGTCTACCGATTTCCCCTTTTTCCAGTTTAATTCCTCATCCTTCTTAACCAGAGCATAAAAAACATCCAAAACCTTTTTCACCCGAACATAACGGCGTAACTGAATCCTTTGTATCTCATCGGGAGCCGGAAGCAGTAACTCGTAACCGAAAAAAGGCTTTTGCAACCGGCGTACTACCCGGGTAGAAAATTGATAACGGCACTCTTCGGCAACGTATTCAATTAAAACTTCCTGGGCAGGATACAGGAAAAGCAAAGTACCCCGGTCAAAAGGTCCAAGAATTAGAAAGGTTTTTTCTTTAACCTCCTGAACCTGCGCCGGAAAGCTTTTTTTTACCGCCGGGTTGGGATAAAGCTCAAGTTTTAAAAACTCCTGCAACATAAATCACCTATCCAAAAATTCTTAAAAGCTTGGTGAAAAATCCGGCAAAACCGTCGGTTTTTTGTTCGATTAATTTATCTGAAGTAAGCTTTAGGGCAATTTTTTTCAAGTTTCTGGTGACCAAACTATTGGGAAATTGCAAATAAAACGGTTTCATCTGCCTTACCGCTTCGGAAAGGGAGCGGTCTTCCAATAGGTACCCCAATTTTTCAATATTGAGGTTTAGAAATTTATTGGCGGCAAGTGTAATGCGTTCGGCAATTTTTTCGCCCTCTTTTTCATCCCGAACGCGGTTCACCACCAGGTAGATTTTTTGCTTAAGCTGGTACCGAGCTAACATTTTCAGCATCGTATAAGCATCGGTTATTGATGTAGGTTCGGGAGTAATAATTAACACTACTTCCCGGGCTGCCGCAACAAAGCTCATTACTTCCTTATGGATCCCGGCACCGGTATCAATTAAGATTATATCATAATTTTGGGGAAGATTTTCAATTAACTGGATAATTTTTTTCCTTTGTTTTACATTTAACGAAGCCAGTTCTAAAAGTCCGGCACCGCCGGAAATTAAATCGACATTATTTTGTAATGGCGTGATTAAATCCTCAATATTTTTTTCGCTGTTTAAATAATCCAAAAGCGTACAGCGGGGAATAACACCAAAAAGGAGCTCCACATTGGCCAGGCCTAAATCCGCATCCAAAATTAAAATTTTTTTCTGTAAATCGGCCAGCGCGAGTGCTAAATTGGCCGTGAAATTCGATTTGCCCACTCCGCCTTTACCGCTGGTTACCGCAATTATCCGCTGCAGAGTAGCATTTTCTTTTGCTTCCCCTTTATTACCTTTATTACCTTTAATTAATCCCACCGCCTGCCGGTACATCTCCTACCACCCCTTCCACACCTGCTCGACGATAAGCTCCGGGGTAGCAGATATTAAGTCATCGGGAACATTTTGCCCAACGCCCAAGTAAACGATTGGCTTTTTAAATTTAACGATTAAATTAATCAATACTCCAAATTTATCGGTTTCATCTATTTTGGTTACGATAAATTTATTAAAACCGCAAGGGGAAAAGTCTTTAGCGATTTTTTCCGCATCTTCGGGTTTGACGGTAGCGCTTATCACCAGATAAATGTCTTTTTCCTTTTTAACCGCTTCCAAAAAACCGGCCAGTTCCTGAATTTGGTTTTGCTTTTTGGATGGCCGGCCAGCGGTGTCAATAAAAATAGTTTCTCCCTCATTTTGCTTTTGCACCGCCCGCCAAAGCTCCATCGGTGAGCCGGCAACTTTAACCGTTGTACCGAGGTACTTGCCGTAAATCTTGAGCTGCTCGACTGCCCCCACGCGAAAGGTATCCAGGGTAATGAACCGTATTGGTTTTTCTTCATGAATTGCCAAACGTCCGGCAATCTTGGCCAGGGTTGTTGTTTTTCCCACACCGGTCGGACCAATTAATGCTTTTAAGGGAAAGTCCTGGATGTTTTCATAATAGGGTTTAATTAAATTTATTAAATACTCTTTTACCCGCTCCACTCCGGAAGTTTCCTCCGGCGCCACTTCTTCCAAAAAATCCTGCAGTTCCAGCAAAATCTGCTCCACAATATCCGGTGCCAGTTCAAGTTTTAAAAGGCGTTCCTGCCAGCGGGCAAAATTACCCGTTTCGGTCCCGGTTACCCGCGCTAAATCCTTAACCATTAATTTTAATTCGGCCAAATCCTTTTTAACTTCAAAAGTTTCTTTAGCCACGTCTTTTCTGGGTTTTGCCGCTTCATCAACCGCTGCCAACACCTCCAAAACGGGCGGTTTAAAAAACCCGAGAATACCGGGCTGTCGAACTTTTCGGCTCTCCAAAATCATTGCTTCCGGTCCTAAATCAAATTTGATCATCTGGAGGGCTTCCGCCATATCTCTGGCCGTATACTTTTTGATCTTCACCGCTAATTCACCGTCCCTAAAATTTCTACCTCAACATCCGGTGGAATTTCATTAATGCCCAGCAAAATCGCCTGCGGATAAAAACGGTCAAGTAGCCGTCGCAGGGGTAAGCGCACCCGGCTGGAAGTAATGATTATCGGGTACAGTCCCCTCCGGGTAACTTCCGTCAGAGTTTGCTTTACCTTTTCTATAAACTGCTCGGTTCTTGCAGTATCCAGCAAAGGATAAATTCCCAGGCTTGTTGGTTGCAAACTTTCGGCAATTTGCTGTTCCCACTGCGGGGTCAAAGTAACGGCATAAAGCTTACCTTCGTGCAAATACTGGCGTACGATTTGCCGGCGAATTTTTTGCCGCACCTGTTCGATTAAAAAGTCGGGATCCCGGTTCTGGCGTACGGCATCGGCCAAAGCTTCTAAAATGCTGGTTAAATCCCGAATGGAAACATTTTCTTTTAAAAGGCTTTGCAGCACCTTTTGAATTTCTCCGAGGGTTAAAAGTTCCGGATATACCTCCTCAACCACCGCCGGCTGGTTTTGCTTGAGGGTTTCTAAAAGTTCTTTTACTTCCTGGCGTCCCAAAATTTCCGCAGCATTCTTTTTAATAAACTCTGTAAGATGGGTAACCAAAACCGCCGATGGTTCGATTACGGTAAATCCTTCCATCTCCAAATTTGCTTTTTGGCTTTCCCGTACCCACCAGGCCTCCAAACCAAAGGCCGGCTCTTTGGTGGGAATGCCCTGTTCCGGAGTTTTTTCCCCGGTCGGGTCCAAAACCAGGACGTATCCCGGCAGCAATTCACCCTTTTCCGCTTCCGCCCCGCGCAGTTTAAAGACGTACTGATTGGGCGGCAACTGCAGATTATCCCGGATGCGTATGGGCCGAACGTACAGGCCAAGTTCTAAAGCCAACTGACGCCTTACCGCGGCCAGCCTTCCTAATAAATCTCCTCCCTGGGTTTCATCGGTCAGGGTTATTAAATTGTAACCAATTTCAATTTCCAGGGGATCAATATTAAAATAGTTTAACACATTTTCCGGCTCCCGCTTTTTGGGTACTTCTATTACCGGCTGGGCTTTATCTTTTACCTGACCGGTGTAGCGAACCGCCAAATACCCGCCGTATCCTAATAGACCCGCCAGGGAAATAAACAACAGGTTGGGCATGGCCGGAATCAATCCCAGCAGAAAGATGATGATCGCCGCCATAATTAAAACCTTTGGAAAAGCACCCACCTGTTTGGTAAACTCCCGGCCAAAATTTTCATCGGCTGACGCCCTGGTTACCAGAATTCCGGTAGCGGTTGAAATTAAAAGTGCCGGTATCTGGCTAACCAGTCCATCACCGATGGTCAGCACGGTATAAGTTTGCAACGCCTGCAATACAGGCATTTTCATCTGGATAACCCCAATGATCAAACCGCCCAGGATGTTTATCAGAAGGATAACAATCCCGGCAATGGCATCCCCGCGCACAAACTTGCTGGCACCGTCCATCGCTCCAAAAAAGTCCGCTTCCCGCTGCAGTTTGCGGCGTTTTTGTCGGGCCTCCTGTTCGGTAATTAGACCGGCATTAAATTCGGCATCAATGGCCATTTGTTTTCCGGGCATCGCATCCAGGGTAAACCGGGCTGCCACCTCCGCCACCCGGCCAGCCCCGTTGGTAATAACGACAAACTGAATTACCGTGATGATTAAAAACACCACAAATCCCACTACATAACTGCCACCCACCACAAAGCTACCGAAGGCCTGAATTACCTGTCCGGCCGAAGCCTGACTTAAAATAAGCCTGGTGGACGAAATGTTTAAGGCCAAACGATATAAAGTCATTACCAGCAGAAGAGTGGGAAATATCGAAAATTGCAGCGGTTCGGTGGTAAACAAGGTAATGAGTAAAATAACCAAGGAAAAGGTTATGCTAAATACCAGTAAAATATCCAGCATAAAGGGGGGCAACGGAATAATGATTAAAACCAAAGTTAAAATTACAAACCCCGCTACGATTAAATCGTAATTATTTTTTAAGAAGGCGTTACCTTTAGAAACGGTAGCCACAGTCTCACCAACTTATCTTTTTCTTTTTTTGCGGTAAACCCAGGCGATAATCTCCGCCACAGCATTGTAAAGCTCTTCGGGAATTTCTTCGCCCACTTCACAATTTTTATATAAAAACCGGGCAACCTCAACATTTTCAACAATCTCCACGTTATGGGCCCGGGCTATTTCCTTAATCTTTTCTGCTAAAAATCCGGCTCCTTTCGCCACCACCTTCGGAGCCGCCATTTTGCCCCGTTCGTATTTTAACGCCACAGCAATGTGCACCGGGTTAGTAACCACAACGGTAGCCTGCGGCACCTCCCGGGCAATTTGGTTTAAAGCAATCTGCCGCTGCCGTTCCCGCAACCGGGCTTTAATTAAGGGATCTCCCTCCGTTTGGCGGTATTCTTCTTTCAACTCCTGTTTGGTCATTTTCAGGGATTGATAATATTCCCGCCGCTGATACCAGTAATCAACAGCTCCAAAGAGAAAGAGCACCAGAAGCGTATCCAGCGCAATTTTTTTAATTAAGCTAAAATAACCGTTAAAGTATTCAGCTGGTGCCTGACCGATTTTCTGAAAAATAAGCGGTAAATTACTTTTAATCCGAAGATAAATTACCAACGCTAAAAAGCCAAATTTCAAAAAGTTCTTAAGAAGCTCCACCCAGTTTCTCCGGCTAAAAATTCTGCTAAAGCCTGAGAGGGGATTTATTCTTTCCCAGCTTGGCTTTAACGGCTCCGTTGTAAAGATAAATCCTACCTGCACTAAATTTAATGCTATTCCGGCAAGCATACCCAGGAGCAAAAACGGCAAAACAATTTTAAAACTCCAGCCAAAATAATAAAGTAACAGTCCCCGGACAGCAGAAGGGGTAAGTTCAATAAACATATTTCGAAAAACATTTCGACTTAAAAGATAAAATTGCTGATAAAAGTAGCCTCCCAGTACCAGCAAAAGCAAAAAGAATATTAAGAACATTACCGCAAAGTTTAATTCCTGACTCTTAAAAACCTGCCCGCGACGCCGGGCTTCAGCTAACCTTCGGGGAGTGGGGGCCTCGGTACGCTGGTCTCTCTGCTCATCTGCCATAGCCTATTCCCCTTATGATGGCTAAAAGATTTTTTTCCATTAATTCCAGGTAAATTCCGGTAAAATACGCAATCCCGGGAAGTAAAAGCCATAAAGTGAAGATGGCCAGTAAAATCTTTAAACCAAAACTCAGCAGAAACACATTCATTTGCGGGGCAGTTCGCGCTAAAATGCCAAGAGCTAAATCGCTGATAAGCATCACCATGAGAAACGGTATGGCAATTTCAATCGCTACTAACATAACCAACGCGAAAATCTTTATTAGTAATTCGCTTAACCCCGGGTGCAGTAAACCTTTGCCGGGTGGAATTAGCTCAAAACTCACCGTCAAAAAAGTTAAGAGGCGGTGGTGTCCGTTGGCCAAAAAGTAGTTTAAGATGCCGTAGAGATAAATAAAATTGGCCATTAATCCGGCATTGGTCTGGGTCAGGGGATCAAATAGGGTAGCGGCGCTGAGTCCCGAAGTCAGGTCCATATACTGTCCGGCAACGAGATATAAATTGGCAAAGATTAAAGTTACGAACCCCAACAAAAGACCAATTAAACTTTCACCGATTAAGAGGAGAAAAAAATTCCGCTGAACGTCCGTTGCCGTAAAGCTTCCTGCCACCGTCGGCAGTAACAAATAGGCTACAATCAGGGTAAAAAACCCTTTGACCGCCGGCGGTACACCCCGTACCGGAATGATTAAAGGCGAGATGCCAAAAAAGCCGGCCAGCCTTGCCGCAATTATAAGAAAAATAAGCCACTGGGTCATCGTATCTTGAACTCCTAAAAGCGAACTTTAGCCATTTCCTGAAAGATTTGTCCGGTAAAGTCTACCATAATATTTAGCATCCAGCCGCTTAAGAGTAAAAGGGTTAAAAACACGGCAATTAATTTTGGAACAAAGGTTAGCGTTTGCTCTTGAATCTGGGTTGCCGCCTGCAAGATTCCCACTATTAAGCCAACCACCAGCGAAACAATAAGCGGTGGTCCTACCAGCAAGCTCAAAACGGTAAAGCTTTTTTGGGCCAAATGGATGAAATAGAGCGAAGCCATTTTTTCCCTTCTCTCCCGCTTTAAGAAAAACTGCTTACCAAACTCTTGACCACCAGGTACCAACCATCGGCAAGAACAAAAAGTAAAAGTTTAAAGGGTAAAGCTACGAGCATCGGCGGAATCATGAACATGCCCATGGACATTAAAATACTGGCAACAACCATGTCAATAATCAAAAACGGTAGAAACAACATAAATCCCATCTGAAATGCCGTTTTTAGTTCGCTGATGATAAAAGCCGGAACCACTACGGTAAAAGGTACGTCGTCTTTGGTTTGCGGCCGCGGCAATTTGGCCAATTCAATAAAAAGGGCCAGGTCTTTTTCCCGGGTTTGTTTCAGCATGAAATCCTTCAGCGGCGCTTCAGCCGCCCGGATAGCCTGCTCCTGGGTAATTTGATTATTTAAGTAGGGTTGGATGGCATCCTGGTTAATTTTATTAATTACCGGCGACATGATAAAAATGGTTAAAAACAAAGCAAGGCCAATTAAAACCTGATTGGGTGGCGCTTGCTGGGTACCCATGGCATTCCTTAACAGCGATAAAACCACCACAATGCGGGTAAAGGAAGTCATCAAAAGTAAAAAGGCAGGTACCAAAGCTAAAACGGTTAACAGCACCAAAAGCTTGACGGAGTTAACCACTTCCTGGGGCGAACCCTGCCCGTTAATATTAAGCTGGATATTGGGTATGGTAAGCGGTTCCGCAAGCGCTAATGAACTTACCCCCAGAGTTAATATCAATAAAATTCCCGTTATTAAAAGCTTTTTATTTTTTGCCGCCACTTTTAATCTGCCCCACAACTTCAGAAATTTTTTGATTTAGCCTGCTCTCAAAGACATTACCGTATCCCGGTATTTCCGCCGGTGGATTCTCGAAGGTATCCAGTAACGAAACGTTATCTTCACCGTACCCCGCAAAATAATATTTATCATTGACTTTTAAAAGCACTAAGCCCGCTTTGGGGGAAAGGGGTAAACGGTCGATAATCTCGATATACCGGCTTTTGAAACCGATGCGGAAGTTTTTCAGGTACCGGGCAAGGAGGAACAAACCGGCCAGAAGCAAAACAAGTACAAAAAACGACCAAAAAATTTGCACAAAATAACTACCCAATTTTTTTCGCCTCTTTCCCGGTATCTTCATCAGAATAGCCGGTGATCCTCACTCCGTACATTTCATTAATCACCACCACTTCTCCAACAGCAAACCGCCGACCGTCAATAAAAAGGTCGATTAAATCGCCAATACTTTTATCCAGCTCCAGGACATCTCCTTCTTTTAAAGCTAAAAGCTGGCGCACGGTCAGCTCGGTGGTACCCATCCGGGCCACGATCTCCATTTTAATGTTATTTAAAAGGGACATCGGTAACTTCCTTTGCCCGGTCGGTACCGGCTCTAATGGTGAAAATTCCGGTTTCCGGTATGTAGGAACATCGTCAACCATTTTTTTTAAAAATTCATCCACATCGCGAATACCCAAGGAACAACCTCCCTTATTACTGGATAATAAAATCGCTGAAATACACGTTTACGATGACAATTTTTTCGGACTTTTTCTCGACCTTTTTGTTAAGTTCCGCCGCTGTGTCCTGCAAAATTTTCAAGAGCTCTTTTTTTAACTTCTCGCTGGAATTATCACCAACAAGCTCCGTTGATTCCTTGCTTCTAAGAAAGGCAATAACCTTATCCTTAAAAATGACGCTTTTTTCTTCAAATACTTTTGTTGCCCCTTCCCCTTCTCCTTCGATTTCCACATTAATCCCAACCCGCAGATACCTGGAAGTATCTTTATCAGCCAAATTTACCACTATATCCCCTAACTTGGCTATAACAGTTGGAGGAGGGGGCGGCTCTTTAGGAGCCGCCCCGGAATTTTTCCCAAATAAGAAATAAGCCCCCCCTAAACCTGCCAGTACCGCTACTATCGCTACAATGACAATTAGCAATATTGTTTTTCCTTTGGTCACTTTTAACTTCACCTCAAATCTTATCTCTTAATATTCAAGAGCTCCTCCAGCATTTGGTCGGATGTGGTAATCACCCGGGCATTAGCCTGATAGCCCCTCTGGGTAACAATCATCTCGGTAAATTCACTGGCTAAATCCACATTGGACATTTCCAGGTAGCCCGAAACCAGGATTCCCTGACCTTGCTGTCCGGGAGTTACCGGCGAGGAAAAAGAAGTTTGGGTATCAATAGTAGCCGAATAAACGTTTTGCCCTATCCGTTCTAAGGTTTCCGGGTTTTTAAAGCTCATTAAGCCTATGGGACCCGCAAATTCTGTGGTGCCATCGGAACGAACCAGCTTAATTTGTCCATCGTTTTGAATTGTTAAAGTTACTACAGCTTCCGGATTGTTTATTTGTATATCAGCACCGTTTACGTCCTGCACCCGGTAACCATGGCCGTTTATTAAATAACCGTCTTTGTCAAGGTAAAAGACTCCTTCCCGGGAATAATAGGTCCTGGTAGTTACCGGATCTTTTAGCACAAAGAAACCATTGCCCTGAATCGCCACATCTAAAGGACGACCTGTAGATTTAAGTCCGCCCTGGGTAAAAATAGTGTCTACTCCGGACACGTTGACCCCAAGGCCAACATAAGAAGGATAAACTCCCGACTGGTTTGTTTTCTGGTAAATTAAATCTTCAAAATTTACCCGGCTGGATTTGTAACCAATAGTATTAACGTTAGAAATGTTATTGGCAACAACATCCATTTTATACTGATGGCTTTTTAAGCCCGAAATACCCGAATAAAGTGACCGAATCATTTTAACTCCCCCTTTAAATTTTTATTTTTTACCCGCCTCCGTCGTTCAGCGGGTGAGGGCCCCCTTGCGGTCCAGCCCTTTTACTTAAGTAAAATGGCACTGTCAATATTGGTAATTATTTGTTCCGCCAACTGTTCGGTTTTGGAAACGGTAATCACCGTTTTATTTACTACCGAAGCAATTATCGCCAAATCTCCGTATACCACCAAACTGTTTATGGCTCCTTTAGCCCTGGCATTTTCTAACGCCCGGGAAATTTTCAACCACTCCTGCTCCGAAAGCTCAATCCCCCGTTCCTGCAGACGTTTTTCCGCATGGTGGGACACTTTGAGTTTGGCCTCCGTTTCCTGCAACAGCTGTTCAAAACTTAGGCCCGGTGCAGCTTTGGTCAGAGTTTGGGCCGCAGGTTTTTCGTTAACCGTTATTAACCCCTGGATCTTGCCAATATCACTCACCTTACCTCACCTCAATAACTTTGTCCGGGCTATACTCCTGGCCGTTCACCACCAAACTAATCTGGTCCCCGGACCACCGTACGGCACTCACAACCCCCTCCACCAGCGTCTCAGCGGCGGTTGCTATTTTCACCGTTTTGCCGATTAAAGCTGCTGCCTGGGCCTTTTGCTCGAATTGTAAAAGCTTTGTTAAAGCATCGGTTAAGTTCGTAAGCTGCTCCAGCATCCCAAACTGGGCTAGTTCGGCAATAAATTCGGTACCATCCGCCGGGTTAAGGGGATCCTGATATTGCAGTTGCGCTAAGAAAATTTTCAAAAAAGCATCTTTATCCAAGTTCAATTTTGTTTGCGAGGCAGCATTTGCGGAAGTTGACATCTGGGAGCTTACCGCGGTAACATCATTTATCACCCTTTCACCTCCTTATACCAAACAGTTCAACCCGGTAACTTTTTCAGCTAACGGATTTTTTTCCAATACCGGCTCAGCTACCGGACCATTTTGATAATTTCTAACCTTTGAAAGCCTAGCATTGTTTTTTGTGAAAGAAAAGGTATTCTGATTGAAAAAATTGCTACTCTGTTCCAGCCCCACATTAAAGCTACTTAACTCCAGGTGATGCTTTTGTAAAGTTACGGCTAACTCCCTGCCGGCATTCTGTAAATACCAGGCAGCTTCGTTTGAAAAAACTTTTAGCGAAATTTCTACATTTTTTCCTGTTAATTTTACTGTGACCTTTACTTCCCCCAGTTCTTCAGGATAAAGTTTGAACGACGCAGTTAAACTGGTACCCGCCTTTTGCGCTTTTTGCACCAAATTTTCTACTTTGGCCAAAAAAGAGGGAAAGTTAAACTTTAAATTTTCCGCAGGAAGCAAATTATCGAGAGCATTCTTTGCTACCTTTGGAAATAAGTCAAAAGTTGGTATTTCAACCGCTGGCTTTGTCTTTTCATGGCTTGCCGGATTTACTTCGCGAAGAAAGCTATCTTTAGCTGCTTTGGGAAGAGTTTTTGCTGCTTCTTTTTCCTTTATCGCCTGGCTTGGCTCAGTTAGCTGCTCTTTTGAGCTAAGCTTTAGTTCAGCTTTTACTTCACCTTGTTCCGCTTGTGGAATGTTTTTCTTTCCACCGTTTTCAGCAATTACTGATACTTCGTTTACCAGAAGCTCCGCTTTTTCAAAACCCCTGCTCCCGTTCCTTATCCCTTCCGGGCTTATCTCCTGCTGCTTCCCTTTGCTACCCGGCACCACTTTTAACTCCGCCGGTAATTCCTTTTCTATAAAGATTGTCCCATCCACGTCTTGAAGAACGCTTCCTTCCCCTGCATCCGCTAAAGCTACTGCTACTCCTTTACCCGGTACCGCTATACCCTCTTCCGTTACCGTAAAACCTTTTGCCCCTAACTCCCGACTTAAGTCTTTTTCTAACTCTACCACATTAATTGCCCCATCCTTTGCCTGACTTTTCCCCCGGAAAACCTTTACCTTTCCGGCATCTCCAGCATTTCCCGCTACTTCGTTTACCAGAAGCTCCGCTTTTTCAAAAACCCTGCTCCCGTTCCTTATCCCTTCCGTGCTTATCTCCTGCTGCTTCCCTTTGCTACCCGGTACCACTTTTAACTCCGCCGGCAATTCCTTTTCTATAAAGGTTACCCCATCCACGTCTTGAAGAAAACTTCCTTCCCCTGCATCCGCCAGAGCTACGGCTACTCCTTTACCCGGTACCGCTATACCCTCTTCCGTTACCGTAAAACCTTTTGCCCCTAACTCCCGACTTAAGCCTTCTTCTAACCCTACCAGATTAATTGCCTCATCCTTTGCCTGACTTTTCCCCCGGAAAACCCTTACCTTTCCTGCATCTTCAGCATTTCCCGCTACCTTGTTTACCAGAAGCTCCGCTTTTTCAAAAACCCTGCTCCCGTTCCTTATCCCTTCCGGGCTTATCTCCTGCCGCATCCCTTTGCTATCCGGTACCACTTTTAGCTCCGACGGCAATTCCTTTTCTATAAAGTTTACCCCATCCACGTCCTGAAGAAAGCTTCCTTCCCCTGCACCCGCTAAAGCTACTGCTACTCCTTTACCCGGTACCGCTATACCCTCTTCCGTTACCGTAAAACCTTTTGCCCCTAACTCCCGACTTAAGTCTTTTTCTAACCCTACCAGATTAATTGCCTCATCCTTTACCTGACTTTTCCCCTGGAAAACCTTTACCTTTTCCGCATCTTCAGCATTTCCCGCTACTTCGTTTGGGAGGTGCAATCTTTCGAAAAAACCGTCACCATTGCTTATTACGGTTTCTTCCTTAGGCAAGATTTCCTGCGGTAAAGGTAAATTCCAAGGACCGGTAAGTACAGGCACTATGGTTGCTACCCCGGCAGTATCATCCTCGTTCTTCTGTTCCGTTTCGTACTTTTCGCTGCCAAGAACACCTGCTAAAAGAAGCTCAAAGCTGTCGGCTAACCAAGGTCTTCCTACAGTTTGCAGTTGTCCTTCCGGAGCAATTTTGAGCCCCTGCCAGCTCTGTTCTACCTTCAACCCCTTTTCACCTCCTTTCAATTCCTACGGATATAGCCAAAAAGGGAAATTTCATCTAAAAAAGATTGATTTTCCCTTTCAAGCTCCTCACGGTAACTCGCTTTTGCTTTTTCTTTCAATACTTCCATCTTTTTCTGCTCAATTTTTTTGGCAAGATATTCTTCCTTAGCCCTTTCCCGCTCGTTTATAAGCCTTTCCAACTCTTTTTCCAAACGCCACTTTTCTGTAGCCAGGTACTCTATCCTCTCCAATTGATGTTCGCGAAATAAAAGGGAATCAATTTTCAGCTCGGCAGCAATGGATTCCCCAATCCGGTTGATCTTTTCTTCCTGGCGCCGGACCGCTTGAATTTTTTCCTGCACTACACGTTTTTGCTGTTCTACTTCCTGGGTGCGAATCTTTTCCACATTGGCCAGGCGAAAAGAAAATTTTTTCATCGATTATTCCTCCACAAATAGGGTTTTCAACATTTCCTTAGTAGTAGTAAAATCTACTTTTTCATTTTGCTTTTGCTGTAAAAACTGGTTAATTTTTGGTACAAGCTGGATTGCCCGGTCAAGGAGGGGATTGGTTCCCGGCTTATAGGCACCAATTAAAATTAAATCCTCATTTTGCCGGTAAATATCAAGTATTTCCCGCATTTTCAGTGTTAACGCTAAATGCTGCTCATCAACAAGCTCCGGCATTAAACGGCTGTTGCTGGCCAAAAGGTCAATGGCCGGGTAGTGCCCCTTTCCGGCTAATTGCCGGCTTAACACAATATGCCCATCTAAAAGTCCTCTGACCGCATCGGCAATTGGCTCGTTAAAGTCGTCCCCTTCCACCAAAACCGTATAAAAAGCGGTAATCGAACCTTTATCATCGTTGCCGGCTCTTTCCACCAATTTGGGTAATAAAGCAAATACCGAGGGAGTATACCCCCGGGAAGATGGGGGCTCACCGGCAGCAAGGCCAATCTCCCGCTGCGCCATGGCAAACCGCGTCAGGGAATCCATCATTAAGAGCACTTTTTTCCCCTGCTCGCGAAAATACTCAGCAATAGCCGTGGCCACAAAGGCACCTTTGACCCGAAACAATGCTGGTTGCTCCGAAGTCGCCACCACCAAAACCGATTTTTTAATCCCTTCGCCCAAATCATTTTCGATAAAGTCTAAAACCTCCCTGCCCCTTTCCCCGATTAGAGCTATCACGTTAACATCCGCTTCGGCATAACGGGCAATCATTCCAAGAAGAGTACTTTTACCCACCCCGCTTCCGGCAAAAATCCCAAGTCTCTGTCCTTCGCCGCAGGTTAATGGGCCATCGATTGCTTTGATACCGGTGGCAAACGGCTTTTTTATCCGCCGGCGATGCAGCGGCTTGGGAGGTTTACGGTCCAGGGAAAAGTGCCGGCCGTAAATTTTATCGGCATTTAAAGGCCTTCCCAAGCCATCAAGCACTTTCCCAAGTAAGCTTTTACCCACGGTAATTTGCAACTGACGCCGAAGCGGGCGTACCAGGCTTCCCAAGCTTATCCCGTTAATCTCCCCCAAAGGCATTAAAATGGCATTTTCCTCTTTAAAACCGACCACTTCGGCCAAAACCCGAGCATTTCCAGCCAAAATCTCTACCGTCTCACCTACCGAAACCTTTAAGCCGTGCGCTTCAACGGTAAGACCTATGACCTGACGGACCACACCCCAGGGTTTTAAAAACTCATGTTCCTTTATCTGTTCGGTGAGATACCCAAGGTTTACCCTACTCATCGCCGTAAGCTCCAGCTTTAAGCTTTTCTAAAATTTCATCAGCAAAGATTTTTAAAGAAATGACGTAATTTTCCTCACCCTTAACAACAACCGTTCCGGCCGGTAAATCGGTATCGGTGATTACGGGTATTTTTTCTTCCAAACCCTGTTGCTGTAAAATTTCTTCAATTTTCTCCCGGTCAGCAGGACTTACCTGAATTACCGGCACCATCCTTTGCGAAAACTTGGCAAGAGCGTCTACAAGCCATTTCCGGTAAAAAAGCGTTACAGCCTCCGGTAGCTCCCCTAAAAGCTTTTCAAGGGAAGTCTCGATAAAAGCTATAATCTCCTGTTCTACCCCTTTGATGATTTTTTCCCGTTCCCTGTTTATTTCCAAAACTTTTTCGGCAATTTTCTTTTCGTACTCCTCTTTTAAAGTCTCTTGAAGTTTTTCAAATTCTTGCCGGGCTTTAGCCTGACCTTCGGTATAACCCTGTTGGTAACCTTTTGCTTTGGCCTCTTCTCTGATTATCTCGGCCTCTCGCCGGGCAGCGTTAATTATTTCCTGCGCTTTAATTTTTGCTTCGTTTAATAAAGCCGAAGATTCTTCATTGTTTTTTTCCACTTCTTCTGGTAAAATGACAATTTTTTTAATGGGAATTTTCAGCGCTTCCCCGTCGGGCCTTACCGCAACCCCTTCTAAAAGCTTACTTTTAGAAGACCAGGGCATCTTCACCACCCCGGGATATTATAATTTCTCCAGCTTCTTCTAAACGGCGAATAATAGCCACAATTTTCTGCTGCGCCTGCTCCACATCTTTAAGCCGCACCGGTCCCATGTAAGCCAATTCGTCGTTTAACATTTCCGCCGCCCGCTTGGAGAGGTTCTTCATAATTCGCTGCTTGACTTCTTCGGTAGAACCTTTTAAAGCAAAAGCCAAATCCCGGCTTTCCACTTCCCGCAGCACCCGCTGGATCGCCATATCGTCCAAGGTAACAATATCCTCGAAAACAAACATTCGCTTTCTAATTTCTTCGGCTAACTCCTGGTTTTCCTGTTCTAAATCTTCGAGGATATTTTTTTCGGTCGAACGGTCAACCCGGTTTAAAATTTCCACAACCGTTTCTATACCACCGGCTTTTGTATAGTTTTGTTCAAAAACCGATGATACCTTTTTTTCCAATACTTCCTCAATTTCCCGGATAACTTCCGGTGACGTTCTCTCCATAGTGGCAATTCTTTTGATAATATCGCTCTGCATTTCCGCCGGCATTGATGACAGAATCATCGCCGCCTGCTCCGGTAAAAGATAAGATAAAATTAAAGCGATGGTTTGCGGATGCTCATTTTGAATAAAGTTAATAAGCTGCCGGGCATCGGCTTTGCGCAACATCTGAAAAGGCATTTTGGTGGTTAAACTTATTAATTTTTTAATGATTTCGTTTGCTTTTTGCGGTCCCAAAGCTTTTTCCAGCATTTCCTTGGCATAACTCACACCGCCGGTGGAAATATATTCCTGGGCCTGGTAAAGTTCCAAAAATTCTTCTGCCACCTTTTGCCTTTCTTCCGGTGTAATCTGGCCGATAGTAGCTACCGCCATGGAAATTTTTTCAATTTCTTCTTCGGTAAAATGTTTGGCTAAAATTTTGGCCGAATGTTCCGGCCCCAGGGCAATTAGAAGCTTGGCTATTTTATTGATATTTTTCTTGCGTGTTTCTTCCCTGGCCATCTGGCCTCCTCCTTGTCTGTCTTACTCGTCCGTCAGCCAGGCTCGCAGTACCATCGCAACTTCATCCGGATTTTTGTCCACCAGCGATTTTATTTTTTCGATATCCGATTGAACTTTCTGGATTACTATCGGTTCAGCAGTCATTTCTCTTACAATAATCCCAGGACCTCTTTCGGCCGCAGCCGCAGCTTCCAGCTCACTGACTCCAACCGGAGCTCTGGGGGAAATGTCCGCAACTGCCGCAGGTTTTTTCCGAAAACGGCGTATCCCAAAAAATACTATAATGCTAAGAAAAACCAGGGCCCCGGCCCCTATGGCAAGCCATTTATACAATGCTTGTCTTGCCTGCTGTTCCTTCTGAGCTTGCGCCTGCTGTTCTTCCATTTGTTTTGCCAATGTTTTATCAAAGGTAATGGTGTTGATAATTATCTGGTCGCCGCGGTTTTGGTCATAGCCCATGGCCGCCGCTACGATGTCCCGGATTTTATTTACGTCCGCCGCCGGCACCCCCGAATCGATAGCAATAGCGGCGGATAACCGCTTCACCGTCCCCGGTGCCTTGACCAATTTATAGACGGTTTGTCCAACCTGATAATTGCGGGTAAAGTCTTCTTTAACCTGAACTTCGCCGTTCGTACTGCCATTGATGTAGGGATAATTTTGATTGGTGTTTGGTCCCGTCCCAACCGTTCCGGAAGCACCAGGGCTTCCGTAAACCACTTCTTTGCTCCCCTGTTCGCTGACCAGCGGCCCAGGGAGAGCGATCTGGGAGGTAGTTTCTTCCTGGTTAAAATCCAGATCAGCATTGATACTAACTACTGCCTTTCCAGGACCTAAAATAGTGGTGAGCAGGTTATTAATTCGATTTGTTAACTCCGTTTCAAACTGCTTTTTCATTTCTTGCTGACGTCCGGATTGCGCTGATAAACTTGAGCTTAAATCCACCTGGTCAGAGAGCACATTTCCGTATGTATCCACTACCTGAACATTTTCCGGCTTTAAACCTTCTACACTGTTCGCTACCAGGTAAATTATCCCTTTTATCTCTTGCGGCGTTAATTTTTTTAGGGGCTTTAATTTCAGCAAAATGCTGGCGGTTGCCGGTTTTTCCTCGGAGATAAAAACGCTTTTTTCGGGAAGGACTAAATGAACACGGGCATCCTCCACCGCATCCAACTGCACAATTGTCCGCCGTAGCTCCTCCTGCAGCGCTCGCTGGTAGTTAACCTGGTTTTCAAAATCACTGGCACCCAACTTGGTCTGGTCAAATAATTCAAAACCAATACCGCTGTTGGTTTCTAACACCCCGGCACTGGCCAGTTTAATCCGGGCCTCATACACTTGACTTTTGGGAACCAAAATCGTTGTCCCCTCATCGCCAAGCTTGTAATTTATTTTCCATTCCTTCAACTTTTCCGCAATGGCTCCCGCTTCTTTGGCATCTAAACCGGTAGCCAAAGGAGTATAACTGGGACGTCCCAAAAAAATATACCCGAGCAACAACGACAGTACCGCCGTAAGTATTAAAATCCCGTAAGCCCGCTTTTGAAAGCTGCTTAAATTTTGGAAACGTTCCTTTATACTTGCCAGGAGGCTCTGAAAATCCATTTATTTCCCCCTATTCCCGTCCATGATTAAATCTGCATCCGGCTAATTTCCTGATAGGCCTCAACTATTTTGTTGCGAACCTCCACCGCTAATTCCAAACTCAATTTAGCTTCCTGGGCTAAAATTAAAACCTGGTGAATATCATCCACTTTCCCGGCTAAAAAATCCTGGGTCGCTTGCTCGGCTTTCAGCTGTTTTTCGTTAACTTTATCTAAAGCCTCAGCAAGTTTCTTTTCAAAATCTAAAGTTTTTGTTGATTGTGCCGAGTTATTAAGTAGGATAATATTGGGAAAAGAAATGCCGGTAATCTCCACATTAACCCCTCCTAACGGCTGAGCTCGAGAGCCTTCGCATACATGGCTTTAGCCGTATTGAATACCGTAACATTGGCTTCGTACGCCCTCTGAGCGGCCAGTAAATTTACTATCTCATCGTTGATATTAACGTTGGGATATTTTACTAAACCGGTATTGGGATCCGCATCGGGATGGTTAGGATTAAAGACATAGCGGTAGGGAGTTTTGGTATCTTCTACAATCTGACTGACCCTGACCCCGCCGCCTTTAAACCCGGCCTTTGCCTCCAGGATTTCCTCAAAAATCACGTCTTTTCGATTGTAGGTACCACCTGCAGGCGTCCGGGTAGTATTGGCATTGGCAATGTTATCAACTATCGTATCCAGCCATAAACGGTGGGCGGTAAGGGCCGAAGCGGTTATTTGGAAAGAACTAAAAAATGCCATCTACACTTACCTCCTTCCACCGGTAATCACCATTTCTAAAGAAGCAAGGGTGCCTTTTAACCGCTCCACAGCCGTTTCATAATAAAGCTGGTTATATGCCAAATCTACCATTTCCGTTTCGATGTCCACGTTATTCTTGTCAATTCTCATGGCAGTAGAATTTTCTCGCTTAATTTCTGCAAAAGGTAAACTGAACCCTTTGGCCGTTAGATGGCGAGGATGGGTAGTTTTTAAAGAAAAATTACCTTTTTTTTGGTTTAAAAATTCCTGAACCTTTTCCTCAAACACCACTACTTCCTTCCGGTATCCTGGAGTATTGACGTTGGCAATGTTATGGGCAATCGCCTGCTGGCGGATTGTTGCAGCATCAATCCCCAGTTTCAAAAGGTTGTAGGTAACCCCTCCAAAAAGGTCCATGCGCTTCTCCCCTTTTTTCATAACTTTCTATAATATATTTGACAAAATTAGCTAAATTCCTTTACCTTCTCGATTTTATTTTAACTTTTTCCAAAAAAAAATTCAGCAAGATATCTTTGCTTTCAGAAAAAATAAAAACCTCCTGCCCAAGGAGGCTTTAATTCCTACCCCCGGCAGCTGGCTGGCATAGCGGTTACCCGCCTTAGCCCCTTTAGCTTTGCGTCGCCGGCTTTCGCCGGTTTTGCCAAACTTTTCGAGGAAATCTTTCACAAAAATTAACTTATAAAAAATAACGAAAATTGTCAATATAAAACGAAAACAAAAAAAAGAGGGCCTACACCCTCTCGTCCAGCAAAAGTCCTATGGTTTTGGTAAGGTCGGTAAACGCCGTTTTTAAATGCTCTAAGCTAACTCGTTTTAATACCCGGTTTTTCACCTTATCAATGACATACCCCATTTCTTCCTGCTCATCATAAACAAATTCCAGTGCCGGGTTTAAAAAGTTAATCACCCGGTGAAACACATCCGCCGCCAGCTTCGGGATAAACTCCTTTTCCCCGTCATACTCCGGCTCATACCGCACTTCATCGGCAGTCTTTTTTATCTCCGGTACTTTCGGCTTTACCTGCT
Organism: Carboxydothermus hydrogenoformans Z-2901; assembly: GCF_000012865.1. Classification (GTDB taxonomy): domain Bacteria; phylum Bacillota; class Z-2901; order Carboxydothermales; family Carboxydothermaceae; genus Carboxydothermus; species Carboxydothermus hydrogenoformans. The sequence continues at coordinate 875,185 of NC_007503.1, read as the reverse complement.
CCCGGTATTTTTGTAAAAGCAATGGGTCTATATTGGGTATGATCACCCTTTTATCCCCCCTTTGTGGGGAAATTAACGTTTTTTATCTAAGAAAATACCTTCCACTTGAAAGCCATTTGCTAAATAGGAATTAATCATCTTTTTTTCTCTTTTCACTTTTTCAATTTCTGTTAAAATTTTTTTCTTTTCTTCTTCTAAAAGCTTTATCGTTTTTTCGTACTCAGGTAATAACTCCTGAATTTCCTCAATTGTAATCTCTTCTTCTCCCGAATAATATTTTTTAAATTTTTCACTTATTTTCTGGAATTCATCAGTTATTACCAATTCATCTTTTGAAGACGCAATTTTTTCCTGAAGCCTTTTAAGCTCATTAAGAATTTCCTTAGAAGTTTTCACCATTATCATCCTTTAAATTGTAGCTTTCTCTTTAGCAGCAGCTGCTTGAACCCAGGTTTCTCTCAGTTCTTCCAAATGTTTTTGCACTTCTTCGATACTTTGGCGGTCTTTCTTGACATTTCCATGAATTAGCCGGTACATAAAGTAATCATAAAGCTGGTAAAGGTTTTTGGATATTTCGTAATCCATATCCAAAGTAACCATTAATTCGGAAATTATGTCCTGCGTGCGGCTTATATAATAGCTAAAGTCATCGTATTTTTTCTCATCCAAGGCTTTAAGCCCTTGTTTTAAAAATTTAATCGCACCGTCATAAAGCATGATTAACAATTTTTCTGGTGGAGCGGTAGCGATATTTTGCGTTTGGTATTGAGCATAGGGATTATTCATGGCTCTTTCACCTCAGCTATTTCTTGTTAGCTCCTGTTAAGCTACTTACCTGGGCCGCCAACCAATTGCTCTGGGCCTGCAAACCGGACATCACTTTTTCAAGCTGCGTAAATTTATTCCACAGTTCTTCTTCTTTGCGCGTTAAATAATCGTTAAAGCGATCAATTTGCTCTTGAAGATATTTCAATTGGTCAGCAAGTGACTTATCTTTAGTTACCAAAATGGCATCAGTATGAACTCCATTTGCAGTAGCATAAACCGCCAGGCTTTCAACGTATGGTTTTAAATTATCGATTATTCCATTATTGGCAGTATTTGTGAAAATTTTTCCTACCGCTTGGGCATTTTGCTTGATAAGCTCCGTAAGCTTATTTTCATCCAGAGATAAGGTAGCTTCCTTTCCGGAAGTAGATATGCCTATAGCCATTAAACTATTTAAAGTAACCGTCTTGCCATTGTAAGTTGCCGTATCGGTAAGACCGGAAACGGCACTTCCCACAATTTGTCTTAATTGAAACATAATTTGCTGGGCCGTAGCATCTCCCTGCAAAACTCCTTTTGTTTTGGTATTGGGGTCATAAGCAGTTTTTGTTGCTAAATCGTTCATTAAATCATTATACTGGTTTACAAAAGTTTTTATTTTCTCAATGATGGAAGCAGTATCGTTATCAACAGTAACACTAACAGTCCCGATTTTTTTTACATTAAGGGTTACGCCGTATATGGCGTCACTAATTGTATTCGAACTGCGAATCACCGTTAAGCCGTTAATAATCAATTTAGCATCGACACCTGACTGAACAACATTAACCGCATTACCATTGGCATCAGCAATTCCCAATGCTTGTAAGGCATCACCGCTTACTGCCGTAAAAGATATCGAGTTAGCTGACCCGGTAACATTGGCTGTTAATAAAAGTCTATTATCAACAATTGAAGCAGTAACGCCGGCCTTGGCATTATTTATTTTATCTCGAATACTTACCAAGCTATCGGTAGAATCAATAGAGATAACAATATCATTACCCTGGCTGTCTTTTTGCACTACCCCGCCAATTGCTATTTTAAAGGAAGTTGGATTCAAGTTTAAGGTTGCTGTAATAGAAGTTTGTTGGTTTGAGCCAATAACGTAGCTGGTAGCTACACTTTGCACTTCTATGGTATAGCTTCCTTTAACAGCAGTTGATTGAGCAGATGCTGTAAGGATAGTTGTATCTGAAGAAGTAGCGGTAAGGGAAGTGTAGAGAGACGCTGACTGCAGCGACTGCAGAGTTGAGTATAACGTGCTTAGCTTTGTTTTTATTTCACTCCAGGCTTTTCGTACTGCTTCTAAATTCGCTTTTCGCTGCTCTAATCTTTCCAGAGGTTTTCTTTCAATCTGCATTAATTGCTCTACAATTTTATTAGTATCAAGCCCGGAAGCCAAACCACCAATTTGAATGGGCATTGCCCTCACCTCTTAAATTTTAGTATCGACCAGTATTCCCAAAAGTTTCTTGATCTCCGCCACTATTTCTAAAACCTGATGGGGCGGAATTTCCCTGATTACTTCTTTGGTCTCGGCATTAATTACCTTTACCATCAGCTCCTGTGAGGCCTGATGGATTTCAAATTTTAATTCCGTAGGAGTAAAGGAGTTTACAATTTTTGTCAATCTTTGTAATTCTTTTTCTAAAAATTTTACATCACTGCTCTCTGATAAACCTACATCATCCCGACTTTGTAATCCATTCTTACCTACTAATTCCTGTTTTTTATCCGCACTTACTATAATTCCTATCGATTGAAAATTAACCCCATTATTCACTCCTAAATTTACCGGAGGAACTAAGCCAGCCATACTCCATTCCCCTTTTAATTATAATGAACTATAAACTTGCAACGCAGATTTTAAAATCTCAACATCGGGATAGTACGTCGAAGCTTCTTGCAAAACTTCTTTTGTAGATTTTAAATCGTTTTTTTCTTGTAATAAACCAATTAGATATAAATAATAACTTAACTGCTTTTCCCTACTTATTGCTTCTTTGATAAATGTTTCAGCTTCCTCGATTAAACCACGCATATGGGCTATTTTCCCTAAGAGATAAAAAGCTTCCGCATCTGCAACACCTTTTTCAACCGAAGCCAACAATTCTTCCACAGCACTGTCATAATACCTTGTAGCAAAGTACAGCTTGCCAAGTTTTAAATTTTTCCCTTCAATCCATTCGATTTTTTGAAATAAATTATAAATTTTTTCAAATGCTTCAAATAACTCTAAATCTAAAAACTTTGCCATTAAAAAAGTAAGTTGCTCTTCATACTTTTCATAGTCGTTTTTCAAAATTTTTATTACCTCACTGTTAAATGCCGCAAGCAACAACTTACCTATTATTTGCCACTTTATTTCCTCTGCTCGAGTAAGTTTTTTCATATTCCAAACTATTTCTTCAGTTTTAGATTTAAGACTTAAATTTAATAATATTTGTAGAAAAGTTTTAATCATTAAATGGTTTTCATTTAAATTTTGACCCTCAAGTTTTTCTATGACTTCTTTGGCTTCTTCATATTTTTTCAGATGAAGATACAATTCAGCTTCTTTTATTAATTTGTTCGTTTGGTCTGACAAATAACTATTTACTACCTTTAAAGCTCTTTCATAATCGCCTTTTAAAAACAGAAAATCAACGTATTTTTCGATTATAAAAGAATAGTCCTTATATTTTCGAAGTAATTTATCTTCCTTTTCTTCCAATTCACGGTAACTCCCCCGTTCATATTACAACTTCAAAATAGGGATTACAGCTAAAATATAATTTTGTGCCAAAGACATTTCATAAAAAACTAAAGCTTTATTATAATTGCCTAAAGCTTCTTCGCAACTACCAATTCCATAACTTGCTAAATAAGAACCAGTACCATCATAATGAAATATTGAAGTTTCTAAGCTTTCACCAATTTCGAGACATTTCATAAAAGTTTCAATAGCTTTCTTATAGCTTCTTTGACTATAATAAACAACTCCTTTAAAATACACTAAATCAACATACCAAGGATATAACTGTTCGGCATCTTCAATAACCTTTAAAGCCTCTTGAAATTTTTTTAAATTTATTAATGAATTAACAATATGCCAAATTAAAGCATACTTAAAGCCTGGTTCTTTTTTACGTATCAATAAAAAAGACTTTTGGAAATTTTGTAAAGCTTTTTCGTATTCTTGTTTTCTATAATACTCTACACCAAGATTGTAATAATTGAATGCTTTAATTTCAACATTAATATTTTCAACAGAGTTATTGGCTATTTTTTTAAGAATTGATATATTCCGCTCACTTTTCTTTTTAGTAGAAACAGTTTCTGGAATATAACCGTAGTGTTTTATAATAATGGTACTATCTCTAATTTCAACATTTTTTTTGAAACGTAGTTGCTCGTGAATAGGATTAATAAAGTATGGTTCAGCTCGCATAGGAAATAAAAGCATTCTTTTGGCTGTAACTGTTCTTTGTTTTGTAAAATCCAGGAAATTAATTACATTGACTAAATAAGCAACATTTTCATTTTTATTAACTAGCTCCAACACTTTATCCTTGCTACTAACATCTAATTCTTCATCAGCATCTAAAAGTAAAACCCAATCACCTGTTGCTTTTTCCAACGAAAAGTTCCTTGCTGCACTGAAATCATCAACCCACGGAAAATCAAAAATTTTCGCCCCAAAATCATTAGCTATAGCTTTAGTATTATCTGTAGATCCCGTATCGACAACAACAATTTCATCAGCAATATCTTGCACACTCTCAAGGCAATTTCTAATATATCTTTCCTCGTCTTTTACAATCATGCAAACCGATAGTTTTTTTTCTCCCATTTTTTCACCACTTTAAGCAAATTTTAAAGAGGCCAGCCCTTAAAATGGCTGGCCCAAAAGATAAAATGTATTTGTTTATCGGAGAAGCTGTAAAACCGCTTGCGGCGCCTGGTTAGCTTGAGCTAAGATAGCAACACCAGCTTGTTGTAAGATTTGGTTCTTAGTAAAGTTCATCATTTCTGCAGCCATATCAACGTCTCTAATCCGGGACTCAGAAGCACTAAGGTTTTCAGATGCTATACCTAAGTTAGCAATGGTATGTTCTAAGCGGTTTTGTATTGAACCGAGGTTAGCTCTATAGGTAGATACCTTTTGTAATGCAGAATCTACTTTACTAATAAACGCACTTGCAGATGCATTATCATTAATAGCTAAGTCAGCTGAACTCAAGCCTAAAGAAGCTGTACCGGCATTATCAATGGTAAACGCAATAACTTGACCTGCATTTGCTCCAACTTGTAAAGTTACTACTAAACCAGTAGATACAGCCAACAAATTCTTGGTGTTAAATTCTGTGGCCCCAGCAATTCTATCAATTTCGTTAAATAATTGATTAAGCTCAGTCGTAATCGCTGAAATGTCTTGATTGTTTAAAGTACCGTTTGCCGCTTGAACTCCCAGCTCTCGCATCCGTTGCAAGATATTTTGAATTTCGCTCAAGCCACCTTCAGCAGTTTGAATTAAAGAAATACCGTCTTGAGCATTTCTAATCGCTTGGTTTAAGCCACGAATCTGCGCTCTTAACTTTTCCGAAATAGCCAATCCAGCAGCATCATCTCCAGCACGGTTAATCCGTAAACCGGATGAAAGCTTTTCCATCGATTTTTGTAAAGCATTTGAAGTGCTATTAAGCGCTCTCCACGCATTTAATGCTTCAATATTGTTGTTGATTCTAAGACTCATATTTTTTCCTCCTCCTTGATTTTTTCTTTGGCATCCCTGCCAGTTATTTTAAGTCAGGTGGCCACCTACCCTTTCTATTTTTTATTTCGGAAGCAAAAGCAAATTTTTTAGCGTTTTATAAATTTTAATCTATATCAACCTTATCTTTGTCAAAAACTTCTGCCCATTTTTTAGTTCTTTCATCGATAACAATACACGCCTTCGCCAGTTTAATTAAACTTATTAGATCATAAAAATAACTTTTACTATAATGCAGTAATACGTCTGGACAATCTTCAGGAGTAAACCCAGCCATTGTAATAGCTTTTATTAATTTTTCCTCCACTTCTTCATGATTTTGATTGTCATCTACTAAAATCACTAAAATTTCATTTTCATTTATTTTTTTAATTAATTTAGATATTAATGTTTCATCTAAATTATTGTCATTTTTTCCTAATGCCAAGAATAAAACCTCTCTATTTTCTGGTATTCCAAAATCCTCCCTATCCTTCACTAACTTTATAAATAAAAAGTTTTCAATTATACTTAAATAATTGGTTTTAACTATTTCATTAAACACTTCCCATTTCTTTAAATATTTTTCTCTATTTTTTTTCATAATTTCATCATAATTAATTTTTTCCGAAATAAATGTTTTACTCCCATAATGATGAATAAACACATCATCAGCAATTTTAAGTTTAAAACCGGCTAGATAGGCTCTTCTACATAAATCATCATCCTCAAAGTTTCCGATTTCAAATAAAGGATCAAAACCACCAATTTTCTCAATCACTTCTCTTTTAGCAAGAAGGCAAAAACCTACAAGTTTTTTTGTCTCTGTAACTTCACGGTAATTAACCGCTTCCCATTTGTTGGCAAATTCCAATAATTCATTCATATTTTTGTAATTTACTTTATTAACAATTTGTTCTCCCGAAACATAGTTTGTTCGCGGCCCAATTAATCCGGTTTTTTCATCCATATTCAAATCTATAATTAACTTTTCTAGCCAATCAGGTGTAACAATTGTATCATTGTTCAAAAAAACCACATATTTACCCACAGAATGTAATAAACCAAAATTATTACCAAGCCCATAACCCACATTTTCGGGAAGAAAATAAACTTTAACATCATCTCGCCTTTCCTGTAAATTTTTTAAATATTCAAGTAACTGAGTTTCCGTTGAACCATTATCCACAATAATTAATTCAAAAGGCAAATTCGTAAATTTCAATACCGATTCAATGCATTGTTTCGATATTTCATAGTTATTAAGTGTTAAGATAATTATTGAAGTTAATTTTGAGAACCGTAAATATTCTCTTGGTTTTACCTTATATATATACTGATAAGTATCAATATCAGCAGCAAAGCTTCTTACATCTAATGCAAACGCTCCTAGTAATTTTATTAAAATTTCTTTCTGATTTGCTTCAAGTGGCACAACATTTTTACTAATTTTAATAACTTCTAAATTAAGATTTTTCATCATATTATGAATAATATATTTCGTAAAAATACGTAAGTGAGTTTTATCCATTATTCCAGCTTCCTCATATGATAAATCGCCAAATAAAATTTTCATAATTACAGACCAATGACGAAAATTTGGAACACTAATAATAAATTCCCCATTGTGAGCCAATTTACTTTTTAATTTCTTAATAATAACTTCTGGCACATTTAAATGTTCGATAACATCAGCAAGAATAATTGTATCGAAAAAACGGTCAGGTAGCTCATTTATCTTTTCATAAATGTCTCCCACTAATACCTTATCAAGGTACTGCTCTGCTTCTTGGGCAATATCTCGATTAATTTCTACACCATAGACAATAGTTCCAGGCCTCTCAGTTTTTAGCTTCTTCCCTAATAAACCAGCAGCACAACCTACATCTAAAACTCTACTGGCTTTAGACTCAATAAGAGAAATAATTTCTTGTCGTTCATTGTAAAAGTAATCATAAACAGATGAATATTTATTCAAGGGGTATTCATTTAAAAATATTTTTCTATATTTTTCATAATCATCTTTTATCTCTATAAAACCACAATTATGAATACACCACGGCTCATTTTGTTTTGGAATAACTATTTTGAATCCTCTTTTCATAAATTCCATACATTGCGACAAGTCATAAAAGTGCCAGCCAGTAAATATATCTTCTCTCCAGGGAATATCATATTGCGTTATCATAATCAGTCCATCAATTACCTTTACTTCTTCAAAATCTCCTTCAACCTCATTAAATGCCAATAATTCAATCTCACCAGTTCGATTTTCATAAACTTTTCCATATTTTTTATTTGAATGCCACCATACAGCATTTATCGGTAAAGTTTTCGCTCCAACTACCCCAATCATACCTATTGTTTTATCTTTATCAAATATTTTTAATATATCATTTATAAAGTTTTTATTTATGATAAATGTATCTTGGTGCAAATATACTTTATATTTTGCATCACTACTTAGCATCCCTTCATTATAACCTGATGTTAGACTTTTCGCATTTTTTATTATTTTTATTTCGATTTCATATCCCTCGGGAACCCTTAAATTATTTATATATTTTAAACACTCTTCATATAGTTTATTATTATTTACACATGTTATAAAACATATTTTTTTATTCAACTTAACTACACTCCTTATTTAACAAAGCCTCTATTACATGAAACTATAGCTCTATATTCATAATTTACAGCTAAAAATGCTTCTTATACCAGTCTATTACAAATCTTATTCCCTCATTAAAATTAACTTTATGTTTCCAAGCATAATTCATTTTTATCTTTTTTGAATTTAGAGAATACCTAAAATCATGTCCTGGCCTATCTTCAACAAAAGTAATTAAGGACTCGGGTTTTCCAAGAATTCTCAGTATTTCTTTTACCACCTCAATATTTCCTTTTTCTTCTCCACTTCCGATGTTGTAGGCTTCTCCAGGTTTGCCTTTCTGAAGTAAGAGATAAACCGCTTCTATACAGTCATCTACATAAAGCCATTCTCGGACGTTTAATCCTTGCCCGTATACGGGAATTGGTTCATTGTTTAAGGCTTTTTTGATTACTACAGGGATTAGCTTTTCTGGATACTGCCATGGCCCATAATTGTTGCACGGTCTTGCTACGATTACCGGAAGTCCATAAGTCCGGTGATAGGCCCGAGCTAACATGTCGGCTGCTGCCTTCGATACGGAGTAAGGAGAATTAGGTCGTAAGGGTGATTCTTCGGTAAATTGTCCTTCTTTTCCTAATTCCCCGTATACTTCATCGGTAGAGATATGGACAAATTTTTCAATGCCGTATTTTCTACTGGCATCAAGCATTACCTGGGTGCCTTTAACGTTGGTTTCTATAAAAGGTGTTGGGTCCTGGATGCTGCGGTCTACATGGGATTCAGCTGCAAAGTGGACTACCGCTTCTGGTTTCTCTTTGTCAAAGATTTCTTCTATGGCAGTTTTATCTGCTACATCTGCCTTATAGAACTTTATCCGGTCTCTTACTTCTTCTATCCTTCTCAAATCTCCGGCATAGGTAAGCTTGTCCACTATTATTAACTCGTGGTCATAAGCATACTTTCTTACAAAGGCACTGCCAATAAAGCCTGCTCCTCCGGTTACTAGGATCTTCATTTTTGACTCCTTTCAAGTTTATTTAGTTTTTTATTTTTTTTATATCTTTTTTAGTTCTTTTAGATATTTTTCCGTAGATTCCTGCCAGGTTTCGGGAAGATAACCTAACAGGTTTTTTAAGGGAAGGTTACTTAGTTTTGAATATCTAGGTCTCTTGGCTTTGGTAGGAAAATCATGACTTGCTGCCGGTATTAGTTCTCCCTGCCAGTTTAGGTAATCTAAAATGAATTTTGCCCAGTCGTACCTTGATGCTTGGCCTTCCCCTGACAGTTGATATAAACCATACTGTTCGGTTTTAATTAGGTCTAAGGTTATTTTTACGATTTCTTCAGTATAGGTGGGACTACTAACCTGGTCTGCTACTATTTTTAATTTTTCATTTTTGCTGGCCCAGTTTAGAAGCTTATAAATAAAGTTTTGTTCGCCATCGCCAAAGACCCAGCTAACCCGAATTACATACGTTTTAGGATTATGAGTCAGGATTTCTTTTTCTCCCAAAAGTTTGGTTCGCCCGTAGTGGTTAATTGGCTTTGGCTGATCGGATATAAGGTATGGCTCTTCTTTTTCGCCATTAAAAACATAATCGGTGCTGTAATGGATCACGGTGGTTTGGTATTGGGCAGCTAAATTCCCTATGTATCTTAATGCTATTCCATTTACCAAAAGTGCTTTTTCTTTTTCTTCTTCGGCTTTATCTACTTCGTTATAGGCGGCACAGTTTATTAAGTACTGAGGACGAAAGTTTAAAAAGAGCTCTTTTAGCAGGTGTAAATCAGTGATATCTAATTCTTTCCGGGTAAGGGGTAAGCATTCTATACCTAAGGATTGTAGCTTCTTGGTAAAGGCTTTTCCTAATTGTCCTCCGGCTCCGGCTATCACTATTTTTTTCATGCTCTTCTTTCCTTTAATTTGATTTATTCTGTTTATTTTTAATCAATTATGAATGGAGAGTTCTCTTTATTTTCCCAGCGCACCTCATCGACTTGCTCTTTTCTTCCCCAGCCGGCATAAAGCTTATTGGGAGAATTAAAAACTAAGCCGGGTTTGGTACTTACGTTTTTATACGCATGAACTACTCCCGGCGGTACGATGATTACTGCCGGGTTATCTTCGCCAGCATAAATTATCTGCCGGTTGCCATATGTTGAACTGTCTCTTCGGTTGTCCCAAAGATAGATTTTAAAGTTGCCGGGGCCTATAAAAGCAAAGTAGTCGGTTTGTTCTTTGTGTTCGTGGGGACCTCGAACTATGCCCGGTAATGTCTGTGAAATATAGCTCATAACCGGCATTATTGTTTCTTCTATTTCATCCTGCCGAAAGAGTTCACAGAGCCAACCGCGTTCGTCTATGTGTTTTTTTAAAGGTCTTATTATTACCCCTTCAATTTCTCCTTTTTGGAATTCCACTATAACCGTACCTCCGCATCGTCACCAATCATTAGCTTTACGGCTTTGTTTACTGAACCGTCTTTTATTACCCTTGTTTTTCTTCCGATTAAGCTTTCATCAAGTCTTTCTACACCAATGATTTCCGAGTGGTCAAGGATTACCGAAAATTCTATGGCTGAATTTTCAACTAAACAGTTGTTACCTATACTGGTATAGGAACCGATAAAGGAGTTTTTAACTTTGGTGTTTTTCCCAATTACTGCTGGGCCGCGGATAATGGAGTTTTCTATTTCTGCTCCTCCTTCAATTACTACTCTTCCGTTTATTTTTGTTTGCTCATCAATTTTTCCTCTTATATCCCTTTGTATTAAGTCATCTAATACTACCCGGTTTGCTTCCAATAAATCGTCTTTTTTCCCGGTATCAAGCCACCAGCCGGTAATCTTATGCGCTTTAACCATGCCTCCCTGGTTTATTAATTCCTGAATAGCATCAGTTATTTCCAACTCTCCACGCCAAGAAGGCTTAATTCTGTCAATCGCAGAAAAGATTTTTGGTGAAAAAATATAAATACCAACCAAAGCTAAATTTGATGGTGGCTCTTTGGGCTTTTCAATTAGTCTTTGAACTTTAAAATTTTCATCAACCACTGCCACCCCAAAGCGGGTTGGATCCTGAACTTCTTTTAACAAGATCGTCGCATCATAGCGGTTTTCTTTGTATTCTTCCACAAATTCCTTAATTCCGGAGTTTATTAAGTTGTCTCCTAAGTACATGATAAAATCATCATCTTCAAGATAGTCTTTGGCTACTTTTACCGCATGGGCAAGACCTAAAGGTTTTTCCTGAAGAATAAAAGTAAATTTTGCAGGAAAACCAGCATTGGTAATGCTTTTCTTGATCTCTTCTCCCGTTTCGGGAGCAATAATTACTCCAATATCAGTTATACCGGCATTAATTATGTCTTCAATTACAAAATGTAATATGGGTTTATTGGCCACAGGTACTAATTGCTTTGCTATACTGTAGGTTAACGGGCGAAGGCGCGTGCCTTGACCACCGGAGAGAATTAGGGCTTTCATAAAAATTCCCCTCTACATGTCAAAATTAATTTTTTCAATACTTTCCCCCACCGCTTCTTTATTCTCCTTCTCAATCTCCCGCCAGATTTCTTCCCGGTAAATGGAATAATGCTGCGGAGCGGATATCCCAAGCTTGACCTGTCCCCGTCCGCTGTCAACCGCCAGCACGGTAATTTCTATTTCACCGTTAATAATAATTTTTTGGTTCACCTTTCTATTTAGTACCAGCATCGGCTTTCTCCTTTACCTTGCTTAAAGGAATTGGGTAGCGAACGGGGTAATCCGCATCAAGAATAATCTGGCGGGCTATTTTTTCTTGTAAATTAAAGACAACCGGCGCTTTTAAATTTATAATCATTTCTTTAGCTTCAGGCGGTATGCGAACTATATTTAAACTTAAAACTGGTGTCTCCTCAGATAAATGCAAAAGACCTTGTTGTTCGCAACTCAACTCAACATGATAGTCAGCAAGTAGCCGTGACGGCTCAATTAAGATAAAGTAAATTTCCGGTTCGTCTATGGCTATTAAAAAGAAAAAAGGACTATTATCCCGGTGCCGTATAAGTAAAAACTTCTTTAGATGACTGAACCCAGGAAGTCCTTCGGGAAAAGAAAATATTTGCGATTCATCAGCTTCAATTTCCCCAAAAGCTGGAGAAAAAAGACGCAAAATAAACACCACCTTAAAATATTTAAAGATAAATATCAAGAAAAGCAGAGTTGCTTTTTATAAAGTTAATTTCAGGCCTTACCGTAGGAAGCATGCGGACAGTAAGCTCGACCTCTTGTAATGGCGGTACAACGATATTTTCAATAGTATTTCCTCTTTCAAATGCTGCTAATAAGTTCCCCTCATCAACCCTTCTGGCGATTCCCTCAAGGGCCGCATCCATCCCTTTCTTAGCTTGAGCTCGCGAAAACTCTACCGGCGTTAAATACCCAATATCAGCCCAACAACGAGTCGTATCAATTAACACCCGTACATTATTCATAATTTCTCAACCCACACTAATTTACCGTAAAAAATCTACTAATGTCGGTGGTAAAATCCTTGCCCCCACGGCTAATGCCGACCGATAAACGTTCTCCTGATTTTTTAAATCAATAATTGTAGCGGCTATGTCTGCATCTTCAGTTTTGGATAAAAGTTCTTTTTCCGTTTCTAACTGGGCTAAAAGGCGGTTTTGCATTAATTCCAACCGGTTTGTCCGGGCTCCCACATCGGCACGAACAGCCAAAACAGTATTTAAGTTGTTATCCAGAGAACCTAAGTCCGATGATACAGCAGCTACATCACCAGCAGTCAAATGATTAATAATTTGGTCTAATGTTTGCATAACATTGGTGAAAAGCGGTAAACCAACAGTATTTACCTGAACTTTAATATTACTTCCTATCTCAAAGTATATTCCGCTACTATTTCCCTGCCAATTACTGCCATCCCAGGGTTGTTTTTCTACTTCCGTGCCCCCAAAAATATACTTACCGGCAAACTGGGTGTTGGCAATAACGCCTACTTGCTCTTTAATTTGTTTAATCTCTTCAGCTATGGAGTTTAAGGATTCCTGAGGTAAAGCACCATTGGCTCCATACACGGTTAACTCTTTAACCCGCTGCAGGAGATTGGTAAGTTCATTAAGAGCGGCATCAGTAGTATTTAGCCAGTTTAACCCATCTTCGATGTTTCTCTGATACTGCTCTCCCTGAGTAATATCACTGCGGTATTTCATCGCCCGCAGCAGCTTCACCGGGTCATCGGACGGTTTGGTTAATGCTTTACCGTTAGACAGCATCTGCTGGCTTTTTTCCATATCGGCCAGGGTGCGGTGTAAGTTGTAAAGGAAGTTATCTTTGAGCATTCCCGGAGTTACGCGCATTTAACTACCCTCCTTTACCGGCCCACTATGCCCATGCGGTTTATGACAATATCCATCATTTCATCGATAGCGGTGACGATGCGGGCAGCAGCGCTGTAAGCATTTTGGTACAAAATCATATTGGCCATTTCTTCGTCTATAGATACCCCGCCCGACTCCATCCGCTTGTTGTTCAAGTTTTTCGTTAAAAGCTGTTCGTTCTGGTACATGCGCTCGGCTTCCTGGGCATCAACCCCCAGGCGGGAAATGATGGTGCGGTAAAAATCATTAAAAGTTGCCGTTGGGGTAGTCGAACCCGGAAGGGTCATCGTAAGCTTGTCCTTTAACTGGGCGATAGCTAAAGCAATTTCGCCATCACCGGGACTGGGAGTTTTGGCCGCAGCAATGTTGTTTAAATTGGCACTTACTTCAGGAGAAAGGGCAATGGTTTTAGCATCGGTTCCGTCAAAAAAGTTGTATCCCGGATTGGTCATGGGTGAACCCAATACATAACCCTGCGTATGAAGATTATTGGTTTCTATAATCAACGTCTGGGCCAGGGAATCGAGGTAATCTTTCATCGCCTGGACATCGACATCCCGGGCCGCAAGGTTGGCAGCCAACTCCCCTTTTTGGGATGTGATGGTTACCGGCGTATCATCACTCCAAAAAACTTCAAAAAAGCCACTGGCGTTTTTCTCTACCTTAAGCGAATCCACCGTTAAACCATCAACTAATTTTTTCCCACCGATGTCAATGGAAATAGTCCCATCCTGATTATCAATTAATGTGAAGTCAATAAGCTTGGCCAGCTTGTTTAAAAGTTCATCCCGCTGGTCCATGAGGTCGTTGGCGTTAAATTTGACGATATTTGTTTTAAAAATCTGGTCATTTATATCCCGAATCTGCCGGGCAATGGAATTTATTTCTTCAACATTAGCCTGAACCGCAAAATCAAAATCATTTTGCAGGCTGTCTAACTGTCCCCGCAGGTGGTTAAAAGTTTCGACCAGAGCCTTGGCCGTTTGCTGCACCACCGCCCGGGTTGCGAGGTTTTCCGGGTTTTTAGAAAGCTCCTGCCAGGCATTCCAGAAGCGGTCCATAAGCTGATTTAAACCGGTATCGGAAGGTTCGTTGATGATTAGCTGAATTTTATCTAAAACATCAAACCGGGTTTCCCAGTAGCCTAAATTCATTAATTCCTTGCGGTACTCAATGTCCATAAAAGTATCCCGAACCCGTTCAATTGACGCCACCACTACCCCGGTACCTACCTGGCCCGGCTGCATCGGGGCAAAAAGGGATGGCACCGGAAAGGGGGTATTGGGAGCAAAATTTACCCGCTGCCGGGTATAACCTGGCGTATTGGCATTGGCAATGTTGTGGGAAGTAATATCTAAAGCTAACTGCTGGGCCCGAAGGGAACTTAAAGCCGTTTCCAAACTTATATTAAACATTTAAATCCCCCTTAAACCTGCCGGTCCAGGATTGAAGTATTGCCCTCCGGCAGTAAATTTTTTTGCAAAAATTGATTGAATGCAAGTTCCTGCCGTAAAAGAAGCGTCAGGGTTTCATTTTTTTCCCGTACTTTTCGGACATATTCCTTTAGTTTGGCTATTATTTCATCCTCTTCTTTGCTTAAATCCTGACCGTACGTTGTTGCATATCGTTCTTTTTCTACTTCCGCCACTTCCGCCGCTATTCCCGCCATTTTCTGTAAGTTCCTGCTAAAGTCTTCAATCTTTTGGTCGATTATGTTTTGAATCTGTTCTTCAATGATAACTAAAAGTTCGGCTAAAAGCCGAACTTCTTTCCTAAAAAGCTCTTTAATCCCTTCGTCCATTTAAAATTCGCCCCATTCTTTTAACTTGGCAGCCAATTTTTCTAAGTCAATTTGGTACTCCCCGGATAAAATCCTTCCTTTTATTTTACTTACCAGTTCCTCCCGCACTTCGGGAATTTCCGCAAGTTTTTTCCTGAGTTTAAGGATTTCCTGCCCGCTTTCGGTTAAAACAACCTCATCGGTTTTGCTTTTCTCGTTCCGTGCCGCCGAAGGAACCGCTTTAGTGTAAAGCTCCACTACATTCTTAAAATCTACCCCGTTTATCCTCATACTATCCCCTCGTATCATTTTGGTGCTATCTAATACTTCGGAAAAAAATTTAATTTCTTTAGATATTGGCCGCAATTTCTTCAGCAATTGCCGATAGGGGCAAAACCCGAGAAACTCCCCCTATATCAATTGCCGCTTTGGGCATACCGTAAACTACCGAAGTTTCTTCGTCCTGGGCAATGGTATACCCTCCCCGTTCTTTGATAGCTTTCATCCCGAGCGCCCCATCCTTTCCCATGCCAGTTAGCAAAACTCCTATGGTTTTGCTGCCCGTCACTTCTGCTGCCGAAAGCATCGCCTCATCAACGGAGGGGTAGAAATGAGCCGGCAAGTATTCCACCGGCTCAATTATTTTAGCTGTTAAACTGCCTCCTTGTTTATCAATTTTAAAAGTATAGCCGGCAGGGGCCACATAGACCGTTCCCGGGAGCAACTGCTCGTCTTTTTCCGCTTCCTTTACCTTTAACCGGGAAACTCTGGCCAGCTGGTCCGCCAGCGGCTTGCTAAACCCGCGGGTAATATGCTGGATAATTACAATGGGCACCGGAAAGGTTTGCGGAAGTTTGGGAATGATTTCTCGTAAGGCCGGCGGTCCACCGGTAGAAGCACCTATCACCACCAATTGCCGGCCGTTTTTACCGAGAATAACATTTTTGGGGTTAAGCGTCCCTCCGGTAAAAGGTTTCGGACGTTTTTTAGCTAAGACAGCTATTTTTATCTTTTCTTTTAACTCAGAAACAACCTTATTCCAATCCCCATCTTTTGGTACAAAATCTACCGCACCATTTTCCAGGGCCTCAATAGTTGCCTTAGCTCCGTGGGTTGTTAAAGAAGAAAGCATGATTACCGGTACCGGATAAACTTTGTTTAACTCTTTTAAGGTACTAAGACCATCCAGTACCGGCATTTCTAAATCCAGCGTAACTACATCGGGCTTAACTAATGGGATTTTCTTTAAAGCTTCCTGACCATTTTCCGCTTCCCCAACTATCTGGATTTCGGGCCATAAAGCCAGACTTGTCTTCAGCCGGAGACGGATTAAGGCCGAATCATCCACAATAAAAAGTTTATACCGCGACATTTAATTCACCTATTTCATTCTCCTGCAAAATCCCGCGGGCATCAATGATAAGACCGATCCGGCCATCGCCAAGGATTGTAGCTCCCGATAGACCCTTGACCTGACCGAGGTATTCACCCAGGGATTTAATCACAATTTCCTGTTCACCCAAAAGGTTATCGACAATCACGCCCAGCCGGTGATTGCCGGTACCTAAGATTACCACAAAATACCATTGTTTTTGCTCCTGATCTTCGGGCAGATTAAAGAGCTTGGACAGGGAAATTAGCGGTAGCACCTTGCCCCGTAATAACATCACATCATAATCCGAAACCTTGCGGAGCTCTTCTTGACCGACAATTAAGGTTTCCTGCACAAAATTTAAGGGAAACGCATAGATTTGCCCTTGATGCTCTACTAAAAGAGCCCGGATAATTGCCAATGTCAGGGGCAGGCGAATGGTAAACGTTGTCCCTTTCCCTACCTGGCTTTCCACCTGGACTTCACCGTTTATCTGCTCGATCTGGGATTTCACTATATCCATACCAACGCCCCGGCCGGAAATATCATTGACCTTCTGGGCTGTCGAAAGCCCCGAACGGAAGATTAGTTTAATGGCCTCTTTATCCGAAAGCATTTCCGCTTCCCGCTCGGATATCAGGCCTTTTTCCACCGCCTTTTTCCGAACCGCATCAGGATCAATCCCCCGCCCGTCATCTTCAACGGTAATAACAATATTATTTTCTAAATAAGCAGCAGCCAGACGCAGCCGTCCTGCTCTGGGTTTTCCCAGCTTTTCCCGTTCTTCGGGAGGCTCAATTCCATGGTCCAAAGCATTTCTAATTAAATGAATTAACGGGTCCCCGATTACTTCGATGACGTTTCGGTCCAGCTCCGTTTCCTTACCTTCTATAATAAACTCAACTTCTTTATTAAGCTTCTGGGCTAAATCCCGCACCATCCGTGGAAAGCGGTTAAAAACCTGAGCAATGGGCAGCATGCGGGCTTTCATAATTACATCCTGCAAATCGGTAGTAATTTGTCCGACATGGGACGATATTTCCGCTAAGGTCTCTACTAATTCATTATTTTCCCGGCTGAGAGTATAAAGTTTATCAATGACACTTAAAAGGCGAGTCCGGTCAATGACCAGTTCTCCCACCAGGTTCATTAATGTGTCCAGCTTTTGAACATCCACCCGAACGGTTTGCGTTACCTTTTTCTCCTCCGCTGGAGCTACAGCGGAAGTTTTAGTTTTTACCTCTGCCGCCGGCTTTTCCACCGTTGCTGTTTTTTCCGAAACTATATCTTGTACGTCAGTTTTTTCTACCTTTTGCTCCTCGTTTCTTGCTTCTATGTTATCTTCTAACTGTTTTGCGCTAATTTCTACCCGTTCTACTTCCGGGATAGTTAATAAGATGTTTTGCAGCCGGTCTTCGTCTTCATTTGTTGCCAAATAAACAATAAAATCGTTGAAATCTTCTGTTTTTACTAAAATTTCCTCGGCAGGAACGGTTTTGATCACAGTCCCAAGCTCCTTTAATTGCTGCAATACGATAAATGCCCTAACCGATTTCATTACCGCAGCAGGATCAAGATAAACCTTGATTTCAGATAGCTGATACCCTTTTAACTCAAATTCCCTAATTTTTTCTATTTCGTCCCCGGAAAATTCTGCCGTCTCTCCCTTAGGAGCTTGAGTTTCGGAAGATTTAGCTCCCGTACCCGCCACCGCTTCTTTAAGTTTGGCTATAATCTCGGTGGTGTCATAATTTTCCGCATTTTCGGCCACGATTTCATCCCTCAAAATTTTTAAGGCATCTAAAGCCTCAAAAAGAACGTTTATGAGGGAAGAAGTGGGCTTTAATTCGTTATTCCGCATCTTATCAAAGATATTTTCAATTTCATGGGTAAGGGAAGACATCTTGGTAAAACCCATTACCGCCGAGGAACCTTTAATGGTATGGGCAGCCCGGAAAATCTCCTGTAAAACTTTGGGATCATCTTCCCCCGACTGTTCCAGTAAGAGTAAATTATCGGTTAATACCTGAATTTTTTCTTCCAATTCATCCAAAAAAACCGCCATTTCCACATCGGAAAACACCTTAGCTCACCTCAAATTTACATATTTGCCAAAGCTTCTTTTTCTTCACCTTTTAAAACCCGGTTTAAGTCCAGTAAGATAATCATCCGCTCGTCTTTAATGGCAATCCCCTGAATAAAAGACGAATCGATATCATTAATCATGGAAGGGGTTGATTCGATTTCCACATCGTTTAAACGAAATACTTCCATCACCGAGTCCACAATCATCCCCACCGTTATTCCATCAACATCCACTACAATAATCCGGGTAGCTTTATCTCTTTCCGCTTCCGGCATCCCCAGGCGTTTCCTTAAATCAATAACCGGGATAATTTTTCCCCTCAGGTTAATTACTCCTTCGACAAAGTAAGGGGTATTGGGAATTTTGGTGATATCGGTCATACGAATGATTTCGTAGACCTGAGCAATGTCAACGCCGTACTGCTGCTGGTTTAAGGTAAAAATGACAATTTGCGCCTCACTTTTATTCGTTAAATTTTCAGCCATCTTCAAAACTCCTCCTCATCTTTTTATTTGGTATTAAAATACGCTACCTGGGACTTAATCTTATTGGAAGTCTCAACCAGGGTGTGAGATGTTGCCGCCAATTCTTCGGTGGTGGCCGCCGTTTCCTGGATAACTGCAGAAATAGAGTTAATCATTTCCATGGTGCGATTAGCGCGCTCAGCAACTTCATTGCCATGTTTTGCAATTTCTTCAATCATTGCCACTACCGAATTAACCGCATTTAAAATCTGGTTGAAAGCATCTTTATTTTTGCCCACCATTTCATTGCCATCGTTTATAGCCGCAAAGGTCTCCTGACTGCTCTTTTGAATTTCAAAAACCAGTTGTTCGATTTCTTTGGTGGATTTTGCCGAACGTTCCGCAAGCTTTCTAACATTTTCCGCCACTACCGCAAATCCCCGACCATGTTCACCGGCACGAGCCGCTTCAATTGCCGCATTAAGGGCTAAAAGGCTTGTTTGTTCGGCAATATCCTCAATAACCGCCAAAAACTCGGTAATCCTGGAGATATTGCTTCCCAGACGCTTGATCTCCCGGTTAATTTTTTCCATACTGGCGCTTAACTGGTCTACGGTTTTGGCACCGGTTTGCGCCTGGGCCATGGTTTCTTCCGAAACCCTGGCCGCATTGGCCGCTTGATTGGCAGCTTCCTGGATTCCCTGCACGATCTCATCAACTGCCGTAGTTGCTCCCTGAACCTGAGCCGCTTGTTCCGTTGCTCCCCTGGAGACCTGCTCCGCCACCGAAGCCACCTGATCGGAAATCCCGTACAAGTTTTCGAGTTCCGTGGATATGGTCGAAATCAAGCTGTTTAGCTTTTCCACCATATTATTTAAATCCGTTGCCAGTTCTCCCAATTCATCGGCCTGTTTGATATCCACCGTGCAATTAAGACAGCCTTCTTCCACCTTATGCACCGTTTCTCGTAATTTTTGAATCGCTACAATAATCGGGTTGGTAATGAAGTAACCGATAATCATTGCTAAAATTGCCGCCAAAACGGTACTGCCGCCCACGGCTCCGGCTGCAATTTTAAAGATTTTTAAAAGCTTTTCCCTGGCTTTGTTATCTTCTTGTTTAGCAGTATCTTCAAGTTTGTTTAAATGGTGCATTATATTCCGTGCACTGGTTTGGAGCATATTCATGGCGTTCTGGGTTTGTTCGAAATTGGGATTAGTGGCATTTTTTTCTAATAAATTTTGGGATTTATTTAAAATAGCTGCAATTTCATCATATTGTTGCGTTTCTTCGCTGCTATGAGCCAGTTTTCTGGCATTTGTTAAAAGATTCTTTAGTTCCTGATAGGTTTTTTGCACCTCTACTAATCTTTGGGAGTTGGGAAAAAGCAAAAAATCGTTAGCAGTATTGAAATATTGAAAAAGGGACGTTTTTAATTCCCCCAACCGCTGGAGTTCCCCTAAAAGTTCTTTATTTTGCTTTTCATGGCTCCGGTTTACCAGGTACGTAGAAAAGACCGCACCGGTTCCCCCAATCACCATCATCGAAGCCAGAATAAAAGTTAGGATAAACAGCTTGGCCCTGATACCCAAACGCAGTTTAAATCCCCCCATTAATTCTCCCCCTTTAATTTTGTCCGGGTACTTTCCCGCTTTTTGGCTCTACCGGTTCATACTTGCTCCTCAAAATGACAATATCCACCCGTCGGTTCTTCTGCCGGTTTTGCTCTGAAGTATTGGGAACTTTAGGGCGATATTCTCCGTATCCTACTGCCGATAAACGATAGGGCGGAAAATGAAGCCCATCAATTAATTCATGGACAACCGAAGTTGCCCGGGCCGTGGAAAGTTCCCAGTTGGACGGAAATCGACTGGTGTTTATCGGTAGGTTGTCGGTGTGCCCCTCGATGCGGATATAGTTCGGAAGTGGCAACAAAATTTCACCAATTTGCCGCACAATAGCCTTTGCCTGAGGCGTAAGCTCCGCCGAACCCAATTTAAATAAAATGGCATCTTTAAAGGAGATAACCACACCCCTTTCTTCTAAGGTAGCCGTCACACTGGCATTTAAACCTTTCGCTTTTATGTAAGAATCAACTTTAGCCTTAATTAGCGCTAAATTAGCCGTTTCCTTCAAATCCTTTTCATCAACCGCCGGTAATTGCTCCTGGCTGGCTTTTCCCAGGTTGCCCTGTACAGTTGCATTGCTCCCGGTAACCACATCCGGTCCGGCATTGGTAAGCACAATTCCTCCCCCGCCAAGAGCTTTACTTAAAGATTCGGCTAAAGCCCGAAATTTATTGGCATCAACATTGGAAAGGGCATACATAACGATAAAAAAAACCATCAATAAAGTAATCATATCCGCATAAGTAATAAGCCAGCGTTCGTGGTTTGGTTTTTTTTCCTCATGCTGACGCCGCTTCATTTAATTCACCCTTACCTTCTCTTAAGCTTTGCTCCCGGAGTTTAGGCTTTAAGAATGACCGGAGTTTTTCTTCAATCAGCATCGGGTTATGTCCTTCCTGCAATGACACCAAACCTTCAAGCATCATTTCCCGCACTAACAGTTCTTTTTTGCTTAAATTTTTTAGTTTTGCCGAAAAAGGCAGCCACAATATGTTAGCCGAAGACACCCCGTAAAGGGTAGCGGTAAAAGCCATCGCAATTGCCGGGCCAAGCTTTTCCGGGGTAGAAAGTTGCCCTAAAACGTGAACCAGTCCCATAACCGTACCGATAATCCCCATCGTCGGAGCATAACCACCGGCCGCTTCAAAAAATTCGGCTCCTGCCCGGTGTCTTTCGGCTATGGCATAAATTTCATTTTCCAAAATCGAGCGGAAAAGTTCCGGGTCGGTACCATCGACAATTAACTGTAAACCCCGGCGTAAAAAGTCATCCTTGATGTTGGGCAGGTCATTTTCCAGAGCCAGTAACCCTTCCCGCCGGGCTTTTTGGGCAAGGGAAACTATTTGCTTTACCACTTCCAGTTCGTTTAACGGCTTTTGGAAAAGCATGATTTTAAAATACTTGGGAATCGCCAGTACCTCTTCCGTCGAAAAAGCAATGATACTAGCACCGATTGTTCCGCCAAAAATTATTAAAGCCGCCGAAGGTGCTACCAGGGCAGAAATAGTACCGCCTTCCATTAAAAACCCGGTTACCAGTGAAGTAAAAGCTATAACTACCCCTAACACCACCATTATTTCCATCTTTTCTCGCCCCTTAAATCTTTTTTAAGCGTCTTTTAACCTAATTATACCAGATTTTTTAAAATATTTGTTAGTTTTTGTCACCTTTGCGTTAAAATTTGCACAATACTTTCGTTAGCAACTTCGGGATACAAAACAATTTTCGTAACCATCAATTTATATTCTTCTGCCAGGGAAAGATAGTACGGTTCTACCGGCCGCCCATTATCGGCAATTACCCGAATTACCGGTCGATCAGGAAACCCAACCGGGGTTCCGGTAACTATGCCTTCAAAGCCATTATTTAATAAAACCTTTGCCCCCACCGGATAAACGGCAATAGACGAAGCAAAACTTTTAACCGTATTCAGGTCAAATTCGCCGCCTCCAAGGGCTAAAACAAATTCGTAAACCTCTTTGGGGTCTATGGGATCGCGGTAAACTCTTTTGGAAGTCATGGCATCATAAACATCGGCCACCATGATTATCTTAGCAAATTTATGAATTTTATCGCCACTTAACCCCTGGAGATACCCGCTGCCATCCAGCCGCTCATGGTGCTGGATTACACCCTGAACCACACTGCTGCCGAAGTTAAGATAGCGCGAAACAATTTCCCCTCCTTTTTCCGGATGAAGGCGAATTATCTCCATTTCCTCCGGGGACAATTTTCCCGGTTTATTTAAGATGGTCCATGGTACTTGGGTTTTGCCGATATCGTGTAAAAGACCGCTTATCCCTAAATTGATGATTTCATCGTGTTTAAAGCCGGCTTTTAAAGCAGTGGCCATAGAAAGCAAGGCTACATTTACTGAATGAAAGTAAGTATAATCGTCAAGATTCCGGATATCATAAAGGTCTAAAAGAAAACCCTTTTTATCTAAAAGTTCCGCTAACATTTCCGCTGCGATTTCTTTAAGTTGCTCCCGGTAATTGGCGACTTTAATGGCAAAATACCTTTCCTGCAAAATATCCTGATAAAGGTTGTTAACCACATTTAACGCCCGTCGTCGAACCATTTCTGATATTACGAAGGCTTCGGTAAAATCATCCTTGCCATCGTAAATGTAAAGCCAGCTATATTTCAATTTTTTGAGCCGATTAATCATGACAGAAGTTAAAATAGTCCCGGCATTAATTAAAATCCGCCCCTGCCCGTCCATTACCGGATAACCAACTTTAAGACCGGGAATAAGATACTCCACGGGAATGCGACGCATATTTCCACCTCTATCGCCATTATTTTTTTATTGTACAACATAGTTCTTACTTTCAAAAGATATTTCGAACTTTTCCTCATTGAACTTTGGAAAATACTAAAACCCTCCTGCCGTAAGGTCGGGCGGAGGGTTTTTTTTTTAATTTCCACCTTCGGCAGCTGGCTGGCATAGCAGGACAACCTGCTTTAGCCCCTGTAGCTTTGCGTCCCCGGCTTTCGCCGGGTTTGCCTTTTTCGGAAAATGTTATTTAATTGTACTTTACACCAATCTTGCCATACAAAATTAAATCATTAATCAGGAAAAATCGTCAAGAAAAATTTGCTAAACTGGTTTATTCTTCTTCTTTCTTATTTAAGTTTGCTTTCTTTATAATTTCTTCCTGTAGTTTGGGAGGTACTTCCTGGTAGTGGCTGAAAGTCATGGTGTAGAAGCCCCTGGCCTGGGTCATCGCTTTTAAGTCAATATTATATTTTAACATCTCGGCATACGGTACATAAGCTTTAACCCTGGCCCAGCGTCCCTGGGTTTCCATGCCAAGAACATGGCCACGTTTACCGTTAAAGTCGCTGATCACATCCCCCATAAATTGCTCCGGCACCGTCACTTCAACAAGCATTACCGGTTCCAAAAGTACCGGATTTGCTTCCTTAACCCCTTTCTTGAAAGCCTGACTGGCCGCAATCTTAAAAGCCAGTTCGGAAGAGTCCACCGGGTGATACGAACCATCGTACAGTACCGCCCGCACATTCATTACTTTATAACCGGCCAGTACTCCTTCATTTAACGCTTCGCGAATTCCTTTTTCTACCGCCGGAAAATACTGTTTGGGAACGGCACCGCCAAAAATCTCTTCACCAAACTCAAACTCTTTATCCGGCAGGGGTTCTAATCTAAGCCACACATGGCCGTACTGACCCCGGCCACCGGTTTGCTTTTTATATTTACCTTCCACCTGAACCGTTTTCCGGATAGTCTCCCGGTAAGGCACCCGTAATTCTTCGGTTACCACTTCAACACCATACTTCCGTTTAATTGCTTCGAGAACAATTTCCAAATGGAGTTCCCCCATGCCGGAAAGGAGGTTCTGGCGGGTTTCCAGGTTTTTCTCAAGGCTAAGTGTGGGGTCTTCCTCTAAGGCGCGATGGAGAGCAGTGGAAAGGCGGTCTTCATCGTTTTTACTTTTGGGGAGAATGGCAATGGTCATGTTAGGAGTGGGATAATCTACCGGTTCAATTTCCACCGGTTTATCTTTTAAACTCAAAACATCGCCGGTACCGGTTTCGGAAAGCTTTATTAAGCAAGCGATATCTCCGGCATTTACCTCCTGGCTTTGAACTTGATCTTTGCCTCGCATAAAAAGGATATGGCCGATTTTTTCCGGTTTATCTTTTTTAAAGTTATAGAGTGTAGTTTCTGGCTTTAAAGAACCCCCCAAAACTTTAACAAAGTTAATCCTGCCTACATACGGGTCAGCTAAGGTTTTAAACACATAAGCCACCGGGTGATCATAATTTTTTTGGGGAGGCGGCAGCAGTTCACAGGAAGCATCCAATAAATCTCTAATGCCGATATTTTTTGTGGCAGAGCCCACAAAAAGCGGGTAAAGTTTGCCGGCCCGTACCCCTTTTTTGAGCCCCAGTGCAACCTGCTCAGGGGTCAGTTCCGCTCCATCCAAATACATCATTAATAGCTCATCATCATTTTCCGCCGCAGCTTCCGTTAATTGCAGCCAGGCTTCTAAAACTCGTTCTTCATACTCGGCGGGGATAGCCCCTTCCGTTAAATTGGTACCATCAAAGAAGTAAGCTTTATTTTTTAAAACATCAATATATCCTTTAAAGTTTTCCCCTTCGCCAATCGGTAAATGAAGGGGTACTACTTTAGCCGAAAGAATCTCCCGGATCTGATTTAACGTTTTTTCAAAATTGGCATTTTCCCGTTCTATTTTGTTAATAAACACAAAACGCGGCAAACCAGCATTGTCTGCAAGATTCCAGACCACTTCCGTCTGAATCTCCACGCCGGACGCCGCGCAAACCACAAATATTGCCCCTTCTACAACTTTTAAAACACTTTTTACCTCACCGATAAAATCCGCATATCCCGGAGTATCGATAAAGTTTAACTTATGGTTGTTCCACTCGCAGGGCACAAGGGAAGCGTGAATGGTCACCTTCCTTTTAATTTCCTCGGGGTGGTAATCAGAAACAGTATTTCCGTCCTCCACCCGGCCCATTCTTTTCAATACTCCAGTATTGTAAAGTAAAGCTTCGGTAAGACTGGTTTTGCCCGCCCCGCTGTGGGCAAAGATACCGATGTTTCTTAAAAACTCTGTAGGGTAGCTTTTCATTTAAAAGCCCTCCTAAGGATTTTTTATTAGTAATATATTATTTCAGCATAATTTCGGGTTTTCCTTTTATTTTTTTGAAATTTTTTTAATTCTACGGGAATTTTCTAAAGCATAAACTTTTTAACAACGGCTAAATTCATCGGGTAAAGGAGTAACGGTATGTCTCTTTTGTACGGAACTCTTTTAATGAGTTTCGTAAGCTTTTTAAATCGTATTTTAGGTTTTGTTTACCAGGTCTTAATCGTAAGACTCCTTGGCGCCGAAGGTATCGGCTACTATAATATGGCCTATCCGGTTTTCGTTTTTCTGCTCGTACTTTCAACCCTTGGTATACCCCTGGCCCTCTCCCAAACCATTGCCCAGGAAGGTTTTAAAAACCGGACTCACAGTAAAAACCTTCTTTTCTTCTCCATAATTTTCCTTTTGTTGTTTAGCCTTACCGTTTTAGGACTGTTTTTTTCCTTACTTCCCCTAATTCGGCATCTTCTATTTCCTTCGGAATATAGTTTTTACGCTTTTTTATGGCTGATACCTTCAATTCCGGTAATCGCCGTCTCCTCAGCTTTAAGAGGATATTTTATCGGCCTTTTACGCTGGAATATTCCGGCCCTGGCGCAAAATATCGAACAAATCGTTAGAATTTTGGTCTCCCTAAGTTTAACCTCAGCCTTTATTAACATAAGTTTAAAAGATGCTCTTCGCGGTCCTTCCCTGGGAGTCCTTGCCGGAGAAGCCGTTGGTTTTCTGGTAGGAGTAGCATTTTTGGATAAAAAATCCTGGTTTTCCCCGAAAATTCCCCTAAATTACCTTCGCAAAATCTTTTCCCTGGCAATTCCCGTGACCCTTACCCGGGTGATGGCCACCCTTCTTTCGGCTTTAGACGCTCTTTTAATCCCAAAGGCTTTAGTCTTATCCGGCTTATCCTTTCGGGAAGCCACCGCCACCTACGGTTTATTTTCAGGAGTGGCCATGACCCTTCTTTTAACGCCGGCAGTTATTACCAATACCCTTTCTACCACTTTAGTGCCCGGTATTGCTGAGGCTTTCGGTCAGGAAAACTTTTCCTTAATAAGAAGCCGGAGTTTTTACGCTTTTAAGCTTTCCCTCATAGCCGGCCTTCCCGTTACGGCTATTTTGCTGTTATACGCCGCTCCCCTTACGGCTTTACTCTTTAAATATCCCGAAGCCGGTGAACTTCTGGTAATTTTAGCTGTAAGCGGGCCTTTTTTGTACTGGTACCAAACGGTTACCGGCATCTTTCAGGGTCTGTCCAAACCCCAAACCCCTTTTTACATTTTGTTAGGAGCAAGCGGAGTTAAAATCCTAAGCCTTCTGCTTTTAACTCCTAAGATAGGGATTACCGGCACGTGTCTTTCTTTTGCCCTTTACCATTTTCTCCTTTTCATCTTAAGTTTGTTTGCCTTAAAACTTAAGCTTCGCACTTTAACTTACGACCAAACCCTTTTAAAAGTGGTTTTTGCTTTTCTCGGCTCCCTTGGCCTGGGTTATGGCTTTTCGAAAATTTTCAATCCCGCCATCCCCTTTAACCTTGTTTTGGGAATATTGTTCGTAGGTATTTCTTACCTCTTACTCCTTTTAATTATGGGCGGGATTACCTCTTATGAATTAAACCGTTTGTACCGGCTTTTTAAGCGATAGGGACAATTTTTCGAGCAAAAAGGCGCTCGTCTTTTTCCTGCGCCCAAATTTGGACAAACTTTTTGGTTAAACTCCAGAACGATTTGCCGTACAGGGATGCTGGAACTAACACTTCGTAAAATTCCTGCCGGTTTTCCAGAGTAAGGGTTAAAAACGGTTCTCCTTTGCGCGTATAGCGGCGGCGACCAAAAGTTACCTCTCCGGTGATGATTAATCCCTCCCCTGTTTTTTCTACTTTTGCCTCCAAATCCAACCAGAATTTAACACCGATAACTTTCTGAGCTTTTTTAAGATAATCGCCGGCCTCTTTTTCCTTTTTCAGGGAAAAGTTTGGTTCCGCAAAAAGACCGGGGATTGGTTTAAAAAGTTTATAAACCTCCAAACAATAAAGAAGACTTTCCCGGCTTACCCCAAAACCGTCAAAAGCTCCGGCTAAAATGAGGTTTCTTATTGTTTCGACCGAAAGCTTGTGCCCCGCCCGCTGCCAGAAATCCCAAAAAGACGTGTAGGGCCTTGTTCTCCCTTCTAAAATTATTGAAGCCGCTTTGGGGCCAACCCCTTCGATATCTTTAAAGCCTATTCTAATCCCGTCTTTAACTTCGGTAAAACCGTACTGGCTTTCGTTAATATCCGGAAGCAGGATTTTAATCCCTCTTCGTCCAGCTTCCCTCAGGTAAAAGGACGGTGGATAAAATCCCCCATCGGAATTTAAAAGTAAGGTGAAATAAGTTTTGGGCCAATGGGTAATAAGGAAGGTGGAGTAATAAGCCAGATAAGCGTATGATACGCCGTGGGCTTTATTAAATCCGTAACCGGCAAAGTTTTGTAACAGGCTAAAAATTTTTTCCGCGTCAGCAGCCGAATAACCGTTTTTTACCGCTCCCATCATAAACTCTTCTTTAAGTTCCGCCATAATCTTCCGGTCGTGTTTGGACATCGCTCGCCTGAGATCATCACTTTTGGCAAGATCAAAGCCGGCAACTAACGCCGCTATTTTAAGCACCTGTTCCTGGTAAAGAACTAAACCGTGACTTTCCTCTAAAACCGGTTTTAAAGCGGGATGAGGGTATACCGGTGGGGCTTTTTGGTGTTTGGCTAACAGATAGTTGTCCACCTGTCCGCTCTCTAACGGCCCCGGGCGAAAAAGGGCCAGCACCTGGGCTAACTCTTCAATATTTCGGGGAGCAACTTTCCCAAGATAATACCGCATACCATCGCTTTCCAGCTGAAAGCAACCGATGGTCTGGGCCTTTTGAATCCTTTTCCAGGTTTCCCCGTCGTTTAGGGGAATAGAAGCGCTCCTTCGACTCCGGTGGACAACGGTTAACAGCCTTAAACCCAAAAGGTCCACTTTTAAAAATCCTAACCGTTCCACATCATCCTTGTCAAACTGGGTAATTTTCTCACCGCGAAAAGAGGAAGCCAGGGGAATTTGCTCTAAATCTTCCCGGCGAGCCACTACCAACCCGGAAGCATGAACCGAAAAGTGCCGGGGATGTCCTTCAAAAAACCGGGCTAAAGTTAATAGCTTGCGCATTACCGGATCTTCTAAAGCTTTACGTACCTCCGGCAAAGCCCTAACGGCCTTTTCAATGCTGCTCCCGCCAAAAGCCGGGAGAAGAGGGGTTATTTTGTTAAGTAAAGGCTCGGGATAGCCCAAAGCCTTTGCCACTTCCCGCACCGCACCCCGGGCGGCAAAGGTTATTACCGTACCGATATGGGCTACTCCGTCATCGCCGTATTTTTGGAAAAGATAGCGGATAACTTTCTCCCGGTCCAGATGGCCAAAATCTAAATCCACATCGGGTAAAACTTTCCGCCCGGGGTTCAAAAACCGTTCAAACAAAAGACCGTGTTTTAGAGGATCAACCTCGGTAACGCCTAAAAGATAAAGCACAAGACTTCCTGCGGCCGAGCCCCGTCCGGGACCTAAAGCTAAATCCTGGGATCTGGAAAACCGTACCAAATCATGCACGATTAAAAAATAGCCTGCAAGCCCCAGGCGTTTTATGATCTCAAGTTCATAGTTAAGCCTTTCTTTTACTTCCCGGGAGATCCGGCCATAGCGCGCATAGGCCCCTTCAAGGCAAAGCTTTCTTAAATACTCATCCTTTTCTCCCGGACAGGTAAACTCCGGAAGTTTCAAGTCATCCCCGGGAAAAAAGTCCCCAACTTTTTCGGCAATTTCCAGGGTGGTCTTTAAACTATGATTAATCGGCGCAAAAATCTTCGCCATCTCGTTTGGTGAAAGATAGTAAGCATAAGGGGAAGTTCTTTTCTTAATCTGGTCTAAAGTTACATTGTTTTTCATAGCGCACAGCAGCCGGTAGAAGAAATAATGGTTTTTTTCTAAAAAGCGGGGATTGGGGCTTCCAGCAATCTTTAAACGGTATTTTTTGGCAATAGCTAAAAGTGCTCTGATGTTTTCGGGATTAGTTAAAAGATCGTCTACCTTTGCCAGGAGGTAAAAATCATCGCCAAACGCCTCTTTAAAATTAAGAACATTTTTTAACCCCGCCGCTAAAAACTCTGCCCCGCCAAGGATGATAAGGCCCCGGGCTTCCAAAATTTCGGCAAGGGACAGTACTTCCTTACCGAAATACTTTTGGGTAGCTGCCCGCACCAAAAATTTATAACCTTCATTATCCCGGGCGTAAAGCCAGAGGGGTCCTGCCTCACTTTTAACTTCAAGCCCTAAAAGAAGCTTTAAATTAAAATTTTTCGCGGCAAAAAACGCTTTGGCAGCGCCAAAAAGATTGGTATCGGCAATGCCCACTGCTTTTAAGCCAAGGCGAGCGGTTTTCTCCATTAAACCGTCAAGCTTAATGCTGCTTTCCAAAAAGCTATATCCGGTTTTAATGTTTAATGGCACATACTCTATCATAAAACTTCCCTCTTTCGAATGTATGTTCGATTTTATTATACAAAAAAAATAACACCGTTACCACCATTTTGCGAAAATATTTACCGTCACCGTCAGCAATAATAAAAATAAAAAGAAGGGGTGAAACAAAGATGGCAAAATTTACTCCTGAGGGAACTCTTCTCCCCGCCGACGTCGCCGATGCCCTTAAGTACGAAATCGCCGCGGAGCTGGGAATCACGGGAAAAATTGATACGGCTAACGATTACTGGGGCAACGTTGCAAGCCGCGACTGCGGCCGGGTCGGCGGTAAAATTGGGGGTAACATGGTAAAACTGATGATTAAAAGAGCCGAAGAGACTTTAGCCCGTGGCCAAAGCCCCTTCTAACGCTTTTACCCAGGTTTTAAGCTCGTTCAAGTAATGATAATTGGTAAGGTCAAAATGAACGGGAGTAATGGAAATTTCTTTGCGCGCCAGGGCCGCGGTATCGGTGTCCTGGCCATTTTCGTAATTTACCGCTTCCCCGGACATCCAGTAATAAGAAAGCCCCCGGGGATCCTTTCTTTCTTCAAAAACATTGATATACTTTCTCACTCCAAGCCGGGTAATGGCTATCCCTTTAATTTCTTCCAGAGGTACATTGGGAATGTTAATATTTAAGATAGTGTCCCGGGGCCAGGGATGTTCTAAAATCCGGGGTAACAGGCGGGCAAAAATCTCCGCAGCCCTCAAATATTCCTCATCTTCGAAGGCAAAAGAACCCATGGAAATAGCTATGGCCGGTATGCCGTTAATCATGGCTTCAATGGCCGCCGAAACCGTCCCGGAATAAAGCACATCGGTACCGAGGTTGGGACCGGAGTTAATCCCCGATAAAACTAAATCCGGCGGTTTATCGAGAAGCGCTTCCACGGCCAGCTTAACACAATCCGCCGGGGTACCATCCACCGAGACACCCCGCACCTTGCTGTTTTTAAAAGTAATGTCAAAAGCCCGAAGCGGCCGGTGGACGGTAATCCCGTGACCGGTAGCACTTTTTTCCCGGTCCGGAGCCACCACCGTTAGCTCATATTTCCCTTCTTTTTCCAATACCTGCCTTAAAGCTTTAATCCCCGGGGCATAAATCCCGTCATCATTGGTTAATAAAATCCGCACCCTTCCCACCTACTCTACTTCGTAAATGGACATTACCATCTCGCCGTTTTTTTTGTTTAAACCAAACATCACTTTTTTATCCTTTAAATGTTTGTTTAAAAAATCCACCACCAAATACATTTCATCCCAGGGTGTAAAATGCTTCTGGGCTATGAGTTCCAGCTTTCCTTCCTTTTTCTCGCTCACTAAACTCACCTCTTTCTTATTATATCGTATTAATCCCTTAAGGGTGATTGATGCCCAATTAACGCCATTGCTTCCGCCCGGGTGGCAACCGAAGTGGCAAAAATACCCCGCACCGCGGAAGTAATGGTCTTGGAACCCGGTTTTTTGACCCCCCGCATGGTCATACACATGTGCTCCGCTTCAATAACCACCAAAACTCCCCGCGGATTGAGCTTCTCCATGATAGCATCGGCAATTTGGCTGGTAAGCCTTTCCTGAAGCTGCGGTCTTTTGGCAAAACCTTCCACTACCCGGGCTAATTTGGAAAGACCGGTTACCTTTCCCTTGCGCGGAATATAGGCCACATGGGCTTTACCGTAAAATGGCAGCAAGTGATGTTCACACATGGAATACAGGGGAATGTCCTTAACCAGAACCATCTCTTCGTGTTCTTCGGTAAAATACCGTTCCAGGTGTTCTGATGGGTCCTGCGACAGTCCCGCAAAAACTTCTTCATACATCCGGGCAACTCTTTTCGGAGTATCCTTAAGCCCTTCCCGGTCCGGATCTTCTCCAATAGCTTCCAAAATCATCCGCACGGCAATTTCAATTTTTTCTTTATCAACCATGAAAACGCCTCCAATACCTTATTTTAGCTGCAGAAGTTTATGAACCTGCGGAATTATCCGAACATCCCAAAGCTTTTTTAAAGCCATTTTTTGCTTTTGGAAAAGAAAATCAAGAGAATAATTTATTGGCATTACCGGTTGCAATATTAAGGGTATTTTAGAATTTACCAAAGCAATCTCGTTTATAGCCCCGTTAAACTCCGAATCTTGAACTTCAGGAGAGATAACCATTTTTACATAAACTTTTTTGCGGGAAGCTTCCTGTAAAAACTCCCGGTGAAGGGTAAAACAATCTTCCGCAATAAAAGGCTTTAACTTAAAATCCTGGCTTATTATGTCTACAGAATTTAAAACCTCGTTTAATTTATCCGGCAAAGTCCCATTAGTTTCTAAAAGGACCTCTCCGGGATAAGACAATTTTGGCAAAAATTCTTTTAAAAAGGAAGCGTGAAGGAGAGGTTCTCCCCCCGTTAGGGCAAGCTGTGGAAAGTAGGTAAAATCGTAATTTTCTCGCAAAATTTCCACCAATTTTTCCGGAGTTACCGGATTTAAAAATTCTAAAAGGGAACCGTCTTCTTTCGTTACCGTAAATCTTTCCCTTTTTTCCCTGGCATCTTCGGTGTCACAATAACTGCAGTTTAAATTACATCCGGAAAAGCGAATAAAAAGGGTGGAAACACCGGCATACAAACCTTCTCCCTGGAGTGATGGAAAGATTTCTACAATATTTGCCATAAAAGAAAAAACACCTCGATTTCAGGATTAAAAAACTCCTCTTACCTTAGCCTTTGCCAAATTTATCGCTTCCATTTCCATGCCATAGCGCTGAACAATTAAGCGTCCAAGATATTCAACCCTGCTTTCCAGTCCTAAATCCGCAAGACCAATTGCCGCCACCGGTGCATTATCGCTTTTTACGTTTATGCCGGTATGAATTAAAGTCGAAACTAGGGACTTGGTAGCAATCGATACGGAAAGTTTCCGGTCATCAATATAAAGGTCATCGCCCATCCGGACAATTGGTTTATCGATTAAAGCTTCCAGAGTTTCTTTAATGATGGCCACCAAAAGCCGCTGTCTTAAAACCGCCTTTTCCAAATCCTGGTCAAAATGTTCAACGAGAAAATGAAGCATGTCTTCACTGTAAATAAAAGCGTTTTCCTTTTTATCCTCTAAATCCACCAGGTGATCCGAAACTTCGGCCTTACCGCGAAAGGCAATTATCGCATCGCCAATTAAACCAAAATTTTCGTAGATAAAATGAGGTCGAAGTTGAGATCCGTCATAATCAATTTTTTGGTCGATAAAGCGAGCAAACATTTAATTTCCTCCCCGCGCCCGTTTTAGCCTTAAACAGCTTTCACATACCCCGCACATTTCGTCTCCGCCGTAGTAACAACTCCAGATTAAGTCCAGAGGAGCCCCCAGTTCAACTCCCAGGCGGTAAATCTCGGATTTTTCTAAATTTTGGGTAAAGCTGACCACTTGAACGTGATTTAAGGTGCTGTATTTTAAAGCGTGATTCACAGCATCCACAAACTCCCGCGAGTTATCGCTAAAAGTTTTTGCTTCTTCCGCATTAAATCCCGTAATTATGTATTTTGCTCCCAAACTTTCGGCATAAGCGGCAGCGATATTAATAAAAAGACCATTTCTATTGGGAACCCAAACTTTTTCCATTGAGGTTTTAACGGCAGCAGCACTTTCCAAATCTATACCAGTAGGTATTTCTTGATCTTCAGCCACCAGAGAAGTTTTGGTAATCTTCTTTAAAAACGGTAGTTCAATTACTTCCTGGGGAATACCGTAATAATCCAAAATTTTTTTACTGTGTTCGATTTCCTTCCGGGAAGCTTTTTGCCCGTAATTAAAGGTCAGGCCCAGCACCACCTGAAAATTTCTTACTCCATAAGCAAGGGAAACCGTAGAATCAAGACCCGCCGAAAGTAACACAATTGCTTTTTCCATATCATCACTCCATATAGGTAGCAGCGTTATTGGGAGACTCCCAAACTTTAACAGAACATAGTTTTATTTCGGGATAGACAATAAGTTTTGCTTTTAACTCTTTAAATATATACCGGGCAATATTTTCGGCAGTTGGATTAACCTGCAAAACGTCATTTAAAAGCTTGTGGTCCAGGCGAGAAGTTATATCTTTTAAATAATCTTTAATCATACCAAAATCAATTAAAAGCCCCAAATCATTGGTTGTCTGCCCTTCCACTTCTGCTTCAACCCGCCAGGTATGGCCATGTAAATTGGCACATTTTCCGTCATAATCTTTTAAAAAATGAGCTGCGTCAAAAGTTGTAGAAACGGATATTTTAAACACTAAATTCTACCTCCGTAAATATTTTTTGCAATTTTCTTGGGGTCTATAGCGGAATTTGTTGGAATTTTTTGCCTTGACTTTAGCAGGGATTTTTGGAAATTTATTGAATTAAATTTTTGGTATTTTAGTTTAAGGTTTGGGTGAAAAAGATGGAGCAAAATTTAACAAAAGGGCTGATTTTGCTTTTATTATTGGTCTTTAATGTAAACTCCCCGGTTCTTATTTTGCTGCTATTGACATTATCCGGCTTAATTTTTGTCTATAATTCTCATCTAAACAGGTATTTAAGTAAGCCAATGGTGGTGACAGCGACCTACTTTTTAAGTACCCTTTATTTTACCTTCAACTGGAACGATTTTGCTTCTTACCCTTTAATTTTTCTTTTAAACCTATCTTTAAAAAGTGTCCTCTTTTTCCCGGCTATTTTCACCGGGATGCTACTTTCTACTATTTTTTATCACACCCCTTTTGATTTGACAAGTATTTTTAAACCATTCTTAACAATAGCCTTAACGGAAGTATTAATTAAAGTAAATTTAAAGGAAAAAACCAGCCAAAGGGAAAACTATTCCGCAGAAGAAGTAAGGGAGCTTTTAAATCTTTCCTATACCGACAACCTCACAGGCTTATACAACCGGCATTTTTTAGAAAAAGAAGCAAAAATAATTGACCGGCAAACAAGCCAGTCAAATTTTGAATACGCAATCTTAATGGCCGACATTGATTTTTTTAAGCAGTATAACGACTCTTTAGGTCATTTAGCCGGAGATGAAGCACTAAAAAAAATTGCCGGTATAATCAAAAACTCTGTTAGGAAACAGGATAAAGTCTTTCGTTTTGGGGGAGAAGAGTTTCTTATCCTTTTACCGGAAACCTCTCCCGAAAAAGCACGGCAAATAGCCGAACGAATCCGAAACTCCGTGGCTCGCGATCTGGAACTTTCCCTTACCATAAGTATTGGCATCGGACACTTCCCGCAAAATGGGAAATCTTTTCGGGAAGTATTAAAAGCTGCCGACAGTGCGCTCTACCAGGCAAAAAATAAAGGGAGAAATACCGTTTGTCCCCTAAAGGTTTAACTCCCTTACTTCCGAAACCCCTTCTTTTAACTCCACTAAAAACGCTTTATCGGCAATTCCCGCCAGGTTTTGATTGTGCGTAACCATTATTACCTGCCGGTTAAAATGGCGGGATGTTTCTTTTAAAAACAGGGCAAGAGAACCTACAAACTCTTCCGATACGTGTTTTCCCGGTTCATCTAAAAGCAGGGGACCTTTAATTTTTGGTTCAACGGCATTTAATAAAAATATTCTTAAAGCTAAGGACAGGATGTCCACCACTCCGCCGCCCCGGGCATCTTCCGGGCGGTTTTTTACTTTTAAGCTACCGTAATCGGATACCACAAAAAACTCGGCAGTATTGGCTCCGGCCCGCTCGGAAAGTTCTATTTCCAGGCTTATTTCCGGGCCAAACACGTACTGCAGAGTGCTTGTAGCAATATCTTCCAGATATTTTTTCGCCTGTTCCCGGGCGTATTGCCCGGCCACCAGTAAGAGATAACGGGTTTTTTCGAGTTTATCCCGCTCCGCGGTAAGCTCTTTTAACTTCTCTTCTTTTTCCAAAAGTTCTTTTTCTATTTGCTCCTTTTGACCCTTCCGAATAAGATAATACTGTTCTAATTGATTTAACGCTTCCTCTAACTGTAAAAGTTTTTCTCTCATTTGGCCTTCGCCTCTAACTTTTCAATTAAGTCCCAGGGAATTTCCCGTTCCATTTCAGCAATTTGCCGGGTCAGCTCTTCTTCCAGGCGCTTGATTTCTTCCTCCAATTTGTCCGGCTCAACCCCGAGTTCTTCAATTTGCCGCAAGAGTTCTTTTTCCTGTTCCTGAACGTGCATTAAAAGGGCTTCCGCCCGGTTTTTATGGTTTAAGGCTGTGTCTATTCCCTTTTTTAATTGATTGAGCTTTTCTTCAAAATTCATCGCACTACCTCCCCAAAGATTATCTTTTGCACGGTTATTTCATCCAGAGGTGTATTACAGGTCGGGCAGCGTCCGGCCTGCAGGAGCGCCTCTCTATACTGATCTTGCAGGCTAACTACCTCCTGCTTAATTCTCTCAAGTTCCCTTTCCTGCTCTTTTTTCCTCCGGTGTATCCCCGAAAGGTTATGAAAGAGAACCGTTAACTGTTCATACCTTTTTAATTTTTCTTCAAGATTTTTTAAAGTTTGGGCCAATTCCGGTATTTTCCGGTATTTGTAAATAATTCCCGCGTAATAAGTTTTATGCCTGCCAAGTTTCTGTAACTCCTGGTATTTACCAAGTAACTCCTGCTGTTTTTTGCAGTCGGGCAATATCTCCTGGTATTTCCTTGCGGTAACTTCCACCGGAGTTAAGATACTGATTATATACAGAAGTTTTCTTTTCTGTTCGCTAATCTTTTGCCGTTTTTCCGCCAATTGCTGTAAAGTTTTTAGCTTAAAGTAAGTATCCATAGCTTCCTCTAAATACTCTTTCGCCCTGGGTAGCGCTGTGGTGTGGTTTAGAATTTCCAGAGCTTCTCTTTTCTTTTGTAGAATTCCCGTATAACTTTCCTTTAACTTTAAAAGTTCCTGATAACGTTTATACAAAGCTTCGATTTTCCAAAATTTTTCTACCGAGACCACCCCAAATTTTTTAACTATATCTCTATTTTCTTGAATTTTCTGCCTTACCTGTTCCAGATTTTCCCGAAGGGCGGTTAAGTTATTCAAGCGTTCAATAACACTTTGGGCAATAAATTTTCTGGTTTTTAAGTTATTTAATCTTGCGGAAAGGTGCGGCAAATCCGCAAACTCCTCAAGTTTTTCTTTTAATGCGGCAATTTCAGTATTTTTATAACGTATCTCTTCATCGATGTTCCGGATATCCCGGGATACGTTTTTCGCCGCGTAATCCAAAAGATGCACCCCTTGAAACTGCCCGATAGCTTTGGCCTTACGGGTGGCCGATTCGAAAAGTAAAAAAGGCGGTTCTAACTGGGTACTTAAATTCAAAGCTACTTCCCAATCTTTATCCAGGCGGATTTTTTGCACTCCCAAAACTTCGCTAATTTCCGGTGGTACCTCCTGACCAAACTTTTCGAAAACTACCGGTGCTTCCCCGGGTTTTATTAAAACATAGCGGTTTTTCCGGTCGCTCCTTTCCCGGGAAACAATTAAGCCGTTAGAAAAATGGGCGGTCACCCTTGCTTCCCTTTCTCCTACCCGGATAAACTCGCTCCCTTTGGGTTCGTTGTAAAAAAGCCAGCGCAGCGCCCGGATTACCGCCGTTTTCCCGCGGTCCGATTCTCCAACGATGACATTTAAGCCCGGTGCAAAATTAAATTCCGAATATTTATGGGACTGAAAATTTACCAGAATTAATTTTTCAAGGTACATCGTCTACCTCCTCCCGGGCCATTTCTATTTCCGCTTGAGCTATTCTTTTTAAAGCTTCTTCCCGGACTTCTTCCGGTAGCTGTTCTTTTTGGGCAATTTCCCGCAGGATATTTTCCAGCTTTAAACTGCGGAAATCCCCGGATGATCTTACTTCGCTGATTATCCGGGCTAACCGTTCTTCCCGTAACTTCATTTCCGTCGCCTTTTCAATATTTAAGACCTGCTCCCCGGGTAGTGCTGTTTTTAAGGGCAAAAACTTAGTAGTAATTCCGTCTTTCCCAGCTTCAATTAAGACCATTTGCGGCCAACGGTTTACTTCCGCCGGCAGTACCGTGGTTCTAACTAATGCTCCGGGATTTATAAATTTTTTATTGTTAACGACGATTTCGTTAAAACCAAGATGAGCATGACCCGTTAAGGTTAAATCAGCTTCGGTTTCTTTAATATCATCAATTAAGGTATACGCCACCGTCTGGAAAAAAGGCCGATCTAAAAGCATACCGTGGACAATGTGAATGGCAAGGTCCGCTTCTTTATTTTTTACCAGATAGCCTTCCCGCCCCCGTTCGGTATCGAGGTCAAAGTGATAACCCTGCCCGGTAAGCTGCAAGCTTATTCCGTCTTTTTTAAAGAAAACTTTTTCTCCCGGTTCTAAAATTTTTAAAAGCCCTACCTGACCCAGCAAGCCCAGCATGGTGCGGTTTAAAGTTTGCGGGTTTTGGCCAAAAAGGTCGTGGTTGCCGGGAACAATGTAAAACGGTTTCCCCAGTGCTTTTAAAAATCTTACCACATCACCAACAACGTTTACCGCAGGATTGGGAATTTCAAACAAATCCCCACCGTGCAAAACGGCCTCCACCTGAAGGTCCTGGGCTACCTGTACCACTTCCTCCATTTTTTTTCTTAAAGTTTGGGGAAAATCATCCATCCGGTTTTGGGGCGAATTCCCGCGAAAATGGGTATCGGTTATATATAAAAAACGCATTTTCTCTACTCCTTTAAAACATACTCGAAACCAAAGGGACCGTGATCAATTTTTACGAAAACCCCCTGTTCCACCTGGTCATTTAAAAAAGCGATAATTTCATCATAACTGATTTCCCGCCCTAACTCATCGCCAATATACGGTAACAGGGCGTTCAGCGAAGTGGTTCTAATGGGGAGAAATTTTTTTAATGTTGCCAGTAATTTTTCCGAAGCTACTGATGTCTTTTCGACTAACTCATCAAAAGGATTCTCCGTATACGGACTCTTGGTGTGAGCGGCTCGAATTTTTACCGGTACGGTTCGCCCGATCCAGGCAGAGCTTATATAAGCTAAACCCGAAGGCAGGTAGGGAAGTTTGGCTGCCTCTTCCCCGGTAATATCCGTTTCTTCCCGAATGGTGCTGATATCGGTAGCCCGAACGGTGCGGAAAATAAACTTGGTGGATAGCTGGGCGGTAATAGTTTCATCCAAAAGGGCCGGCCGCTGGGTGGCTAACGTCAGGAATACCCCGTATTTTCGTCCTTCCTGGGCAATTTCCCGCAATATTCTCCGGGTAGGCGTTTCTTTCTCTCCCTTAGGGGCAAAGTTATGCGCTTCATCGGTTACGATAAAAAACGGGGGAAAATATTCGCCGGTTTCTCCGAAAGTGCGTAAATCCACGTAATTTCGCCGGGCATAGTACAGCTTTCTTAAAAGATAGGCAGAATAAATCTTAAGTAAGCTCAAATTTCCCCGGATAACTACCGTTTTTCGCTGAAGCAAAGCCTCCTGGGCAATCGCTACCGATTTGGCAAAAAGATTTTTGGCTCTTAAACTTTCAAAGCGCCAGAGAATACCTTTTAAACTCTGGTACTGGTTTACCCGGTAGCCGTATTTCTCATAAATTTCCCGGACAAACAGGTGTCTTTTTAAAGTTTCTCCTTCCAAATAATCGGGTACGGGCCCTTTATATAATTTTTCATTTTCCAAAGCTTCCAGTAATGCTTTGATTTTTTCCCCAAAGGTAACCTCACTATCTTTTCCCGGTTCAAATAAAGCTTCCACGGCACTTTCCATCGATTCGCTAATGCTGCTTATGGCATTTAAAAGACTCACCAGTTCCGGAGTGGTAAGCTCCGAAAATCTAATCCCCACTTCGTCCCCAATTTTTAATGAAAGATATCTATCCCGGTAATCCCGGGCAATTTCTTTGGGGATTCCCGGATAGGGTTCGGAAAACTCCATCTCCCCGTGGGGATCAAAAACGAGGCAGGGAATTTTCTTGGCCATTAATTCTTCCAAAAGGACCCTTAATCCAAACGACTTACCCGAGCCTGAACCCCCAAAAATTCCTATATGTGGGTAATCAGCCATAGAGCGGTAGTCAAAAATAAAGGGAACGCCTTTTCCCATTACCGGCCCTGTATTTTCAAGAAGACAGTACAAGTTAGAATATTCCGGCGGCAGTGTTCCTAAAGCTTCGCTTCCCGCAATCTCCCCTAAGATCAGTCCTTTATCCGGTGTTTGGCGTACTAACAGGTCCGCTACTTCGGGAAAAGTCGGAACCCTGGCCGGGGAACCAACTTTTACCGGAAGGGCCGCCGTATCCAGGAGGCGAACGTAAGCAATATTAACTTCTTCATCGGCAAGATTAAAGCCAAGCCTGGTTAAGCTATCAAAAACTTTTTGGTCAAGGACCGTTCCTTTCTCAAAGGACAGGGGAAGATAGCGGTTTATGGCTTTAGCTTCAATGACTACCCCCCGTAATTTTCCCAAATCCGGGTCTTCGATTACTAAAATTTCATTAACATAAAACTTTTTTCTCTCCGACGCAAGATAAACAAACTGCTGGGTGCTAACACCAACAACCCGCACCTTTGATCCTCTCCTTTTAAAGTAACCGTTCTTCCCTAAGCGGCCGTAAGTATAACTCTAAAATTTCTCGGTCAAAACAAGAAGCAAGGAGTATCTCTACCGCTTCTTTCGATAATTTAGTCTTGGAATCGATGACATCAAGGAAAAAAGGAATTCCGCGAGAATCTTCCGGCGTTAGTGCATATAAAAGCTCTAACGCCATCTTCGCCCGTTCTTTTTGACTCTCTAAGAAATCCACCGCGATAGCCTGGGGATGCCTGCTAAGTCTTGCAAAAACCGTAAAGAAACCATCTTTTAACGTTTCGTCAAAGAAAAGTGCCTCTCCGGGATTTAAGAGGCCAAAAAGAATTTCCCGGTCGTAAACCCCTATCTGGTCGGTTACGATTTTGGCAATTGCCTGAGACTGGGCTTCTTCAATAATTCCAATTCCCAAGACATCCTTTTCCAAAAGGGCCTTTTCCACCTGTTCCCACCTTTCGGGAGCGTGCCGGCGGTAACGGATAAATCCCCCATCAAAAAGCATTATATCCGGCTTAAACCGGTCTATTGCCTTTAATGAAGCTTCAAGCTCTAAAGCCGGAAGCACACGATCTTTGGGGTCATCGTCCGGTTTATCCTCTAAAAAAGGTGCTTTGACATCGCTTACTATAATTTTATCGCCTTTCGGGGTGGCCGCATAGGCCTGGAAAAAAAAGATGCGATAGGGGTAGACTCCGTAGTAATTTACCGAACCGTCTATTCCGGTAATGAGGAGGTTTTCGTTGCTGTCATAATTCTTAAGGTTAATAAATTTAGCTCCACGGTTTTTAAGCATTTCTCTTATGGCCACCCGGTTTTTTAAATTTTCCCGGCGGTTTTTTAATAAACTGTTTAATTCACGAAGTTTATTTTGGAGTTCCGGACTTAAATCAAACATACGTTTCACCTCGATAAATAAATTCGTCTTATTTTTTCAATTCCCTGCACCATTTCACATATTTCAGTCTACCTTTACTTAAAAAATATTTTTTTCTTCCGAATTAATTAAAAGAGGGGTATTTAGTCCAAGGACATTCGAGTTTACTAAAGTTTAGGAGGTATTAGCGTGAAGAAAGCCAAGCCTTACCCCCTAATCCTGGTTATCACTTTTATCGCCTTAGTTTTCTTTAGCTTTATTTCCCTGGGGGAAGTACAAAAAGGTCTGTACGTCACTATAAGTCCACCGGTGTTTAATGGCAAAAATTTAACGGTTGCTGGTTATTCTACCGCCGACACCATTGGAGCTGCAATCTACGATCAAAACAATCAAGAAAAGCTCTTTAAATCAACTTCCGTAAAAAGCGGAAAATTTTCTTTGTCGTTAAAAAATACCGATTTAAAAAATTTCACTACCAGTGCTTTTTATAAAGTGTATATCTTTGATTTAAATAACACAATTGCAAGCGGTGTTTACGAGTACGTTTATTTTGATAATATAGCTCCTGACATTTCCGTATCTTCCACTACTTACGAAGTATACGACAAAAACAATACCGTAATAACGAAAAGTTACTTTGACCCCGTTGCTGGGGAAAAGTTTATTGCCGAGTATAACCTAAGTGAAAACAGTTATGTAACCGTGCAAGTGGCAGCCTATGATAATGTTAAAGGTAAAGGTACAGTGGTAGCCACTTTATTAAACGGTGTTCCGCAAAAAGCAGGTGCTAATTTTGTCACCTGGTCCGGGCTTACCAGCAGCGGTAAATTCGTAAACAATGGTAGTTATGTATTTGTCTTTACTTTAAAAGATCTGGCTGGCAATACCAAAAACAATTATGTCTCACCGTTGATAGCTATAGTAAAAAAATCCAGCAATACTAACGGTGTTACTTTTAAAGGATACGACCTGGTAATGCCCGGTGCAAGCGATAACTATCACGCTGTTGCTCCCAAAAAATTCCTTAAAGCTACCTTTAACTTTTTTGAGCCTCCGGGTGCGGTTTCCCTTTTAGTTTACGAAAAAGGTGTTAACTCGGAGGTCTATACCCTTTATCCAGCCTTTAAGCTTGGAAGCAACACCTTAAACTTTTCCGTCTACGGTAACCCTGTTTTTAATTCCGTAAGTTACGGCGTATATTATTTCCGTTTACTGGGTAGTGATGTAACCGGTAATCCTTTCGATATCTACAGCAATTATTTTGTACTGGATAATCGGTCACTAAGTCTGGGTACAGTAAGTGTAAATAGCGCCGTATATAATAGAACCGCAAATGGTTACAATTTTGCCAGCATAAGCTTTACCTTGAGCCGTCCGGCAATGGTCACTGTCCAAATTTTAGATAGCTACAACAGAGTTGTAAAAAATCTTATAAGCAATAACTTTATGGATGGTCCGGTGCAAATTGCCTGGGACTTAAAAAACGCTATAAGTTTTGTCGCCCCCGGTATCTATAAGGTGAAAATAACTGCAAAAGACCTTGGCGGAACTCAGATAGTAGATTCCTCAAAAACTATCGATGTAAAAAATGTAAATCCTTTTTAATGAATATTTAAAAAAGGCTAACTCCACTTCAATGGGAGTTAGCCTTTTTTCTTTACTTAACCTTACTCTTGTAATACGGTATTACCACCGGCATGGTTATTATCAGCATTAAAAAGGTAACCCAGATGAAGCCTCCAATTAGTTCGGTTAAGCGATAATCACCGGTGACCAAAGCCAATGCTAAAAAAACAAAACCCGTTAACAGAGATAACGTCCAGTATATCACCCGGCTTTTTCTCAATGCTTCTTGTTCGGTCATTTA
Organism: Carboxydothermus hydrogenoformans Z-2901; assembly: GCF_000012865.1. Classification (GTDB taxonomy): domain Bacteria; phylum Bacillota; class Z-2901; order Carboxydothermales; family Carboxydothermaceae; genus Carboxydothermus; species Carboxydothermus hydrogenoformans. Next base: position 831,356 of record NC_007503.1, on the reverse strand, counting down.
ACCCACCGCCTTTCCCGAAGGCTTAAATCTTTTCAAAAGAAGCGTATTTAAAGTCACCGATACCGAGCTAAACGCCATCAAAAGAGCTGCCAGCTCCGGGCTTACTAACGCCTTGGTCCAGGGGTAAAACACTCCCGCAGCAAAAGGTATCCCCAGGGTGTTATACACAAACGCCCAGAAGAAGTTTTGCTTGACCTTGCCAAAGGTAGCCCGGGCAATGTCCATGGCATTGACAATATCGACAAGGTCTCCTTTTACTATCACCACTTCTCCCGCTTCCTTGGCGATGTCCGTACCGGTACCCATGGCTATCCCCACATCAGCCTGAGTTAAAGCTGGGGCATCATTTATTCCATCTCCGGCCATAGCTACCATATAACCTTTTTCTTGATAAGCTTTAATCGCTTCTACCTTACCTTCGGGTAAGACGCCGGCCACCACTTCGGAAATACCAACCTTTTGGGCGATAGCCCGGGCGGTAACTTCGTTATCCCCGGTCAGCATTACCGGAATGTAACCTTTTTTCTTTAAAAGTTCAATTGCTTTGGCGGAACTTTCTTTTACTGTATCGGCTAGGGCTATAACTCCAACCAACCTATGATCGGCTGCAAAGTACACCAATGTCTTGCCTTCCCCTTTAAGTTTTTTGGCAATTTCTCCGGCCAGTGATGTATCCACCCGGTTTTCCTGCAAGAACTTTTCGCTTCCCGCCAGTATGTTTACCCCGGAATACGTGGCCATAATTCCTTTCCCCGGTATATTATGAAAGGTTGCAGGCTCAGAAGGCTCCTTTTGGTTTATTTCCCGGTATTTTTTAATTATTGCCTGGGCTAAAGGATGTTCGGATAATTTCTCAGCCACTCCAGCAAGTTCCAAAAGTTGCTGTTCATTTATTTCAAAAGGAATGAGGTCCGTCACTTCCGGTTCCCCTTTGGTTATGGTACCGGTCTTATCGAAGGCTATTACTTTGACCTTGGTCATTTTTTCAATTACCTCGGCATTTTTAAACAGGACACCGTACTCCGCACCTTTTCCGGTTCCAGCCATGATCGCACTGGGCATAGCCAGGCCCACCGCACACGGGCAGGAAATTACCAGCACCGTTAAGCTTATCAGCATCGAAAACCCGAAAACTCCCATTTCGGCAATCTTGGCTGGTGACATGAGAAAGCGAGTTTCAGGAGTAAAATAGGCCTGGTAACCGTAAAAAAACCAAAAGAAAAAAGTAACCAGCGCCAGAATGTGCACGCCGAGAATAAAATTGCCCGCTACCACATCGGCAAGTTTTTGCAAAGGCGCTTTGGTGGTTTGAGCTTCCTCCATAAGTTTTATAATCCGGGAGAGAGAGGTTTCTTTTCCCACCCGGGTAGCCTTTACGGTTAAAGCTCCCGTTTTAATGATACTACCTCCAAGAACCATGCTGCCTTCGCCTTTATCCACCGGCAAACTTTCCCCGGTCAGCATGGATTCATCTACAGAAGCGGTTCCCCGTTCAACCACCCCATCCACGGGAATTGTCTCCCCGGGTCTTACCACCACCAGGTCGCCTATTTCCACCTCATCGGCCGGAATTTCCTTTTCTTCACCGTTTATTAGCACCCGGGCGGTTTTGGGCTTTAGGCTTATTAATTTTCTCAAGGCTTCCGAAGTTCTTCCCCGGGTTAGCGCTTCTAAATAACGGCCCAAGATAATAAACGCCGTTAAAAGAGCCGCTGACTCAAAAAAGGTCGCCTTCGGCCCGCCAAAACCGGCATTGGGAAATAGGGTATTAATTACTGCTATTAAATACGCCGACCCAATACCGGTAGCGTATAAAAGGTTCATATCGGTTACTCCGCGCTTTAACCCCTGATAACTTTTAACAAAAAACTCATAACCGCCATACAAAACCACCGGTGTGGTAATGGCCATCAAAAAATAGTTGTTTCCCAAAAATTCGGGCACAAAATATTTAAATATCCACAAATGGCGCATGGTACCTATCATTGCCAAGATAGCCAGGGGCCATACTACTATCATTTTTAACCGCTGATGGCGGATTTCCTTTTCCCGGGCTTCTTTCTCCCTGGCCAAAGGGTCAATTTCCTCAAAATTAAAGATTTCATACCCCAGTTCCCGGATTTCCCGCTTAAGCCGGCCAACATCTAAAACCCCTTCGTAGGCTTTTACCGTAAGCTGCTGGGCAGGGAGATTTACTACGGCATCAAGGACGCCAGCAAACCCGCGGGCTGCCTTTTCCACCTTCTGCACGCAAGCAGCGCAACTCATCCCCTCGACCCGGAACTTATATTCAGCAACTCCCATCTCATAACCCAAATCCTCGATAACCCTGGCAAAATCGGAAATGCCGGTTTTTTGCGGGTCATACTTTACCGCCACCTGGTTATTAATAAGATTAACCACTACCTGTTCCACCCCGGGAACACCGCTGATACCTTTTTCTACCTTTTTCACGCAGGCGGCACAGCTCATCCCGTAAACCTTTAAATTAACCGTCTCCATCGCAATCACCATCCCCAAAGGCGCATCCCAACGCCAAACTTAGATTTTTTGGCGTTTAGTCGCAGGTAGCAATAACCATCCCTGATTTTGGTGTTAAAAAAAGGGGATTACTCCCCCTTTTTACTGTACGCCTACCACTTCATAGCCCGCTTTTTCTACGGCCGCTTTCATTTGTTCAACAGTGGCCAGGTTCGGGTCGTATAAAACGGTAGCCAGACCTTCAGCAAGATTGACAGCAGCCATTTTTACCCCGTTAACTGTATAAAGGGCTTTTTCCACAGACATTTTGCAGTGGTTGCAGGTCATCCCATCGACTTTTAAAACCACAGTTTGCTCTGCCGCATGATTGTGAGCTCCGCAATGTTCACACATTTTAAATTCCCCCTTATCGTATAAATTTATCCAAAACCTCTAAAAGTTCTTTGATTACCGGTTCTTCTTCACCGGTTTTAATCGCCCTCTTAACACACCCTTTCAGGTGTCCCTCTAAAATTAACAACGCAACTTTGTCGAGCGCCCCCTTTGCCGCTTCAATTTGATTTAAAATATCAATACAGTAGCGGTCTTCCTCCACCATTTTGGCAATACCTCGAATTTGCCCTTCCAAACGCTTTAACCGCTTAGTTATCCCTTCCTTATCGCGAACGTACATCTTCTCCTCCTATACCCCCGGGGGGTATTTCTTTGATTTTATAGTATTACATTTTGTCGTTTTTGTCAAGCACTTTTTAATTTTTTAATTTTAATTTCCATAAAACTCCCGCACGCGCAGCTTGACTCCCAGGCGTTCGGCAACTTTTTTAGTCTCCTCCACATCAACTCCTTCCCAGCGGACCACCGTAACCACTACCTCCGGTATATATTTTTTGCTTTCTTCGATAAATTTTAAAACTTCAGCATACGCCTCTTGCCCGTATCGGGAGCGGCTCACCTTCTGGTAAGCTTCGGCATCCTGAGCATTTAAACTGATGGAGATTACATCAACCAGCCCCTTGAGCTCCGGCAAAATATTTCTCCCATGATACCGGTTGGCAAGGCCGTTGGTATTGATACGAACTTTTTTGACCCCAATTTCTTTTAACCACCGGGCTACTTCCACCACCTCTTTTATTCTTAAAAGCGGTTCACCATAACCACAGAATACCACTTCTTCGTATTTTAACGGATCTTTTTCTTTTAGGGCAGCGATTATCTCCCCGGTATCCGGCTCCCGGTCTAACCAGAGGTCGTAACCGACCCCCTTCTCGGTTTTTCGGATGCAAAATACACAGGCATTGGTACACCGGTTAGTTAAGTTGATATACAAACTGTTACCAAGTTCATAGGCAATTTCTGCCATTTTCCTCACTCCTTCGGTTCTGAAAAAATAAGCTTGTTCATATTTTTTACTGAAGAAACGATGGTAAAGGGGGTATACAATGAACTTTAAAGCAGTTTTCTGGGGTACGATAATAGCCCTCGGAACTTTACTTTTCTTAGGTACGATCTTTGCCGTTATTTTTTATTATTTTATCACCAATTTTGCCTGGTGGACAGCTTTAAGCTTTGCGGTTCTTTTTATAAGCCTTTTAGCCGGCGGCTTTGCCGCAAGTCGCAGGGCGCAAAAAAAAGGCCTTTGGCACGGCCTTTTAATCGGAGTAATCTTTATCGTTATTTTTTTAATCGCGTCTGCAGTATTATTTCACACACCCTTTTCCTGGGTTTCCTTTTTAGAAAAAAGCTTAATTATCCTTTTAGCCGGCGCAATTGGCGGAATTTTGGGTGTGAGCATTTTCTAAGGGTAACGGAAGAGTAATTTCAAAGGTCGCCCCACCCGTTTCGTTGTTATATACTCTAATTTCACCCCCGTGTTCTTCAATCGTACGGTAACAAATGGCCAGTCCAAGCCCGGTGCCTTCCGGTTTTGTGGTAAAGAACGGTTCAAAAATTTTCGATCTTAGCTCTTCCGGAATTCCCGGTCCGTTATCCGCAATCCTTAAACCTATCTCGTTACTACCGTGTTCATAAAAAGTTTCAATTACAATCACCCCATCTTTTTGCAGGGCTTCAAAGGCATTATTTAAAATACTCGTAATGGCAAGATAGAGGCTTTCTTCATCTCCATAAAATAAAGGCAATTCTTTAGCCAGGTTTTTTACAATAGAAATATTGTTTAAATACGCTGTCGGAGTAAAATTTTCTACAACCTTTTCAATCAGGTAATTTAAGTTGAAAAAAGTTTTTTTAAGTCCTTTATCGCTTCCCAAAATTAATAACTCGGAAATAATTTTTTCAATCCGATTAATTTCCTGCAAAACGGTGTTTAAAAATACTTTACTCTCCGGGTCATTTAATTTTTCCTGGCCTAAAAGCTGGATAAACCCTTTAACAGTAGTTAAAGGGTTTCTAATTTCATGAGCCGTGCCGGTAGCAATAGTTTTAACCACCGAAAACTTCTCCTGGTTAATTAATTCCCGCGTTAATATTTGTTTATCTTTGGTATCCCAAAGTACCAAAACTGCTCCGGAAATTTCTCCCTTTGGCCCAAAAAGCGGATAACTTTTTCCCCAGAAACGCTTTACACAGTTCTTAACCTCTATCGGATAATTTTCTACCTCAAAGGTCTTTTTGTACTTCAAAGAATCCATTAAAATAGAGCGCTCCAAAACCCCGAATTTTTGAAAAAATATTTCATAATTTTTTCCTAAAATTTCTTCTTTTGTTATACCAAAGACCTCTTCAGCTCTACTATTTAAAAATATCACTTTGTTATTTTTATCTATTGCGATAATTATATTGGGAGAATTATCAAGAATGGTAAAATACAAGTAAGTGAGCCGGTTAAAACTCAAAATCTTTTTTAATATTTTACTTTTTTTGCTATTTTTAATGCTTAATGTAAAAAGACCTTTTTGATTAAAGACTAAGATTAACGTTAAAAGAAAGAAAAACGATATTAAAACACAAAAAATCATTAACTGCCCCCTTTAATGTTCATCATTCTATAAATTTCGCCACTTTGTTTAATATTCCTTTCCCTTCGCCCAGAATATTTATCAAAATATTTCTACACAATTCACGCTATTTCTACAAAATAAAAACCCGGCATACGCCGGGTAATTTTTTAAAACTCCGGAGGCAGTTTTTTAAGGTCACGCAAAGTAAAGACGGGACCATCAACGCATACAAATTTGCTTCCGATATTGCAGCGTCCGCATTTCCCAATACCGCATTTCATTTTTAATTCCAAAGTGGTTACCACCTGGTCCTCGGAATAACCCATCTTCTCCAACGCCTGCAAGACAAACTTAATCATGATCGGAGGTCCGCAGGTAATGGTTACTTTATTTTGAGGATTGGGATTCAGTTCTTCCAGGTAAGCAGGAACAAATCCCACATGGCCATCCCAGCCTTCTTCGGGACGGTCGATGGTAACGTAAACCTTGGTGTCCGGCTGCTTGGGCCAGTTGTCAAATAAATCGTATTTAAAGCAAAGGTCGGCGGAGGAACGGGCTCCGTAAAGGATTTCCACCTTACCGTAATCCTTGCGGTTTTCCGGGGCTAAAACAAAGTCAATAAGCGATCTTAGCGGCGCTAAACCAATACCTCCGCCGATAAAAAGGAGATCCTTTCCTTTCATCATTTCATAGGGAAAATGATTGCCGTAGGGACCCCGGATTCCCACCTTCATTCCTGGCTCCATCTGGTGGATAACGGAAGTAAGTCTTCCCACCTTCTTGATGGAAAACTCGAGCATTCCCGTCCTGGTTGGCGAAGAGGTTATAGAAATGGTGGCTTCCCCCACCCCAAAAATGGATATCTGCGCAACTTGTCCTGGTTTTTGTTTAAAAACTTCAAATACCCCGGGATCGTCAAAAACCATTTGAAAAGTTTTCACATCGGGGGTTTCATCAATCACCTTGGTTATGGTTGCAATATACGGTAATAAAGGATTTTCCAGTGCCATTACACCCCACCCTTTATGTCGGAAATTATTGCCCGGATGTCGATATTTTCGGGGCAACGCTGGACGCAACGGCCACAGCCTACGCACCCCACTATGCTATACCGGTCCAGGTGGTACTTTAACTTATGCATAAAGCGGTTTCTAACCCTTTCCTTTTTCGTGGGACGCGGGTTATGGCCGCCAGCCATCCGGGTAAAATCGGAAAACATACACGAATCCCAGCATCTAAACCGTTCACCGACCCCGTCACCCCGGTTAAAATCATTGATATCGAAGCAGTGGCAGGTCGGACAAACGTAGGTACAGATCCCACAACCAAGGCATTTTTGCGCCCACTTTTCCCAGAGGGGAAGTTCAAAGTTTTCATCCAACACCTCTTTAACCCCGGTTAAGTCAATAAACTTTATTTCTCCTTTAACCTTTTCGGTAAGCTTAGCTTTTTCCGCTTCTAAATTCGTGGTATCTTCAAAAACTATTCCGGGAATAGCCGAAACTAACCTTTCCCCGCGCTCGGTAACCACTTCCACAAGGTACTTATCCCCAACCTCGGTTAAATGAACATCAGCCCCATCGGCATCGGTAGGATTGATGCCATAGGCGGTGCAAAAACAAGTGGGTAAAGCTTTAGTGCAGGATAAACCTATCACATAGGTTTTATCCCGGCGTTCCTGATAATAACGGTCGGGAAAACAGGTGGTAAAGACCGGATCTAAAGCCAAAATGCTTTTTAAATCACAGGAATGAACGCCAAACAGTACCTGTTCGTCGGTTATTTTTTCCGGGGATTCCAATTCAATCGCCACATTGTTCTTGTTTTTTATGCGAAACATCTTTTCGGTTTGCGGAAAGAAAAGATCCTTCGGAGGCATCCGGGTAATTCCGTAATCAAAAACTATATCGTCAACCTTTTCCACTTCTCTAAAAAGGGTTAGACCATCGTCCTGTACCGGGGCTATTAGGGGAAACTTTTCTTTAATTGCCCCTAACCAGGTTTTAAGATTTTCCTTTAAGATGTATCCTTTTCTCATCTTTAAGTCACCTCGTAGGTTTAACTACATAAACTCTTCCGGATCATCGGTTTTAAAGGTCCCCAGAACCGGCCCCTGCTCGGGATTTTTGCCCGGAGTTTCTACGGCAAACAGTTCCTTCATATCTTTAATCATTTTGCGGTTCAAGGTGTTAACGGGTATCCCCATAGGACAGACCCGGGAACACTCGCCACAGTCCACACACCGTCCGGCAACGTGCCACGCCCGGATTAAGTGGAAAGCGGTATTTTCCGATAAATTAGCCGCTTTACCCACCCAGTTGGGTTCTGCCATGTCAAAAACGCAATCCCGGCAGTTACAGGCAGAACAAACGTTCCGGCAGGCATAACAACGGATGCATTTTTCAAACTGTTTATCCCAGTACCTGGATTTTTCCTCTACCGAAAGGTTTTCAATAGCTTTAACATCTTCATAATCGTCCGTTCTAAAAGGAGCCACTTCCTCGCCCAATAACACATCGTAAACAACGGGCGTTGGGGTTTCACACCGGTAACATTTATCCAGTAGATAATCTTCTTTGCGAAGTTTAAACTCGCCTTTTGAAGTTTTTACGATAACTTCGTCGCCCTGCTCGGTAAAATCTACCAAATCCCCGGAAAGGTCAAAATCTTTAGCAACTTTATTTTTATCCAATATACCCTTACAGGGTATACCGATTACATAAAAGTTCTCCCGGGGGAATACTTTGTCCTGAACCAGCCGGATTACAGAACGGGAATCACAACCTTTAACAATTACCCCAATTTTTATATTTTCATACAAATGATCCATCACAAATTTCGCTAAATTATTAACCGCAAAGGGCGACCAAATAAGCTGCTCCACTTCCTCCACCGACTTTACGAAAGCCGGCCGCACGGTCCCGGCATCGGAACCGGCGCCGTAACCAATAACAAAATCAACCTGTTTATTTTCCAAAAGTTCGGTAACGGTAGACTTAATTTTTTCCTTTAGCATCGGTCATCCCTCATCTTCTTGTTTGGTCCTAAGGCCCGCACCTCTTCGGTAACTTTCTTGGCAGTTTCCACCACTTTCTGGGCCTCCGAGCCGGAAATCCAGCGGGCATGAAAACGCCCTGGCTCAAAACCAATAAATTCAAAAAGCCGTTTCATTAAAAGGAATCTTCTGCGGGTGTAGTAATTGCCACTAACATAGTGGCAGTCACCGGGATGTCAGCCGGATACCAAAACCCCATCAATGCCCCGCTGAAAAGCTTTGATGACAAACTGGGGATTAACCCGGCCGGAACAGGGTACCCGGATTATCCGCAAGTTGGTGGGGTACTGCATCCGGCTAACCCCGGCCAGGTCTGCTCCGGCGTAGCTACACCAGTTGCAAAAGAACGCTATTATTTTCGGCTCAAAGTTTTGCTCTACAGACATATTGCTTCCACCTCCGCCAGGAGCTGTTCGTTGGTAAAGCCTTTGAGGTTAAGGGCTCCTACCCGGCAGGCAACGGTACAGGCTCCGCAACCCTGACACAGACTGGTGTTAACCGTTGCCACGGTGCGTTCGATAACCTTACCGTGAACCCGTTCGGTAATCTTCTTCATGTCGATAGCCTTATACGGACAAATGGGTTTACATAATTCGCAACCGGAACAAAGTGCTTCGTTAACCTGGCTGACGATTGGCTCGGCAGCTAACTGATCCTTGGATAAAAGCCCGATAACCTTGGCCGCCGCTGCACTGGCCTGCGCTACCGTGTCCGGAATATCCTTGGGCCCCTGGCAAGCGCCGGCTAAAAATACGCCTCCGGTAGTGGTCTCCACCGGCCCAAGCTTGGGGTGAGCTTCCTGGAAGAAGCCATCTTTATCTAAAGAAAAGCCGACAATTTTGGCAATTTCCTCCGACCCCTTGGCCGGTACCATAGCGGTGGCCAAGACCACCAGGTCGGCTTCAATTTCCACCGGAACTCCGGCCAGGGTGTCAGCTCCGCGAACAATTAATTTATCTCCTAAAGGATAAATCTTCGATACTCGCCCGCGAATGTACTGGGCACCATCTTCCAGGGTTTTGGCGTAAAATTCTTCGTACATCTTGCCGGCTGTCCGAACGTCCATGTAGAAGATATACACCTGCGCTCCGGGAATCTTTTCCAAAACCTGGTGCGCATGCTTGGCAGTATACATACAGCAGGCCCGGGAGCAGTAGCTCTTGCCTTTTTGGTCATCCCTTGAACCAACGCATTTAATAAATACAACCGTTTTGGGCTCTTTGCCATCGGACGGACGAATAATCTTGCCACCGGTAGGACCGGAAGCACTGGCCATCCGCTCAAAATGTAATCCGGTAATCACGTCCGGATACTGACCGTAACCGTACTCACCGTAGACTTTTTCCCACTCAAACAGGTCATAGCCGGTAGCCATGATAATGGCTCCGACTTTTTCTTTAATATATTCATCCTGCTGGTCGTAATCTACAGCACCGGTAGGACAAACTTTCTGGCAAACGCCGCACTTGCCTTTGGTAAATTGCCGGCAGGTAGTACGGTCAATAACCGGCTTATTGGGAACCGCCTGGGCAAAAGGAATGTAAATAGCTTTCCGTTTACCAAGCCCTAAGTCAAATTCACTATCAACTTTGGTGGGACATTTTTCCCAGCAAGTACCGCATCCGGTACATTTATTATGGTCCACCGATTTGGCCTTTTGCTTAATGGTAACTTCAAAATTACCAATATAACCGGAAACTTCGGTAACTTCCGCATAAGTATAAAGCTTAATGTTTGGGTGCTGCGCCGCAGCCGCCATCTTCGGGGTAGATATTCAGCTGGAACAGTCTAAGGTTGGGAAGGTTTTATCGAGCTGCGCCATTTTCCCGCCAATGGTTGGCTCCTTTTCCACCAATATAACCTGATACCCGGCATCGGCAATATCCAAAGCTGCCTGAATCCCGGCAATACCACCACCGATGACCAGGGCTTTTTTTGTGATACCGATGGCTGATTTGTAAAGGGGCTCCAAGCGTGCAGCCTTAAAGACAGCCCGTCTGACCAGTTCAATTGCCTTTTCGGTCGCTTTCTCTTTTTCTTGAGCATGGACCCAGGAAACGTGCTCCCGGATGTTGGCCATTTCAAACATATAGGGGTTAAGTCCTGCCCGTTCGGCAGCCTTTCTAAAGGTTTGTTCATGCAAACGCGGCGAGCAGGATGCCACCACGACCCGGTCCAAGTTGTGCTCTTTAGCCGCTTTGATAATTAGCTCCTGGCCGGGCTCCGAACACATGTATTTATAATCGGTAGCAAACACCACATTGGGCATTTCCTTTGCCGCCTCAGCTACTCTCGGGACATCCACAACCCCACCGATATTAGAACCGCACCAGCAGACAAATACTCCTATTCTCTTCATCGTGCATCTCTCCACTCCAGTACTTTTTTGGTGCTAACAAAGTGGGTATTTAAGCCAAGCTCCTCCGGTTTTAAACCGAGAGCTAAACCAATTAATTCGGTAAAGTACAATATGGGCAGGTTGAAGTCGTCCCCGTAAACTTCTTTAATCTGCCCCTGACGGGTGTCAAGGTTGGACTGACAAAGGGGACAGGCGGTAACGATAACATCCGCTCCGCGGTCTTTAGCCACCCGCAGGATATCACGGGTAAGTTTTAAGACAATTTCGGTATTGGAAACCGCCAGCGCTCCACCGCAGCATTCGGTCTTAAAAGACCAGTCAACCGTTTCCGCACCGGTCGCTTTAACCAAATCATCTAAAATCTGAGGGTTTTCCGGGTCGTCAAACTGCATAATTTGAGGTGGCTTGACCAATAGACAGCCGTAATAAGCTGCAACCTTTAGTCCGGTAAAAGACCTAACTTTCAAATTTTCTATTTGGTCCTTTGCCTTGGCGATAACTTCCACCAGAGAGTAGGTATGGGTATTTCCTTCATACGGCCGCGCTAAAGTACCATTGATTTTTTCCCGGATTTCCGGGTTTTCTTTCATTTCTCTTTCGGCCACCACCAACCGCTGGTAACAGGCAGCGCAGGGTGCAGCAATATCCAGACCCAAGGTTTCCGCCTGAGCAAGATTCCGCGCCCCTAAAGCTACCGCCAGTAAGTGACTGGTGCTGTGCCCGGCAGTAGCCCCGCAGCAGTTCCAATCGGGAATCTCTACCAGCTCAATGTTTAAAGCCTGAGCCACCTTTTTGGTGGACTTGTCGTATTCCTTAGCGGTTGAGTGGAGGGAACAACCGGGATAGTATGCGTATTTCATTAATTGCCGCCCTGGTATCCCAAACTGTACAAAACTGTACAGTTTGAGGCTGGGCTATTTGTAGTCCGCCCTTTCAGAGAGTGCCCATTCCCAGCAGGCGGTATTTAGACACTCCCATAGTCCCATCACCAAGCTATGGAACTTGCCGTGGCCTTCAGCCACCTTCTCCCATACCGCTTACGAGCATCCTCTTCAGCGGTGACAGGTCACGATATAATGGCCTGTCCAGGAGAGCTCCGGTCAGGAGGGCTACCCGCAAAACTCGCCACGGTTTGTACGGTAAGGTTTTCCCCTTTACCGCAGTACCTTCATTCCTTCCGTCGGTAGCTGAAGATACCGACCGTGACTTGCTCTGCAGGCTTTTCAAAAGCTCTCTATACTTCAAGGGAATTTTCTCCCTTAAAACCAATCCTCTTCGTGCTATCACATAGGCTGCTGCTGTATCTTTAGTTAAATTAAACTGCGGTGCATACTTTAGCATCCCTATTATGCTTGTGTAAGCCGGATTTACTTCTCTTATGGCTACCCCGTACCTTTTGGCAAGTATCTTTATTCTGGCAATAAGCTTTCTATAGCTAAAACTGTGTTTTACCCTTCTGGATTTTCTTCCCTTGTAATCTCCCCGGTAGCCTTTGTCTTTTATCGCTAACTTTTCTATTACTATGCCTTTGTTTTTCTCAAGGGCTAATTTTACAATTTCGTTGGCATATACCCATGCAAAGTAATCTCTTTTTTCTTTTCTCCCGTCCCAGAGATGTGGTGTGGGGATTTCCCCAAAGCTTTTCAGATTGCCGTCTTTTTTTATTTCAGCCCAGGCTATGTGTGATGGAAAAGCATTTAAGTCTATCCCGATAGCTCCATTGCTGAAATCTATTGCTGTATTTGGTAAGTCGTCTTCAAAGGAAATGTAAGCATAATATTTATTATTCTTTCTCTGCAGGCGAACACTGTAAGGACAGAAATTTAGCATTGTTTTTGCAAACTTTCTCCATTTTTTATGCGAACTATTAAGCTGGATAAACAGCCATTTTCTATTACCTGCATTTACTCTTAAAAAGAATTGGCCATTTTCTTCGATAACTCTTAAATTTAAGTTTCCCTGCTTGGTTTTATCCCCTCTGGAGAAAAGAGTTCCTTTGCGTTTATCTTCCCACTCTTTTTTGTACTTTTGCCTTTGCTTGCTGCTTAAATGCTTGCTTTTTAGTCTATAAAACAATACTTTCCCGCCAAAGATAACCTTGCGTGGGTTTTCTCCAAGTTCTCTGATACTTTGCAAAACTTCTTTAGCTTCAAGAATAGCGTCGTCTACATATCTGGAATTCAATCCAAAGAGGCTTTGCAGTTCTTTCTTCAGTTCTTTTCGGGCTTTTCCTTCAAGCAACCGGTTAAAGGCATATCTCTTGCAGGAGCTCCACTTTCGCATTAAGTTATCTAATATTTCTTTTTCTTCTTTCTTTGGGAATAACCTCGCCTGGATTGTTATGACTTGCTTCATTACCTTCGCTACCTTCCAATTTTGTATTGCAAAACAGTTATTTTATTATTGTACTATTTTACATTGTTCGGCTCAGCTGTTTGAACTTCCAGTTTTTCTATAGTTTCAAAAATCTTTTTAATTTCTCCCGAATTCTTTACCTTGGATGGGAAAAAGGTCAGTTTACCTAAGGCTAACATTTTCGGTCCTAAGCTGGCATCTTTAAAGGGTTGACCGGTTTTCAGGTTAAAATTAAGAATTAAACCCAGCTCATAAAGCTTCCCGTATTTTCTAATCATATCCAGGAAAATCCGGTTAAAAGCCGCTACATTCCGGCTGTTTGCCGTATAACCTTTACGGCGGGCAATTATCCTTAAGCTGTCCATAACTCTGGCAATGTCGATATTTTTCGGACAACGGGTCGTACAGGTGTTGCAGGAAGCGCAAATCCAGATGGTCCGGCTCCGTAAAACCTCTTCCCCTATCCCGATTTTTGATAAATGCATAATCTGGTTCGGGGTGTAATCCATGGCATACGCCACCGGACAACCAGCGGTACACTTACCGCACTGGTAGCAATCCCTCAAATGCTGGCCGCTTTCCTTTTCAACCTCTTCAATAAATTTTTCATCTCTGAGCTTTGTATAATTTAGAACATTCATAATGTTTTACACCTTTTAAGGTGTTTATCTTCACCTCCTATCCCTTTCCCGTCAAAGATAAGGTTTTTCATACGGTATTTATATTCTTCTTTCAGGGGAAAATTCCTCTTTTCCTTAGCGATTTTTTCGACAAATATCATTAATTTTTTTTATGGGGTATTAGGATTCAACGGGTAAATGCCAGAGGCAAAGAAATTCGCCAATACCCGAAGTATTGGCGAATATTAAACGGCAAAAAGTCTATCGATGCAGTTAAAATTACATTGCTTCTTTAAATATCCGTATAATATCATCTAAGCTCGCCTGCTTTGGATTGGTAAATCCGCAAGCATCTTTCAGGGCATTTTCGGCTAAAGTCTTAAGATCCTCTTCCTTAACTCCTAATTCCTTAAGACCCGATGGTATGCCAATTTCCCGCGAAAGATTTTTAATTGCTTCAAGTACCTTTTCTCCAGCTTCTTTTGCCGTTAAGTTTTCTACATTTATTCCCATTGCCTTAGCTATATCAATAAACCTTTCGGGTACAACCTGCAGATTATAGGCCTGCACATGAGGTAGCAATACAGCATTACACACACCATGAGGAAGATCGTAAAACCCTCCCAGCTGGTGGGCCATCGCGTGTACATATCCTAAGCCTGCATTGTTAAAGGCTACCCCGGCTAAATACTCCGCATAAGCCATTTTATCCCTTGCCTCAATATCCTTTCCATTTTCTACTGCCCGTTTCAGGTATTTAAAAATAAGCTCGATTGCCTTTAAAGCTGCCGCGTCGGTAACCGGAGTTGCATCAATAGATACGTAAGCTTCAATAGCATGGGTTAAGGCATCCATACCCGTTGCGGCAGTTAAAGCTTTTGGCATCTCTACCATTAATTCGGGATCGTTAACAGCCATTATCGGAGTTACATGCCAGTCGACAATGGCCATCTTTACGTGTCTATCCTCGTCGGTTATTATTGAAAATCTCGTCATTTCACTTGCGGTACCAGCAGTAGTGTTTACCGCCACCAGAGGTAACATGGGTTTAGCCGACTTATTTACCCCTTCATAATCCTTGATGGAGCCACCATTAGTTGCCACCAGCCCAATGCCTTTGGCACAGTCATGAGGCGAACCTCCACCAAAGGAAATTAAAAAATCACAGTTGTTCTCTTTTAACATTTTAAGACCATCTTCAACATTTTTAACCGTAGGATTTGGTTTAGTTTCATCAAAAATAACGTACTCGATTCCTTCGTTGTCCAGGATTTCGGTTAACTTATTAACAAGACCAATCTTAACCAGTACCTTATCGGTTACAATAAGAGCTTTTTTAAAACCGAGCTTTTTAATTTCCTCGCCGGCCTCTTTCAGGCAGCCAATACCCATTAGGCTAACCGGCGGCATGTAAAAACGGTACGTCTTCATTTTTATAACCTCCTATTCATTTTATTTTTAAAGTTTGATAAAATTATAACAAGCAAAAAACGCCGAATCTAACCCGTTTTTGCAAAAAATAACCCAAAATTGCACGAGGGGTGAAAATAATGCTTTTACCTAGTTTAACCCCCGATAAAGAGTTTGATACCGAAAAGGCGAAAATTTTATATTATGATTTTGTTAAACCAGTTAAAGCTACTTACTATTCCAAGAATTACTTAAGAATTTGTACAATTTTAGAAGGTAAAAAGCAAGTTTCGATAAATGAATTAGAGCGCGTCGAATATACTAAAGAGAACTTTGCAATCTTAGCCCCTAATTCAAAGGTAGACTTAAACATCGAAAATAAAACCAAAGCTCTTGTTATTGAAGTCGATAATAATGTTGTTAATCAGTTAATTGAGAGGATCCAATTTGAATTAGGCTATGAAGAAATAAAAAAAATTACCAATTACTTTTTCTTATGTAACTTTACTGAGGAAATGTTGGAAACTTATAAAAGGATTGTAAGGACCTTAAACAGCCAGGAAAAGGGCAAAGAGTTTTTGCTGGACCTCTATATCCAGGAAATGCTCTATGAAATATTAAAATTTAGAGGTGCAAAGGAAATTATAAACTCCGTAAAGAACGCCAGGATCAACAATATTTTAAGCTATATTAATGAAAGTTATCATAAGAACATTAAAGTAGCCGATATTGCCAAAATTTTTGGAATGGAAGAGTATGAGTTTTGCAGATATTTTAAGACCTATACTTGCAAAACCCCAAAGGAATATATAAAAGAACTCAGACTTAAAAAAGCCAAGGAACTATTACAATATCAGAGCGTCACCGAAACCTGCTATGAGGTGGGCTATGAAAATATTTCGTACTTCATCAAAGAATTTAAAAAAGCCTTCCAGATGACCCCAAAGCAATACCAAAAGGAGGCAAAAAATAACAAAAAAGACGGGATGGACCCGCCTACTTAAGAAAAAGTTTAATTATGGATTTTAAAATACCCGGTAAAGGAATATAAATTACCCGCACACCAATCCCTCCTTTTAGGGCTACCATAGTATACGATTGCTAAAAGGGATTGGTGATTGGTTCATACTTACTTTAATGAAAAATTAATACTTGGGAACTTTTATTCTACTGACCATAAGATAAGCCAATAGAGGAGTAATAACGAGAAACGCTACCGGCGGAAAAGCCGCAAGTTTTAACGATAAAAGTACCAGTACCGCGGTAAAACCTCCGGCAAAAGTTATGGGTACGCCGATAAAATAACCGGTAATGTCTAAAATATTAAAACGGGCAAGCCTCCAGGCACCGGCCATCGTATATACCACTATAATAAATAAACCAATATAGCCGTAACCGCTTAAACTATCGGCATAAACTAACAGGGCGGGAGCCACCCCAAAGGATACCAAATCCGCCAGGGAGTCCAACTGCTTGCCAAAATCCGAAGCTACCGCAAAACGACGGGCCAGCCTGCCATCTATGCCATCGGAAAACACGCTTATCAAAATTAAAACCGCTGCCAATAGGTAGTTCTCATTGATTGTGGCAATAATTGAAAGCATGCCCATCGCTAAATTTAAAAGAGTACATACCGACGGTATTGCCCTTAAAATCATCCCTTAATCCTCCCGATAACCGTAATGCCACCATACACCCGCTGGCCTTTTTGCACCAAAACTTCCACCGTTTCTTTCGGCAAATAAATCTCGGTACACGACCCAAATTTAATCATGCCCAGTAGCTGTCCTTTTTTTAATATGTCCCCCGGTTTTACAAAACTTACAATCCGCCGGGCAATAAAACCGGTAATTTGTACCACCAACACCTGAAGATACGGATTTTTTATCCCAATGTAATTTCGTTCATTGATTTCCGAAGCGTGACTTTTAAACGCCGGAAGAAATTTTCCCTCACGGTAGTAGACATACTCCACCTGTCCTTCCACCGGGGCTCGATTGACATGAACATCAAAAATTGATAAAAAGATACTGATTTTAACCGCCGGACCTTTTAAGTAATAGCTTTCATTCACTTCCGCTACATCCAAAACCACACCATCCGCCGGTGAAATAATTGCTTTTTCATCTTCCGGAATGGTTCTTCGCGGATTTCTAAAGAAAAAAACGACAAAAAGAAACAAAAGAAACACCAAAAGGCCCAGCCAGAAATTAATAAGAGCTCCTAATACTGTTAGAACTCCTAAGGCAACCAAATACCAAAACCCTTCGCGATACATTACCAGTGGCTCTTTCATAAACTCCTCCGCCGGAAAATCTAACGTTTATTTTATCATTATTTCCTTTAAAGAACAACCATCTCCCCGGGATTCAATACTTTGATTGCTACTCCTAAAGCCCGGCCTTTATCTTGAAATTCCCCGACATCCGCAGCAATTACCGGCCAGGTGTTGTAGTGCATGGGAATAGCATATTTGGGTTTAACAAGTTCCAGAGCTTTTAGCGCATCTTTAACGTCCATGGTAAAATTGCCACCAATCGGTACCAGTAAAATATCCACCGGGTCTATTTCGGCAAGTAATTTCATATCGTAAAAGAGTCCGGTATCTCCGGTATGGTATAATGTTTTCCCGCCAACGGAAAGTAAAAAGCCGCAGGGATTTCCCAGGTATTCCACTGGCCCTTCTCCAAAGGAGCTTCCATGCCAGGCGGGAGTAAGCTTTACTGTAAACTGCCCAAAGTTATATCTTCCGCCAATATGCATGGGATGGGTTTTAACGTTCTGGCGGGAAAGAAAATTGCAAAGTTCAAAAACACCAATTACGGTAGCACCGCTTCTTTGGGCAATTGCTACGGTATCCCCCAGGTGGTCACCGTGGCCGTGACTTACCAAGATGTAATCGGCAGTAATTTCGTCGGGGCGAATTTTGGCCTGAGGATTTCCCGTTAAAAAAGGATCAAACAAGAACTTAAGCCCTTCTTCCTCCACTAAAAAAGCGGCATGACCCAGAAAAGTTATTTTCACCTTCCATCCCCTCCATCTGAATATGTAAATTTATTTATCTATTTTCTTTATAATAACCCAAAATCCTTTTAATTAAAAGAAAAAAGAGCCAAAAGGCCCTTTTATTTTAAGGTTATCAAAACCTGCCCCGCCTGTACCGTATCTCCTTCGGCAACTAAAATCTGGTCTACCACCCCGCTTCTTCCGGCAGTAATTTCATTTTCCATTTTCATGGCTTCAATGGTTATCACCACGTCCTGGGGCCCTACCGTATCTCCGGGTTTAACCTTAATAGCTACCACCACTCCGGGCATCGGAGCTTTTATCCCCGCGGAAGCCCCACTGGCCTTTGCTGCCGGTACAGGCGAAGAAAGGCTTCTTATTTCCGAACCAACCGCTTTTCGTTCTATATCCCGGGTATTTGGTAAAACTCCCCAACCTTCGGTGTGGATTTCTTCCACCTCTATCTCGTATTCCCGGCCGTTTACCCGGATTTTAAATTTTTTTACCATCTTATACACCTCCTCTAAAAAGCCGACGCTGCATTTGTTCCAAAAGGCCTCCGATTTTCCAGGGAGATAACGTTAAATGCTGCTCCCGCGTTTCTTTCTTTGAAGTCTGATCGGCCGCAAAGGCGGCAGCTACCGCAGCAATTATTTCCTCTAAAGGTTGTTCTTGCTCCCCTTCGGCACCAAATATCTGTTTATCCCGGTAGGTTTCCAGGTCTTCTTCGGTTAAAGGTTCCATCCGGCGTTTGATAAAGTTGGTATAAACCTCACCCCGGCGGTAAAAGGCATTATCCATCACCTTGCGTAAAAAAGGTAAGTTGGTGGTAACACCGCCAATTACAAACTCCTCCAGCGCTCGTTTCATCCTGATAATCGCTTCTTCCCGATTTCTTCCCCAGACAATTAACTTGGCAATCATCGAATCATAGTAAGGCGGTATGGTATAACCTTCGTAAACTGCCGTATCCACCCGGACAAAAGGCCCCTGGGGCAGCATTAATTTTTTTATTTCCCCCGGGGTAGGAATAAACGATATCGGGTCTTCCGCATTTACCCGGCACTCAATAGCGTGTCCGTAAATTTTCACATCTTTCTGGGTAATGCTTAACCTTTCTCCGAGGCCGATTTTTATTTGTTCCTTGACGATATCTATGCCGGTAATCATTTCGGTTACCGGATGTTCCACCTGTATCCGGGTATTCATTTCAATAAAATAAAAGTTTCCCCGATCATCCAGCAAAAATTCCACCGTTCCGGCCCCGGCGTAATGAACGGCCATGGCGGAGCGCACCGCCAGTTCGCCCATTTTTTTCCGCATTCTTTCCGTTAAGACGTGGCACGGTCCTTCTTCGATTACCTTTTGGTTGCGCCGCTGCAGGGAGCAGTCCCGCTCTCCCAAATAAACCGCGTTCCCGTACTGGTCGGCTAAAATTTGAAACTCCACGTGCCGGCAGTCCTGAAGATACTTCTCTAAATATAATTTGGAATTACCAAAGGTTGACGCGGCTTCCCGGGCCGCGGATTGAATCGCTTCTTCCAATTCCTTGGGAGTGTGAACAATCCGCATCCCCCGGCCCCCGCCTCCGCCGGCAGCTTTGACAATTACCGGGTAGCCAATTTCATCGGCAACCTTCAGGGCTTCCCGGAAATCATCAATCTCGCCATCGGACCCGGGAATTACCGGAACGCCGGCTTTTTTCATGATTTCCCTGGCTACCGCTTTATCCCCCATAAGTTCAATAGCTTTGGCCGAAGGCCCGATAAATTTTATCCCGGCATCCAGGCAGCTTTTAGCGAACTTAGAGTTTTCCGCAAGAAAGCCGTAACCGGGATGAATTGCGGTAACCTGGTTTTTTAATGCGGTATTGATTATTTCCTCAATATTTAAGTAACTCTTATTTTCTTTTAAGGGGTAAGCTTCATCGGCCATTTTCACCGGAAGGCTATCTTTATCTGCCGGGGTATAAACCACCGCCGAAGTTATTCCCAGTTCTTTGCAAGCCCGGATTATTCTTAGGGCAATTTCACCCCGATTGGCTATTAAGATTTTTTCCTGCACCCCTATCACCTCCCCGGGGGTTGTTAAAAGGGAATATTTCCGTGCTTCTTCATGGGTCTTGATTCTCTCTTGGTACTTACAGCCAGAAGGGCTTTAATCAAACGGTCCCGGGTCTCCCTGGGATCAATCACATCATCGATCATCCCTTTGGCAGCCGCGACATAGGGATTGCAGAACTTTTCCCGGTACATCGCCGTTTTTTCCGCCCGCACCTTGGCCGGGTCTTCCGCCTGGGCGATCTCATCCCGGAAAATAATATTGGCAGCACCGTCAGGGCCCATCACCGCGATTTCCGCGGTCGGCCAGGCAAAAGCCGCATCGGCTCCCAGAGAACGACTGCACATGGCCACATAAGCCCCACCGTAAGCTTTCCGCAGGATTACCGTAAGCTTGGGAACGGTAGCTTCGGAATAAGCATACAGTATCTTGGCTCCGTGCCGGATAATTCCACCGTACTCCTGATTGATTCCCGGCAAAAAGCCCGGTACATCCACAAAGGTTAGAAGCGGAATATTAAAGCAATCGCAAAAACGCACAAACCGGGCAATTTTATCGGAAGCATTGATGTCCAAAGTCCCCGCTAAATACTTGGGCTGGTTGGCCACAATACCCACTACCCTTCCGGATAGGCGGGCAAAACCCACCACCGCATTTTCCGCAAAATACTTATGCACTTCAAAAAATTCGCTGTCATCGACAATGCGTAAAATTACCTCCCGGACATCGTACTGCCGGTTGGGATCTTCCGGAACTATATCCAGGAGCTCTTCGGTCGAATATTTTGGCGGTAGCGGAGCCTTAACCGGCGGTTCTTCCATGTTGTTCTGGGGAAGGTACTCTAAAAGCTTTCGCACCATACTCAGGGTGATTTCTTCGTTTTCCCCCACAAAATGGGCAACGCCGCTTATGTGGTTATGGGTCATAGCACCGCCGAGCTCTTCGGGACTTACTTCTTCACCGGTAACCGATTTAATGACCTGGGGGCCGGTAATAAACATCTGGCTGGTTTTATCAACCATGAAAATAAAATCGGTTATTGCCGGCGAATAAACCGCTCCCCCGGCACACGGCCCCATAATCACCGAAATCTGCGGGATAACTCCCGAAGCCAGGGTATTCCGGTAAAAAATATTTCCGTAGGCACTCAAGGAATATACCCCTTCCTGAATCCTGGCTCCGCCGGAGTCGTTAAGCCCGATAAAGGGAACTCCCGCTTTCATGGCTAAGTCCATTACCTTACAGATCTTGGCCGAATGGAGTTCCCCCAGTGATCCGCCGTAAACGGTAAAATCCTGGGAAAAGAGGTAAACCGTGCGCCCATTGATGGTACCAAAGCCGGTTACCACCCCTTCCCCGTAGTTTTCCATGTCGCTCTTGGCAAACTCTCCCTGTTCTCCCCGCACAAACATATCCAATTCGACGAAACTTCCCGGATCCAACAAAAGGTTAATCCTTTCCCGTGCTGTAAGTTTGCCTGCTTCGTGCTGCCGTTTTATCCTTTTTTCGCCGCCCCCCAAAAGGGATTCCTGTCTTTTCCGGTTAAGTTCCTGTAACTTATTCTCCATCGTCCACCACCTCACAAAGTTCTATTAAAACACTGTTAGTTGATTTCGGATGGATAAAGGCAATTTTTTTCCCGTGAGCTCCAGGGCGCGGTTTTTCATCTATTAAGTTAAAACCTTTTTCCTTTAAAGCGGCCAGCATCCCTTCCAAATTTTCCACTAAAAAAGCAATGTGATGGATTCCTTCTCCGTGATTCATTAAAAACCGGGTAACAGCACTTTTTTCATCGGTGGGCATTAATAATTCGAGATTACTTTCGCCCACCGGGAAAAAAGCTACTTTAACCTTTTGTTCCGGTACTTCCTCCGTTCCCGCAATTTGAAAGCCTAAAAGCTCAAAAGTTTTTACTGCCTGTTCCAAATTCGAAACCGCAATGCCTATATGGTCGATTTTTTTAAACATCTTTTCCCGCCTCCCTTACCAGCTCTTCTATCACTTTCACCACATCCGCCGTCAAACTTCCGGGACCAAAAATCGCCTTAATCCCTTTCTCTTTTAAGTAAGCGTGATCTTCATGGGGAATAATGCCTCCCCCGATTACCGGAATATCTCCGGCTCCCAGTTCTTTTAAACATTCCACTACCCGGGGGAAAAGCTCATTGTGCGCTCCCGAAAGGCAGGAAAGCCCGACTACATCCACATCTTCCTCCACCGCCGCTTTGGCGATTTGTTCCGGAGTTTGGCGAATCCCCGTATAAATAACCTCCATACCTGCATCCCGCAGCGCCTGAGCGATAACCTTAGCTCCCCGGTCATGGCCATCTAAACCCGGTTTGGCTATTAAAACCCGAATTTTTCGCATCGTAACCCCCCTATTCCTGACGGTACTCACCAAAGACTTCCCGTAAAACTCCGCAGATTTCACCTAAAGTCGCATAAGCCTCCACCGCTTCTAAAATGGGGTAAACTATATTATCCTTACTTTCGGCAACTTCTCTTAAGCGCTTTAAGGCTTTTGCCACCCGTTCGTTATCCCGATTTGCTCTTAATTTTTGTAGTTTTTCCCGCTGCACCTTCTCAATTTCCGGGTTAACCCTTAATAAATCCTTTGGCGGTTCCTCATCAATTACAAAACGATTAACTCCTATAACCGTTTTTTCCCCCTTTTCTATCGCCCGCTGGTACTCATAACTGCTCTTCTCAATTTCCCGGCGCATAAAACCATTTTTCACCGCTTCTACCGCCCCACCCATCTCATCGATTTTCTTTAGATACTCCCAGACCTTTTCTTCAATGGCATCGGTTAAACTTTCCACATAATAACTTCCGCCAAGGGGGTCAACGGTATCGGTAACGCCAATTTCATAAGCAATCACCTGCTGGGTTCGTAAGGCCAGAAGAGCCGCTTCATCGGTGGGAAGACATAAAGCTTCATCGTAACTGTTGGTGTGCAGCGACTGGGTACCGCCAAGCACCGCCATTAAAGCCTGATAGGCAACACGGATAAGATTTACCTTGGGCTGCTGGGCAGTAAGGGTGCAGCCGGCCGTTTGGGTGTGGAAGCGCAAAAGTAAGCTTTTGGGATTTTGCGCGCCAAACCGTTCCTTCATGATTTTGGCCCAAATCCGCCGGGCCGCCCGGAATTTGGAAATTTCCTCAAAAAAGTTTAAATGGGCGTTAAAGAAAAAGGAAAGACGCGGGGCAAATTCATCCACCGATAAGCCCGCTTGAATTGCCGCTTCAACGTAGGCAATTCCGTTGGCGATGGTAAAGGCTAACTCCTGCACGGCAGTCGCGCCCGCTTCCCGGATATGGTAGCCGGAAATACTAATGGTATTCCACTTGGGTACTTCTTTTTTACAAAAGGCAAAAATATCGGTAATAATCCGCATAGATGGTTCCGGCGGAAAAATATACGTTCCCCGGGCCACATACTCCTTTAAAATATCGTTTTGGATGGTGCCGTTTAAATTTTTGGGGTCCACTCCCTGCTTTTTGGCTAACGCAATATACATCGCCAGTAAAACCGCCGCCGGTGCATTAATGGTCATGCTGGTGCTAACTTTATCAAGGGGTATTCCGGAAAATAGCTCTTCCATATCCAAAAGAGAATCCACGGCAACACCAACCTTGCCAACCTCTCCCCGGGCCAGCTCATGGTCCGAATCATAGCCAATCTGGGTGGGTAAATCAAAGGCTACCGATAACCCCGTCTGCCCCTGTTGTAAAAGGTAGTGAAAACGGGCATTGGTTTCCCTGGCAGTACCAAACCCCGCATACTGGCGCATCGTCCACAGTCTTCCCCGGTACATATTGGGCTGAATGCCCCGGGTATACGGGTACTGCCCCGGTTCACCGAGTTTCTCTTGATAGTTAAAGCCTGCAAGATCATCGGGGCCGTAAACGGTTTTGACCTCGATCCCCGAGTCTAAAACCACTTTTTTCTCCTCAACAGCCATCCCCAACACCCTCCTACTTAACCAAAGCTGATTTCATTAACACCGGCACTTCCCAGGGCACTTCCGCAATTAAAGCGCCGGCATTCCAGAGGGCATCAATTTTACTCTGGTAAGTGCCCCGCCCCCTCTCAATAATAGCCCCGGCATGCCCCATTCTTTTTCCCGGAGGCGCTGTTTTTCCAGCAATAAAAGCCACTACCGGCTTATTAATGTGGCGAATGACCTCCGCCGCTTCTTCTTCCGCTGTACCGCCAATTTCACCCACCACCACAATTCCCTGGGTTTCCTCATCCCGGGCAAGGCTTAAGATCACTTCGGCCAGGGAAAGTCCCACTATTCGATCTCCCCCCAGCCCCACGACCGTCGATTGACCCAAACCCGCCCTGGTTAATTCATAAGCAATCTGGTAGCTTAAAGTACCGCTTCGGGCCACGATCCCAACCGGACCTTTCTGGTAAATGGTATTGGGCATAATCCCAACTTTGGCAATTCCCGGGGAGATAACTCCAAAAGTGTTTGGACCAACAACGGTAACTCCGTAGGCTTCTGCCACCCGCATAATTTTCAGAGCATCGTGTAAGGGTACATGCTCGCTAATAATAACAATGGTTTTAATCCCCGCTTCCATTGCTTCCAGAGCAGCATCCAAAACAAAGGGCGCAGGGATAAACAATATCGAGGTATTGGCTCCGGTATTTTTTACCGCATCTAAAACGGTATTAAAAACCGGCACCCCTAAAACCTCTGTCCCCCCTTTACCGGGACTTACACCGGCCACAACTTTGCTCCCGTATTCCAGCATTTTCCCGGTATGAAACCGTCCCTGATTACCCGTAATCCCCTGGACAACTATCCGCGTTTCTTCGGTAATAATGATAGCCACTAATTATCCCCCCCAACTTTGGCAAGCTCCACCGCTTTAATCACCGCTTCCCGCAGGGAAGAAAAGCTTTCCACTCCCGCCTCCTGAAGCATTTTTACCCCGATATCTTCATTGGTTCCCACCAGGCGAATCACCACCGGCACCGTTATTTCCCTCTCCTGTTTCACCGTTAAGTAAGCTTTTGCCACCTCATCACAACGGGTTATACCGCCAAAAATATTTATTAAAATTGCCTTGGGATTGGTGGAGATTAAAAGGTCCAGCGCTTTGGCCATTTGCTCGGCGTTAGCCCCACCACCGGCATCCATAAAATTCTTTGGCCTTCCGCCAAAATAGGCAATTAAGTCCAAAGTAGCCATGGTAATTCCCGCACCATTGGCCATCACCGCTATATCCCCATCCAGTTCGACAAAGGATACGCCAATTTCCTCGGCTCTTTTTTCCAACGGGGTTTTTTCTTCGTTAAAGGGAAGGTCCGCGGGCCAGCGAAAACGCGCATCATCATCCACCGTCATCTTGCCATCGGCGGCGATAAGCTTTTCCCGGGAAATCACCAGGGGATTTATCTCCACAAGCTCCGCCTGGTAAGTTTCAAAAATGCGGTATAAGTTAATTAACAAAGTAGCAAGCTGTTTTCCTAAATCTCCCGTAAGTCCCAGCTTTTGCGCCACCAGGTTTCCGTGATAATTTCTAACTCCAATTAACGGGTCTACGGGAAGTTTTAAAATTTCCTCTTCCGGTACTTCTTCAATGTCCACGCCACCCGCTTTTGAAGCAATCACTACCGGCTTTTTAATCCGTCCATCCACAAAAATTGATAAATAAAGCTCCTGCTCAATGGGAATTTTCTCTTCAATTAAGATTGCCTGAACTTTCTCTCCCTTAATGGTCATCTTCAAGATAGCTTCCGCCAGTTCAAAACCTTCTGCCGGATTGGAAAAGATTTTTACCCCCCCGGCTTTACCCCTGCCACCGGTTAATACCTGCGCTTTGATTACTCCTTCGCCAACTTTTTCCAGATGGTTTTTGGCCTGCTCTAAATCAAAAAAAACCTCACCCCGGGGAACTAAAATCCCGAACTCCCTCATAATTTTCTTTACCTGGTATTCAAAAAGTTTCACTACCTTCCCTCCTTGCTGAATAAATTTATGTTGAAAAATAAAAAATCAACTTTGTATACACTATACAATTTAAATCTTTTTTACTAATATTATATATATTCTTAATTTTCATATTTTTCTCTTTATTTTTTTAATTTCCTGCCTGGTGAAAAAAATAACTTATTTTCTGAAACTTATCTCCAAACGAAAGATTTTTGCCCTTATTAACGAAGCAGTTGCTGTTTTTACCCGGCAAGCTAAACCATATTTTTTACCGCAACTTAAAATAATTGCTGCTTTCCCCTTCCCACCGCAAAAAACAATTTCATCCAGAGAAAAATAACCATAACAAAAATCCCCGGCAAAAGCACGGTGGCGAAATTTTAAGGGAACGAACACCCGTTCCCCCAGAACCAAAGGTACCGGCTCCCCTAAAGCTCTGGCCATACTCCTTAAGGCTTTAAAATCCACAAAATAATACCACAATATTTCTCGTCGAAAGCTTTTAATACTTTTCGGGAGAAACACCTCATCCCCGCCTTTCATTACCACCATCGTTCCTTCACCAACTCCCGGCTTTAAACATGGATAAAAGCCGATCACTTCGTTATACTTTATCGACATAAAAACACCTCCGCCCAGCAATTTACTTTTGCCCGGGGGAGGTTTTCGTGTAGCAAAAAGGGAGGATTTAAGGGAGTTTTAATCAAATTCAAAATTAAAAAGGGTTTCCTTATTAAACGAATAACCGTAACCTTTATGACAGAGAATAATATTTTCGTATCCCAAATCCCGAAGCTTCTTTCTCAGATTTTTTAAATGCCATTTGAGGCTTTCATCGCTAACTCCGGCAAAATCCGCTAAAACCCTTTCCATAATTACTTCCTTAGAAACAATTCTGCCCCGGTTTTCCCAGAGGAAAACCAGCAAGCGATATTCGGTGGGGGTTAAATAATTTTTTAAAGTAATCTTTGTTTTGTCGGCAAAGTAGTGCTGGTACTGTTCATAAAAAGCATCCACAATAACTTTCTCTTCCTTATATTTGATAATAACTTTGGCGCCGGACAAAGTTTTCCTGGCCTGGTCATCTAAACTGTGCATTTTTGCCAAGTTTAGATGGCTGGGGTATTTGTTGTCCGCCTTTCAGACTGCCCCAGCCCCAACTGGCGGTATTTGGGACAGCCATAGCCCCTGCCCCAAGAAGCAGGAACTGGCCGTGGCCTTCAGCCACCTTCTCCCATACCGCTTACGAGCATCCTCTTCAGCGGTGACAGGTCACGATATAATGGCCTGTCCAGGAGAGCTCCGGTCAGGAGGGCTACCCGCAAAACTCGCCACGGTTTGTACGGTAAGGTTTTCCCCTTTACCGCAGTACCTTCATTCCTTCCTTCGGTTAATGAAGATACCGACCGTGACTTGCTTTGCAGGCTTTTCAAAAGCTCTCTATACTTCAAGGGAATTTTCTCCCTTAAAGCCAATCCTCTTCGGGCTATCACATAGGCTGCTGCTGTATCTTTTGTTAGGTTGAATTGTGGTGCATACTTTAGCATTCCTATCACGCTTGTATAAGCTGGACTTACTTCTCTTATGGCTACACCGTACCTCTGGGCAAGGGTCTTTATTCTGGCAATAAGCTTTCTATAGCTAAAACCGTGCTTTACCCTTCTGGATTTTCTTCCCTTGTAATCTCCCCGGTAGCCTTTGTCTTTTATCGCTAACTTTTCTACTACGATGCCTTTGTTTTTCTCAAGGGCTAATTTTACAATTTCGTTGGCATATACCCATGCAAAGTAATCTCTTTTTTCTTTTCTCCCGTCCCAGAGATGTGGTGTGGGGATTTCTCCAAAGCTTTTCAGAGTGCCGTCTTTTTTTATTTCAGCCCAGGCTATGTGGGATGGAAAAGCATTTAAGTCTATCCCGATAGCTCCATTGCTGAAATCTATTGCTGTATTTGGTAAGTCGTCTTCAAAGGAAATGTAAGCATAATATTTATTATTCTTTCTCTGCAGGCGAACACTGTAAGGACAGAAATTTAGCATTGTTTTTGCAAACTTTCTCCATTTTTTATGCGAACTTTTAAGTTCTATAAACAGCCATTTTCTATTACCTGCATTTACTCTTAAAAAGAATTGGCCATTTTCTTCAATAACTCTTAAGTTTAAGTTACCTTGCTTGGACCTATCACCTCGAGAGAAAAGAGTTCCTTTGCGTTTATCTTCCCATTCTTTTTTGTACTTTTGCCTTTGCTTACTGCTTAAATGTTTCCTTTTTAGTCTATAAAACAATACTTTCCCGCCAAAGATAACCTTGCGTGGGTTTTCTCCAAGTTCTCTGATACTTTGCAAAATTTCGTTAGCTTCAAAAATAGCATCGTCTACATATCTGGAATTCAATCCAAAGAGGCTTTGCAGTTCTTTCTTCAGTTCTTTTCGGGCTTTTCCTTCAAGCAACCGGTTATAGGCATATCTCTTGCAGGAGTTCCACTTTCGCATTAAGTTATCTAATACCTCTTTCTCCTCTGCCTTTGGAAATAACCGTGCCTGTATTGTTATGACTTGCTTCACGGCTTTCACCACGCTTGCAATTTCGTAAAATTAACCTCATCCATTGCTGAGTAAGTATTATTGCACTATTCTGCATTTTTTGGCTTAATTGTTGCTACCTCCGGGTTAATCTCGTAAATCTCCCCGTAAGTTAGTGCCACTACTTCCTGCTGCTCTTTAATTTTTTCATACGCCCGTTTTAAACCAAGAAAATACGGACCACAGAAAACGTTCACCTCCGGAAATAATTTAATGGCTTTTTGCTCCGGGTCTATCGCCAAAAACTCCACTAAAATCCCCCCCTTACTTTATAGTACATATGTTCGATTGAAAAGTAAATACTGTTCAGTTAAATCTTTCTAATTACCGTTTACACTTAATTTTTTACCATTCACCGACTTTTACTGTTTATCCTCAGGGGTTTTTGGTTATACTTATATCGAAGCCTAATCTCCTCTCCCTTTTCTCTATATATATTTTAAAAGCCGCAAAACCTTCATGGGTTTTGCGGCTTTTTTATTTAAAATTTTAAACTGGAGTTAAGTAAACCTTGCGCTCCCGGGGGCCATCAAATTCCGCAAAGTAAATCCCCTGCCAGGTTCCAAGACCAAGCTTTCCCTGATTGATTGGCACATACAACGATACCCCCACTAAAGAAGACAGGATGTGAGCCGGGGAGTTTCCCTCGAAGTGCCGAAAGGGAAGTTCAGGAACAACTTTCGCAAAATACATTTCTAAGTCCCTTTTGACATCGGGATCGGCATTTTCATTAATTAAAATCCCGGCGGTAGTGTGAGGAACAAAAAGCATTAGGGCCTTTGCTTCGGGAAAATTACAAACTTTCTCAGCTACTCTGGCTGTGATATCAATTAGCTCAATTTTTCTTGAGCTGCTAACTTTTATTACTTCCACGGCTATTTATTTCCCTCCAGATACTTTTCCGCCGCTACCGCAGCCTGAGCTCCATCAGCAACAGCGGTAACTACCTGACGCAGGTCTTTTAGCCGCACGTCACCCGCTGCAAATAACCCGGGAATAGCGGTAGCCATATTTTCATCGGTTTTTATATAGCCGTTTTCCAGCTCCAAAAAGCCTTCCAAAAAAGCGGTGTTCGGTTTTAGACCCACATAAATAAACACACCGTCAACGAGAATCTCGGACTTTTCCCCGGTCTGGACATTTTTCACTATCACTTTTTCAACCTTTCGCTCTCCGGCGATTTCCTCCACCACCGTGTTTAAAACAAACTCAATCTTGGGATTAGCTTTAGCCCGCTCCTGAATAACCTTCGCCGCTCTAAATCCATCCCGCCGGTGGATGAGATAAACTTTTTCCACTAATTTCGTAAGGTAAATCGCTTCTTCTAAGGCAGAATCACCGCCCCCTACTACCGCCACGGTCTTTCCTCTAAAGAAATTGCCGTCACAGGTAGCACAGTAGGAAACGCCCCTTCCCCTGAATTCCCGTTCACCCGGAACGCCCAATTCTTTTGGTTCCGCTCCGGTAGCTATAATTACCGTTTTCGCTGCAATTTCACCGGTTGAAGTATTTAAGATAAAAACTCCGTTTTCTTTTTTAATCCCCGTTACATCGGCATTTTTGAACTCAGCCCCAAACTTTTCCGCCTGCCTTTGCATATGAACCATCAGCTCAAAACCGCCAATCCCGTCCTCAAATCCCGGATAATTTTCAATCCATTCGGTAGTAGCAGCCTGTCCGCCGGGTACACCCCGTTCCAAAACAAGCGGATTTAAAGCCGCTCTGGCTCCGTATATTGCCGCAGCCAGCCCCGCAGGGCCTCCGCCAATTATCACTAACTCTCTCGTTTCCATCTTTTCACGCTCCTTCAGGTAAGTTTTTATTTACAAAAAATAAATTAATACTATTTTATTTTTTCGTCAATACTTATTACAGCAAACCACGCCGGCGTAAACTTATCTGGTATTTTAAGAGGGTACTTATAAGTCTATCTCGATGTTTTTCATCCACATCTTCGAATTTCACAAGGTAAGACTCGTTTAATGATGTTTTAGGAGTTTCGATAATCGTTCCCTTAAATCCAAAATACTGCTCTTCCTCCTCAACTTTTAATCCAAAAAGTATTGTTACCCTGGTATTTTCTTTTAATACAAGGCCTACTTCTTTTAACTTTGCTTTATTAACCACAAATCTTAACCCGTTACCACCAAGCTCAACTATTAATATAGGTATATTATTGCTGCCGCTTACCAGAAGTCCACCCCGGGAAATGGGCAGCGATACAAACTGTTCCGGTACCACAAATCCGGGATTTTCCTTAACCTCGAAAATTAACGTCTGGTTGTACACATTATAAAACTGCATATGGCCACGAACATAGGCCGACATCCCCTTATCCTGAAAATACAAGGTCAGCGGTTTTTCGTAAGCTTCTTTCATATCAAATGAAAGAGTTTGATAAAGCTTAATAAACACTTTTTGGGAGTTTTCAAGTCTATAAGAAACCCTTCCGTCAAAGTACTGATTGCCAACCGCTAAAGTAACTCTGCAAAAGAGCTTGGGCAAATCCGGAACTTTGTATTTTAGAGGATTTAAGAGGCGGGTTTTTCTAAATCCCGCAATAAAAGCTTCTACTAATTCGGGATCAAACTGCTTACCTTTATTATTAACCAGTTCTTCTAATGCTTCATCATAACCCATTGATACCTTGTAAACCCGCTCACTGACCATAGCATCAAAACTGTCGGCAATGGCCAATATCCGGGAATAAAGGGGAATTTCATTTCCTTTGAGTCCTTTGGGATACCCCTGGCCGTCATAATGCTCATGATGGTATAAAATAACTTCGGCCACCTCATTAAACATCGGTAGATTTTTTAAAAGTTCATAACCGAATTCCGAATGTTTTTGCATCTTTTGTCTCATTTCCTCGGTGTACTTACCGATGTGCTGTAAAATAAAATCCGGTACCATGATTTTTCCAACATCATGCACGGCTCCCGCTATTTGTAAAATCAAGCGCTGGGTTTCCTCACGCCCGATTTCCCCGGCAATGAGGTCAGCATACTCCACCACTCGCTCCATATGCCCACGGATCAGCGGTTCTTTTTCTTCAATAACTCTGTTAAACATTATTATTATTTCAAAAATTAGATTGTAAAATTGTTCAATATAAAGGTAGTTTTGAAGTTCATTAACATTAAAAGAGATACTTGAGGGAGTCAAATCTTGAAAGTAACCAATAATCATTATATTTTTACTGTTTTTATCCACATAAATAGGTATAATCTGCATTACTTCAACTTGATTTAATTCGGGAAAATAGCTTTGTACCTGGTCCTTGTTTAACACCCGGGGTTCGGTTAATGTTTTAAGCCAATCGAGATTTCCCGGAATTAAACTGCCATTAACTTTTTCATTAATTTCCCTTTTTAAATCATAGGGCACATTTCCAGCAAACTCACAAAATCGGCATACATATCTGTTACTTTCACTAACCTCAACCAGCAAAATAAAGGCGCCATTTTGTTCGGTTAATATATCCTGAAACTTGTGGCTTATCCGCTCTAAATATTCCCCGTAACTCTCAATTATCCATTTGAAATTCATACCTGTTCCCCTACCTGCATAGTTTTAGCTAAAATTTCGACAAATTTATCAATATCACCTTTCGTAACATCTTTATGGGTTACGAAACGAAACAGCCCATTAATGGGAGGATTTATTTTTATTCCTTCTGCTAAAAGCTTTTCTGGTAAATCTTCTATATTAAGATGCGATTTAGCCCTGGCCCACACCATGTTAATCTGCACCTTTTTTAAATCCACTTCAAAGCCAAGGTTAATTAACTTTTGGGCAAGATATAATGCATTTTCGTGGTCTTCACAAAGCCTATCCACCATTTCTTTCAAAGCTACCATTCCCGCTGCCGCTAAAATTCCCGCCTGCCGCATGCCTCCACCTAATAATTTCCGGTATTTCCTGGCTTTTTCCACAAACTCTCTACTTCCGGCGAGAATTGACCCTACCGGAGCCGATAAACCTTTGGAGAGACAAAACATGACCGAATCGGCATACCTGGCAATTTCCCGGGCATCAACCCCCAGGTAAATAGCGGCATTAAAAATTCTTGCCCCGTCCAGGTGGATTTTAAGACCGTGGCTTTCAGCAATTTCCCGGATTTTTTCCAGGTAGTGAAGGGGCACTACTTCTCCGCTACTGTAAGCATTCTCCAGGCAAATAAGGGAAGTCCTCGGCATGTGAATATCGTTGGGTCGTATCGCAGCTTTTACTTCCTCTAAATCCATCATGCCACCATTTGTCTTAAGTCCCCGGAGCTGCACCCCGGATAATACTGCCGGTGCCCCAACTTCATATTTAAAAATATGGCAATCTTCCCCCAGAATCACTTCGTCCCCCCGCTGGGTATGGGTCATAAGAGCCAGTTGATTCCCCATGGTCCCACTGGGAACAAAAAGGGCCGCTTCCTTGCCAATTCGTTGAGCAGCAAGTTCTTCTAATTCCCGCACCGTAGGGTCATCGCCGTAAACATCATCCCCTACCTCGGCAGAAAACATGGCCTCACGCATCTTTGGAGTAGGAGTTGTTACCGTATCACTGCGAAGATCAATAAATTTCACCAAAAGCCCCCCTAACTTAGCTTAAAAACTTTTGTACTGCCTTCCCGTTTAAATAATCGCATTTTGCCCCCTGTCGGGTATCCCTTTTTTCCAGCTCTTCCTCAATTAAATGTTTAATTTTCCACCAGCTGACGCCCCAGTTGGAAAAGAGAATCCCTTCATCGGGACCCTTTCCAATTAACCGCTGCACCACCACTTCCGGACTTAAATACTCCAAAAAGGTTACCACCCACTGGACATATTCCTCCAAGGGTATAATCTCAATTTTCCCCTCCCGGTACATATCCCCTAAAACCGTTTTTTCTGGAATAAACAGGGTATGGAGCTTTACAAAATCTATCTTTAATGCTGACATAATTTTGGCATTTTCAATGACATCAACTAACGTTTCCCCGGGCAGGTTTAAAATTAAGTGGGTCGTAACATTTAAGCCAAACTTTTTTATGCGCAAGACCGCATCGATAAATTCGGCCAAGGTATGGCCCCGGTTTATCGCTATTAAGTTTTTATAATTAACCGTCTGCAAACCAAGTTCCACATCTACTTCTATATTTTTTTTATTTTTTACCTCCGCCAGCACCTCCAGGTATTTATCGTTTACCGCATCGGGTCGGGTGGAAACGGAGAGGCCAACAATATCGGTGTTATCCACCGCTGCTAAAATATAATCCCGGAAAACCGCAAGCGGATGATAGGTATTGGTATAGGCCTGAAAATAAACGATAAATTTTTGCGCTTTAAATTTATCTTGAAAATACTTTTTTAACTCCTCTACTTTCTGAGATATGGCCCGGGTATCGGGCAGACAAACAAATCCCCCGGGCGAGTCTTCGCAAAAAATACAGCCACCGGTTCCCACCGTACCATCGCGGTTTGGGCAGGTATGGGGAAGATTCACGGGAATTTTATATACTTTGCCGCCAAATTTCTCCTTTAAATACCTTGTATAGGAATAATACCTTTCCATTTTCGTCACCTTTTTTCTTTTATCTTAACAAAATTTGCCGAAAAAATAAAACCCCCGAAATATTGGGGGTTAAAAAGCTTTTAATTCTAAAAGTTTTAAGCGGTTGTCATACTCCACAAGTTTTTTGTCGATCTTGGCAAGGCTTTCTTCCAACTGCCTGGTTACCAGGAGCACCCGCTCCTGGTTGGCTTTCACTTCAATTAACTGCTGCTGAATGCTTTCCATGTATTGTAAACCAGAAGTAAGCTGGCGGCTGATTTCATCAATGCGGTTAAACGCCAGTTCGTCCCGGAATTTCAGCTCGGTAATAGCGGTAAGGCCCTGCCGGACTTCTAAGGATAAATCGGCAATTTGCCGGCTGTTATCGGCCACACCCTCGGCAACTAACTGGACTAACCTCTTAAACTCCTCTATCATGACCCCGGTATGCTCGTCCAAACTAAATCCCTCCGGTTTCAAACTATTTAGTATATTCAACAAAATATAATTTTTTCCTGCCGGATTTTAAATTTTATCCATCTTTTTTAAAAAGAAGTACCCCCAAAAATAAAAACAATAAACAAAATCCAGCCATCACCGTAATATCGGTAGCTAAGCTATATTCATGGTAGGGCAGAAATACGTGCTTTAAAAGATCAATCCCGTAAGCCAGAGGGTCAATCGCAGCCAAAGTAGCCAACCAACCGGGAATTCCTTTTAAAGGGTAGATAGCTCCACTTAAGAAAAATAATGGCATTACAATAAAGTTCGTGACAAATTGAAACCCCTGCATCGACTGCATCCGGGCAGCAATCACAATTCCAAAAGCCGCCATGGTAAGGGCAATAAAATACATGGTAACAAAAGCTTTTACCACCATGGAAAAAGAAAGATTGATTCCAACTGCCGGAGCAAAAATTAAAATAATCATCCCCTGAATAACCGCAGTGGTAGCTCCCCCCAGGGCTTTCCCCAAAACAATACTTTCGCGGGAAGCCGGGGAGACCAACACTTCTTTTAAAAACCCGAACTCCCGGTCCCAAACAATGGAAATTGACGAAAATACCGCCGAAAACAATACGGTCATACCCACAATTCCTGGAAAAATAAAAGTACGGTAGTTAACTCCACCGGGTCCGGTAAAAGCTGCTCCCATTCCACCGCCCATGACAAAAAGCCAGATGGCCGGCTGAACTAACGAAGTTATTATCCTGATTTTTTCTCGCCAGTAGCGAATTAACTCCCGGTAAAAAATCGCCCAGAGAGCCGCCATCACCGCCACCTCCTGCGCCTAAATTTAGGTGTTCTATGGTTTTCCCCTACTTCATCCCGTATTTCCCGTCCGGTAAGTTTTAAAAACACATCATCAAGGGTTGGCTTTTTGATGGACACCGAAGTCACCGGAAAAGAAAGTTCCCGCAAAAGGGCCGGGATAAAGGTTTCCGCTTCTTTTACTTCCACCACTACCTGATTTTTTACGAGCTTGGCTTCTAAATTAAACTTTTCTTTAATAAAAGTAACAATTCCCGCTGCTTCCGGAGAGTTTATGTAGACGATATTATTTCCAACCATTTGCTTTAAATTGTCCGGGGTATCTAAGGCAATAATCTTACCCTGATCGATTACCGCAATCCGGTCGCAGTTTTCCGCCTCATCCATGTAGTGGGTAGTAAGAAAGATAGTAATCCCTTTTTCTTTGCGAATTTTATGGATATAATCCCAAATGTGGGCCCTAGTTTGCGGGTCAAGACCAACCGTCGGTTCATCTAAAAAAAGAATTTTCGGATGGTGTAAAAGCCCCCGGGCGATTTCCAGTCTTCGCTTCATGCCGCCGGAAAAAGTCTGTACCAGACTGTCCTTTCGTTCATAAAGCTCCACCATCTTAAGAACCATCTCAATCCGCTCCCGGCGTTCCCGGGCGGGAATGCCATAGATTAAAGCATGAAACCATAGGTTTTCGTAGGCCGTTAAATTCCGGTCCAGCGTTGGGTCCTGAAAAACTAACCCAATATTTTGCCTGACCTTATCCTTCTCCCGCCACAGGTCATAACCCGCCACCTGGCCCTGGCCCCCATCGGGTTTTAAAATTGTACAAAGCATGGAAATAGTAGTAGTTTTGCCGGCTCCATTGGGTCCTAAAAAACCAAAGACCTCACCTTCATTAACGGTAAGGTCCACCCCTTTCACCGCTTCAACCTCTTTAAAGCGCTTGGTAAGTCCGGTTACCTCAATAACCGCCATTTTTATTCCTCCAGGATTTAAATTTCTCGCAGAAATTTTTTTAAAATATTTAACGCGTCAACTTTTAAACTTTCATCCAAAATCTTTAAATTTTCAATTTCTTTGGGATAAATTTCTATTAAATTTTGAAACCTTTTTTCAATAATTTCTTTTTTCTTGCCAAGCCCTTTTGCATATCTAACAAGCGTTTCCCTATGATTTTTATATACCACGGCAACATCAACAATATCCCTTACTTTTAAGCTTTGCGCCCGATAAAAAAGTTTTTTTAAAACAATTTCCCATGGGGTTTCGATTTGAATTTCTTTTCCAAGTAAATTAATTTTTTTATATGGGTCGGCAGTAAAATATGGAGCTATGATAAAATCAATTTCCCCATCAGTTAGTTGTAATTTTAAAAAATTTGCACTTTCCACATAATCTTCAGTGCTTTTAGCAATTAAACTGTTTAGTCTTGGAGTAAGCCAAGTTAGATACTGAGCATCGGTTAAAAAAATATCAACATCTTTACTTTCCCGGTGATAAAAATAATAAAATAGGGCACTTCCTCCCCCAAAAGTCCAATCAGTAGTAGGAATTAAGGAATCATTTAAAAAGTCTACCGCTAATTTAAAAAGTTTAGCCCATGGAAATTCCATAGCCAAAAGTCTCCTCAAATTCAGGATTGGGATAATACTTTTTTACAAACATCCGGTAGTAATTTAAAAGCTGTTTCTCTGTAAGGTTATGTTTAATTAAAAAGCGATAAATGCCTTCAAGCGGCACATCGGTAAAAAAATTAAAAATCTGGACAGCATATTCATCATTAAACTTCATATTTTTTAGCATTCGAACTAATTCTTCTTCCGAAAGATAATTTTTCGTCTGAGCATTAATAGTAGTCTCAATCATCAAAACCACCTGCTCACTTTTCCTTAATTTTACCACACACCTCCAGGGATTGGAAGAATGGAATAATTGACACTCTTAATAGTCCATGCTAAAATAAATTTACGAAATGCGGGCGCGTAGCTCAGCGGGAGAGCGCTTGACTCACATTCAAGAGGTCGCAGGTTCGAACCCTGCCGCGCCCACCATGAAAATTAACACTTTTAGCCTTTGGCAACTTTAAAAGGAGCCCGGATGGCTCCTTTTATTATTACTCTACCCCAAAAAGATTTATTTCTTGTATTTTATTCTCTAACTCTTTTATCCGATTTTCTAAAAGATTTAATTCTTCACGAGTTACTAAATTTAAATCTTTTATGATTTTTCGCAGTTCTTCGTCTATTTCAGATTTTAACTCCTCCTTTTGGTTCTTTCCTTTTTCAATTAATTCATCCAAAAACCTTTGAGCTTCTTCTTTACTCATCTTGCCTCTTTCCATAAGTTCCTTTAAAAACTCTTCCGTTTTTTCTTTCGTTAAAGATATTAATCCCAATCCTAACAAAAGGCTCCTTCTAAAAATATCCATAAATCGCACGCTCCCCAAGAGATATTCTCATATTGCAAATGAGTATTCATCCCTTATATAGCCCTTCCTTTCCAGTGTTTGTAAGATATTGTTATTATTCCGAACACAAATTCCCATGAGTTTTGCCAGCGGTTTATAAGATATTGGCAAATCAAGAATTCATAAAACATTTTAAAGTATTGCAGTAATTCTAACGTTTTTCTGGGTAACCTCAGGGCGTATCAATTCGAGCTAAAATAATTTTTAACGTTCCTTGATCTCGGCAGCAACCTCTGCCCAGGCTTCAGACAACCGGTCAAGGTATTCGCTTACTTCACCTTTTAAGATATCATCAGCTCCAGGATGGGTAGGTTTTGCCCCGGTTTCAGTTACAATCTCTCTAAGGGCAGAAGGTACGTCAATAATTGGGCATGGTCTTAAGTGGTTATTATTAAACGGTTGTCTCTTTTGGTAAGCTTTAAACAAAGGTGAATTTAAAACATCTTTAAGACTGCATTCGTTAATATTATGAGTAGAAATATGAACAAAGGCACACGGTTCTACAGCACCACTTGCAGTAATGTGGAAATAATATTTTCCTCCAGCAATGCAACCTTGAGTAAATTCGCCATCATTCCAAAAATCGGCCAGGAATATAGGTTTATTTCTACGGATATTAGGGACAACCTTTGCTAAATAGGCTCGCTGCTCAGGAGTTAACATTAAATCCGTGTTTGGATTGCGACCAATGGGAATGTAATGGAATATCCAGCCGTATTTTGCTCCTTTATCTATCATATAATCAATAAACTCATCAGACATTATTTCTTCTACATTTTCTCGTGTTGCCGTAAGAGAAATACCAAAAACCGCTCCCCTTTCCCGCAACATCTCCATTGCATTTATTACTTTTTTAAATACTCCTGTTCCCCGGCGCCGATCAGTTCGTTCCTCCCAACCTTCAAGACTAAAAGCCGGTGAAATATTACCAACTTCTATAATTTTATCGGCAGTTTTTTCATCAATTCTTGTCCCATTGGTATATATCATAAAAGCCATATCGTTATGTTTTGCCGCTAAGTCAAACAAATAAGGATACATAAAGGGTTCCCCACCTGACATTACTATCCAGTAAATTCCTAACTCCTTAGCTTCATTGAAAAGACGGTCCAAACGTTCATACTCCAATTCATCATGTTTGGCATATGCACCAGCCCAGCAACCTTCACACCGTAAATTACAATTGCTTGTAGGATCCACTAAAATTGTATGAGGTACTTTAAATCCTAAGGTTTCGGATAATTGTAACTGTTTTGGAATACCGAAAATAATCGAGTTTATAAAAAAGTTAAAAAGCAAACGCTGACGTACATTGGGATGAGTGTCTCGTAATAAACTTTCAACTAATTGGCGTATTGCAGGATAGTTATTAAGATTTCTCTCAACCGTCAAAATTGCTTGTTTGTGTTCTTCTCGTCTGGCTAAAATTTTTCCCAGAGTAAATATCCGATCTAAATTGTTAACTGGATCTTTACTCAGATAATTTAACAGCTGCTGCAAGGTTTTTTCACTTACGTACCGTTTGGCAAATTCTAAACTTGTCCCAAATTTTTTGCTCACCTTAGTCACCCCCGAAGTATTTTTTTAATGTTGTCTTTATTAAATACTAAAAATAACCATTTGCTTGCTTTTATATTGGTTACTCACCCCCCTTTTTTTAATTCCATAAAGTCAATATCTTCTGCTTAAAAAGCCATAAAGATTTTTTTAGATTGCTTTTAATTCCCAAAAGCTTTCCTTTACTCCTTCT
This sequence comes from Carboxydothermus hydrogenoformans Z-2901, assembly GCF_000012865.1. Classification (GTDB taxonomy): domain Bacteria; phylum Bacillota; class Z-2901; order Carboxydothermales; family Carboxydothermaceae; genus Carboxydothermus; species Carboxydothermus hydrogenoformans. The sequence goes on along the minus strand of NC_007503.1, from coordinate 791,513 downwards.
TCAATAAAATTTCCAGTATCAAGAGCAATTTTTATTTTTTCAGTCACTTTCTTCCCTGCAATTTCCCCAGCACGAATACACTCACCAGCACGATAGAACTCATACCACTTAATATTTCCTACCTCTGGCTTAAGCAAATAATAATGTTTACCATGAAGTCCAGAATTCAAAGAAACTTCTTTAGGCCGGGCACACAGTTCCAAAGTATTATCTAGAACATTGATAATCTCGAAGCGTGAATTTTTAATATAACGGACCACTTTTTGAGAAGGCATATTTTTTATCCTCTTCCAGGTATGAACCAAGGTGGAAGTCTGATCTACATTTGAACTAACGTCAATCGCTATTACAATATCTGCACCTGCTTCTTTAGCTGCCCGGACAGGTACTGGAGTTGTTACCGAACCGTCCACTAAAATTCGTTCATCAATCTTAACAGGAGAAAATACCCCGGGTATAGCTATGCTGGCTCGTAAGGCTTTAGCCACCAATCCTTTACTTATACGAACTTCTTCTCCAGAAACGATATCAGTAGCAACAACAGTCAAAGGCTTCCGCAACTGGGAAAACTCTTTCCCCTGGGTTAATATTTCAAAGTACTTTTCTACTTTGTTTCCGGCTATTATGCCCTGGCGGGGTAGAGTAGGATCGAAAAGGTTAAGTATCCAGCGCCACCGCATTTTGAGAGCTATATCCTCCAACTCTTCGATCCGGTATCCTGCAGCATAAGCTGCACCTACAACTGCCCCCATGCTGGTCCCCGCTATAATATCAATTGGTATATTTGCTTCCTGCAATGCCTTGAGCACACCTATATGGGCATAACCTCTAGCACCACCGCTTCCCAGAGCTATTCCAATACGTGGCCTTACTTTAACCTTCTGTTTTTTACACATATTTTCGCCTCCATTGCCTCTACATATTTTTAGGAATATTTTCTTTCCCGATAATAACCGGTGTACCCAAAAGACACAAAAAATACTTAAAAAAATATTTAACCAAGGGGTATACCATCACGCCACTTCCCATCTCACCAAACAAATAATCTACATATATACCCAAAAAACCAAAAAACTTGGTAAAATAAAAAGGTCGTAACTTAAATTTGTGACCAATTTCAAGCTAAAGCTTCAACAAGAAAATCCGCAAGCATACCCTTTTCCTTATCAGAAAGATCGGTAAGCGACTTTAAATACCTTCCGACTAACTCGGTTACCCCAACCCCTATCTCATGATTCATCGTTTGAATAATAGTACCAAGAACAGTTCCAATAAAGATTATGATGCGCATTTCACTGGTAGGTGCATTTTGAACCAAACTTTTAACCAGCATTTCTGTTCTTCCGCCCAATTTTCTAAGATACACGATAAATAACCCTATGACATATGCCCCAAAAGTTACTCGTACCTGAACCTTTGGAATTTCCTCCAGCATTTTTTGTACAGCATCACTAATGCTGTGAGTTTTTAAACTGTTTAGCAGCTCAAGTACCTTTGTCTTTATTTTATTCCACTCATCTATATTTATTTCTTTTGTACGTTTTTCTTCAAACAAATTTATAGCTTTAATAGTAGGCATAAAAACAACCTGGGAACGTCCCATTTCGTTAGGATTTACTGTATAATCCCGGGTAAGGTAGCCAAGTTTTTCTAATTCTTTCAAAACGTCGTATGCCGTCCATTTGCTGACGCCAAGTGCATTCGCTATTGTTTCGTAGTGAACTGGAACATTCGTTTTTTGGAATAGATCAATTAATTTCTCTAGAAATTGCTTGCGGCGTTCGGTCAAAATCATACTTAGCTACCCCCAAAAAACCAAAATAGTTTACGAGTATTATTCTATTTTCAATTTTAAAATATGTCAAGAATTTAGGTATCCTTTGTTATTAATCTGTGATATTGTCCCCTTAGAATTATTTTGAGAAAATGTCACCATGAAGAAGGAGAGAGTAATTTTGAACAACAGTAAAAAAAGATTTCCAAATCAGACGGTAGCCCTTGAAGTTAGAAGCTTTAATCGAAGAGCTATAAACTGCTACAAAAAAGTTGGATTTAGTATTAAAAGAGAATACTTAAAAAATATTTCTAACGAGGATGTTAAATTTTACCATATGGAACTCGAAGAATAAAGCCTGAAAATTCGTTAAAGATTCACTATATTTACCTCGTTTCACAATTTTTCTCCAACTTAAAACAACTTATTTAACCAGTTTATAATATCCCCGACCACTTCCTCCCGATTAATTTCGTTTAACATTTCGTGCCGGCCTCCAGGATAGAGCTTGTATGCTACATTTTTTAAACCTAATTTTTCGTAAGTTTTTATTAACTTTAAAACACCTCTACCCATGTTACCTACCGGGTCCATATCGCCGCTAAAAATGAAAATAGGAAGCTCTTTGGGGATTTTAGCCAAGTTTTCCCGGCGGAAAGTTTCCTTTAACCCTCTTAAAAAATCGTAGTAGAAACTTGCGGTAAATACTCCCCCGCAGTAAGGGTCATTAATGTATTTATCTACTTCTTCGGCATCGCGGGAAAGCCAGTCAAACTCGGTGCGGTTTGGTTTAAACTTTTTATTGTAGTTGCCAAAGCTAAGCTTTGTTAAACGAACGCTTCTATGTTTAGGGCCGTATTTTTCGACTTCTTTTTTGGCCAAAAAGATGCCAAGATTAACAATAGGCCCGGGATCGCAGGAAGTCCCGGATAAAATCACTCCATTTATGCTTTCCCCGTAAAGGGAAATATACCGCTGAGCCAAGAAAGAGCCCATGCTGTGGCCAAATAAGATAATTGGAAGTTCCCGGTTTTCGTTTTTAACAAAATCAATAAGTTCCTTCATGTCCTGAACCATCCGGTTAAATCCATCGGGACCCAAATACCCTATTTCCTCAATGCTTTTCGCCGTTTTCCCGTGCCCCCGGTGGTCGTGGGCAAAGACAAGATAACCTTCTTTGGTTAAAGCCAAAGCAAATCGCTCATACCGTGCTGCGGTTTCCGCCATACCATGGGCAATGTAAACAATCGCCCGGAGTTTCTGCTCTTTATCCGGAACCCAGCGGTAGCAATAAATTTCCTGTCCGTCACTGGCTTTAAAGAGAAAGTTAAAAGAGCCCATTTTAAACCCTCCAAACCCATGTTAACGAAATTCATCGAAATTTCACGCTCAGCCTTCGTCCACCGTTTTTTCCGCAGCTACATTTATCTCCCACCGCTTTCCTTGGCCAGTGGCCCCCTCTTCTAAATTTTTAAACCTAAATCTCTAATCATTTGTAAATCTGTTTCCACTTCCCGGCCTTTAGTTGTTAAATAATGCCCGATTAACATGCCGTTTAACCCCGCCATTAACCCCAGAGCCTGCATATCCCGCAAATTTACCTCCCGACCACCGGCATATCTGATATTTTTATCCGGCAAAATGAAGCGGAAAATTGCAAAAGTCTTGATAACTTCCAGGGGCGATAAAAGCGGCCGGTTTTCCAGTTTTGTTCCTTTAATTGGATTGAGCACGTTTATCGGTATGGCATCAACATCTAATTCTTTTAGCGTAAAAGCAAACTCAATTCGCTGTTCCATAGTTTCTCCCATACCGATAATACCACCACAACATACTTCCATTCCAGCTTTTTTAACATTTTTAATGGTTTCTATCCGTTCATCATAAGTATGAGTTGTAACGATATTGCTAAAAAAACTTCGCGCTGTTTCCAGATTATGATTATACCGAGTAACTCCGACTTCGCGCAGCTGCATAGCTGCTTTTTCGGTTAATGTCCCCAGGCAAGCGCATAATTCCAGTTTTACTTCCTGACGCAAACGTTTATAAATAGCTAAAATTTTTTTAAAATCCTCGTCCTCCTCGGTCATTCCCAGACCGGCCGTTACCAAATCAAAACGATGGGCCCCGGCCGCTTCCATAGCCTTAGCTTTTGCCAAGATTTTTTCTTCCTCGAGCATTTCAGTGGGTGTAATTTCTGTATGATGATGGACCGATTGAGCGCAAAAGGCACAGTCCTCAGGACAATGACCGGTTTTTACACTGATGATTGAACATAACTCCACCTTATCCCCCACGTACTTTTCCCTGATCTTGGCCGCCATTGCTGCCAATATCAGAATATCTGCGCCCTCAGCCTGCGCAAGCTCCAGCGCTTCAATTTGATTAATTTGTCCGCCATCCAGTACTTTTTGGGTTAAGGCTACTATCCGATTAAACATGGCTCTACCCCCTCTCTCGGTTTATAGTTATAATACCGGTTGAATTTCACATTTGTCAACGTTTTTTATTTTATAGTTAACAAAAACTCCGTTCGCCAGAAGAATAATTTTTTTTGAGGGCCTTCCGGTCTAATAACTTGATGCCGAAAAAAGCCTTTTTTTAGTAAATAAAGCAAAAAGAGAAACCTTGCATTTTTATAAAAAACAAGGTTTCTCTCAAGTTTTTCCAATTATAAACTTACTAAATCTTACTTTTTCCGGTTTTCTTACTTATTTATCTCCGCAAGAGGTTTGCCACCGCTACCTACATTGTCCAAAGAATTTTCCCGAATTATTACAATAAAAGCTTGAGGCGGAATATTCAGCGTAGAACTTGCTGCATCGGTAAGATTTTTAATAAGCTCCGCTTTTTTTTCCTTGGACATAGGCCCTGCATCAATCTGGATTACCGGCATTCCTTTCCCTCCTTCACAACTTTTATAATCATAATCACTTCTTAATTTATTTTAACTTAAATGCAATATTCTTTAAATCCTCAGCTACCCCTGAAATTTCTTCAATCGCTGCCGTTAATTGCTGAGCCATCGCACTTTGTTCCTCACTTATCGCTGCCAGGTTTTGAATGCTCTGTACTAATTCATTGAGTCTATGTAAGCTTTGATTTATCTTGTTTCTAATATCCTGGGCCGAAAACTTGGTTTGCTGGGCAAGTTTTCTTATTTCTTCCGCTACCACCGCAAAGCCCCGACCTTTGTCTCCCACTCGGGCAGCTTCAATCGCCGCATTTAAGCCTAAAATATGTGTTTTATCGGAAATTATATTGATTAAGTTAACAATTTCCTGAATACCTGCAATTTCTGCTTGAAGTTCCTTTGATTCACCGGCAATTCGCTGGTTTGTATTTGCCAACTCCGCAGCTGAAGTACTAAATTCCGTTGCCGACTCCCTAATTTCGCCGGTGACTCGAGCTAAATCGGCCGACATATTAATTACCATATCCTGGGTTTCCGTACTGAAAGCTACCGCCATTGCTCCTACAACGCCTTCCTCATCAGTTATAGGAATTACCGTTGCAATATATGGAAATCCAAATTTGCTTTGTTCTTTTTCAACCCTGGCAACAATTTTTTTGTTTTGCTTCATCGCTCTCTCCATTAATGTTCCTTCCACTATTTTATCTCCCGGCTTAAACCCAAAATCAATTCGCCCCGGACGATAATACAAATACTTTTCCAGATCAGAAACTATAAACGTTGCGTCTTCAGTAAATAATTTTTGATAATCAGAAACAGTTTCCAGGATTTTATTTATTTTCATTTCTCCATCCCCTCCCTTTAAATTAATATAAAAACCTCCTGCCCAAAGGCGGAGGCTTAACTCTAAATCCACACCTTCGGCAGCTGGCTGGCATAGCCTTACGGCTTTAGCCCCTGTAGCTTTGCGTCGCCGGCTTTCGCCGGGTTTGCTATTGACAAAGGGTGAATCTTGTTATGATTTATAATATGTGACATTTTCGAGATGCAATATTATAACATAACATTTTCCATTTGTATTCTTTTTAATATTGGCATACTTAATAAAAACCCTGATTTTACCAGGGTTTCTTTTTTATCCTTGTTCCCAGAAAGCTTTCGTCCGATATCGTGCAGTACGGTCCCCCAGTTTAAGATTTTAAGTTCGTCTCCGGAAAAACCAGAATCGTAGTGAAAAGTTTATTTTAAATTTCCGGGGAAATAGTTATGGGATTATGTTCATTTAGGTTTAATTTGGTATTTTTAGCCCGGTTCGATCAATTAACGGGAACGATGACTGAATTGATTCGGATTGTAGGTAATACCAATGCTACGGTAGAAGAATTAAGAAAAGATGGTGCAGAACTTAAAAAAGATGTTGCTGAAATAAAAATTACCCTTAAAGAACATTCGGAAAAACTTGATTACGCCCTAAAAACAAAAAAGAGCCAAGCTTCAGCACTTAGGCTCTTTTTCTCCCCTTTGGGCCGCTTCCAAAGCAAACTTTAAGCTAAAAAGGGTTTTCCCGGTACCGGTAGCTCCCGCCAAAAGAGTTGAGCTTCCCCGGTAAATTCCACCACCTAAGAGATTATCAAGCCCTTCAATACCAAAATTATCCCGCACTTCTAAACCTAAACCCTTTTCCACATCATAAACCAATTCTTCTTGACTTAGTAACATTCGGGGATAAAGCTTAATTCCATCTTTACCAATTAAAAAAATATGTTCCCCGGGAATTGTCCCGGTTCCACGCATCTTCAGGATTCTTAAATACCGCTTCTGGAATTTCCGCTCCTGCTGGCCATAAAGATAGATGATGCCGTCAGCAATAGCAAACTCCGATAAAGTGCTCAACTCTTCCTCTATGTACTCTCCAACTAAAAAAGTAGTGGTTTCCCAAACCGCCAACTTAGAGGCTAACTCAAAAACCATGGCTCGGAACTCTTTTTCGCTATCAACAAGACTTCTTAAAGCTTTAAAGCTGTCAATTACCAGAATATCCGGTCTAAATTTTTTCATTAAATCATCAACAGCAGCAAACGCACCATTAAGCCCCTCTTTTTTCAAGATAAGCCCTAAGTCCCGGTAAATAATTTGTTCACCTAAAAAGCTATTATCAAAAAACTCAAAATCAGCCAAGTTTCTTACCATTTTAAACTGGCTTTCGGAAACGGTGGTAAAATATAAACTCTTTAATCCTCTCCTTGCTGCGTTAAATAAAATGTTTTGAACTAAAATCGTTTTACCACTGCCGGGATTACCAGCGATAATATTTATTGAATACAAGGGAATACCACCGCCTAAAACCTCATCAAAGTTTTCTATACCCGTCACCAATCTCTCCAATGTTAAAACCCCTTTCTTTCTAATTTCTCTTTTAGGTTTTGTAGTGTTTTCGGATCCACCAGTTTGGCGATAATCCCCACATATTTTGTGGTAAATTTTGATACTAACTCTCCAAAATCAAAGTCGGGGTTATCTCTTAAAAACTTTCGGATTTTCTCAAAATCAAAGCCCGTTTCATCACACTCTAAAATTTCTACTTCCGGAAGTTCTGGACTTAGATCGTAAATTACCCTGTCTACTAAAAGTTTAACGGTAAAAACTCCCAGGTATTTAGCAGTTTCTTCCCAGATTCCTGACAATATTTGTATTTTTTATTCTTGTATTTTTATTCTTGCTCAATTTTTGCGCCTGAAAATTAAAAAAAAATTAGTAGTATAGGTTTATGCTATTGCTTAGAGAATTAATCTGCACTTCAAACTTATCCTGCTTTATTTTTGATCCATCTATCTTTCTTTAAAAAACTTCTTAAATAAATTTGTTTTTTAAAAATCTGTTTAAACAATTTATCTCTTGTTGTTTCACCAATATTTACAAATGCATATTTATAAAAAGCATAATTAGTTGATGCATTATAATAATAGGTAATTATACCGTTTAAAATCAACTCTTCACCATCTTCAAATTTTATCTTCATTTTATAAAGACTTGACATATCCAAAGGGCAGGAATTATCATGAGCAAATAACAAATAATCACCAGAAAGTCTTTTTACTTTAACATTCAAGCTCTTACCACTTGCTGCAATTAATTCCGCTTCCAATTCCCATAAAATTGAGATAAAATTCTTTTTTTCCATAGGACGAATGTTCGAAATTATATAGGTGTGTTCTTCTACCGGTATTACTTCTACTTCATACTCATACATTGAATTAAATATTTCTACCACCAGAGATGCCGATTGTAAATCCCATAAATCTTTAACACTATTTCCATTTAAATCAGTAGATTTGAAATAACTCCGCTTTTCGTTAAAAACAAAATACCCATTAAAATTATATACATCTCTAAAAGTACGTAACGAAAGTAATGCTGGAAATATTTTTTCAACATTGGATTTTAATATGTCCATCGGTAAAACAATTCTTTCATTAATTACATCAAGAGCTGCATCTACCACATCAGGATCAAAATCTTTTCCTGTACATCTTTTAAGTTCTTCCACCAGTTCCTTTACAGTAACAGGCTTCTTGTAACTTTTAGGCGAATGTAAAACATCTATTACATTTGCAACCCTGAGAATCCTACTCGGAAAAGGAATTTCATTTTTTTTTAAACCTTCAGGATAACCACTTCCGTCATAGTTTTCATGATGCCACTTTATCCAAAAAGGTATGTCTGGGTAAATATTATCAAATAACTCCCTAGTAATTACATATCCAAACTCAGCATGTTCTTTTATTTCTTCATATTCTTCTGGTGTTAATGGGCCCTCTTTGTTTACTATACTGTTTTTAACATTTATTTTTCCTATATCATGGAATAATGCCGCGTAATAAAGCTTCTCACGCTCATCTTTTGGTAAATTTAGTTTTTTAGCTATTTCAATAGTCCAATAAGCAACATTAAAAGCATGCAACCTCATAGAAGGCAGGTTATTTTTCAGATAATCTTCAATCATTATAAAAAATTTAAAAACTCTTTCAATCGCAATTATTTGGTTATATTTTAAAAGCGCATAAGAATATATTGCAAAAAGATTAAACCTATTCAAAAATGATGTTAACAACATCGATACATAGCAGTTCTATTAAGAAAACCAAAATATACACATACTGCAATATCTTTATTTTTTTCAAAACTTATAGGAATACAAACTTCTTCCACAAAGTCATTATTTATAAATACAACAGAATCGTCACCATCCGCAATATGATGAACCGGCTTCAACTTTTCCAATGCAAGATGCACAACATTTTTGCCTTAAAAAAATTGCAGAGAATGTTCAAAAATGTTATCATTGATGTTATTATCACTATTAAGTTCTTCAATATTGTAAATTTATCAACCAAAAGTACCCTTAAACAACTTATATTAAATTCATTTTTAAATTCTAAAAGATTTACTGTTACGTTTAATAAATTGCTTCCAATACTATCATGCCAAGCTATCATTTTTAATTCCCCCATTTTATGTTGCTTAAAGGATAGCTATAGAATAAGTTATATCATCTTTTAATAATTCGTCCTCCAGCAACAATCTTTGTGTTAACTCCGAAACTTCCAAATCAATCTTGTTGTTCTGAGCTTCAAGTCTTAATATTTTTATCACCTGTTCTTTATCCATTGAATCCCGGTAACTTCTTTTTTCTAACAAAGCAGCTGTTATATCCGCCACCTGGATAACACGTGCTTCAATATCCAAATCTTCTTTTTTAACCTTAAAAGGATACCCACTACCATCCAGCTTTTCATGATGGTATCCTGCCCATTTAGCAACTTCATCTAATCCGTCAACAGTTTCAAAAAGTTTGTACGTGTAAAAAGGATGCGATTTTACTAATAAAAACTCACGTTCAGTTAACTTGCCTGGTTTATGAAGTATTTTAGCGGGTATAGCAAGTTTGCCTATATCATGGATTAGACTTGCAAGCTCAACTTTCTGAATTTGCTCCTCAGACAATTTTAATTCTTCGCTTAGTCGTAAGGCAATTCTCGCTACCCTTTGAGAATGTTCTCGAGTTTGTACATCTTTATTCTCAATTAAACGGGTAAGTAAGTTAGCAACTTTTTTAATCTCTTCTTCTTTAAGAATCTTGTTGTCTTCCCAACCCATTGTCATTTTTAAAATATCCAAAAACAAAAACTCTTTTTCCAAATTAAACCAAAATGCCTCTTCCTCCATAAGTTCCAAAAGTGCCATAACTACCGGAGTCATTGGAAAAACATTTAAATATTCGTTTAAAATATATTTACGTACCTTATCTTTAACAAAAATGCAAACATTTCTTCTCCCTAATAATTTTGCTACTAATCTTGCCAGACATATTATTTCTTCGATAGAATTTGAAATTATATTACAATTTGAATCCAGATTGCCTTTAAGCAAAGAATGGATAAATATTTTCTTCATCTCTTCTTCACTTAAATTTAGCTTTTTTCCAATAAGCAAACCAATCAATGCCATTCTTAAACGGTAAAGATGCTCTTTTTTTTCATATAACCCAAAGTTTCTGTTTAAAGATAAAGCTAAGGAAGTAATATTGATAGATAACATTTAACCTCCCCTTCTCTACTCTCTATCTTTTTATCAAAAAACCCTTTTACCCTAAGGCAAAAGGGTGTAATATTCGTCATAAACGCTAAAAAGAGTGTTTTCATGAAATTTCGACATCTTTTGTAATATTATAATATAATATTTTCCATTTGTATATATTTTTTTTTTTTTTTTTTTTACCAATATTGTTATATTTTTACAATTCAACAAACTTATAAGTTGTATTTTGTTCATTGATAGTCCTACTTTTCCGGACATTTCTCGGAAAAACGAACACAATTTCTTCCTGAAGCTTTGGCTGTATACAGCATTTGGTCAGCACGCATTAATAACGTATCAAGCGTATCTCCGGGACAGTAACCGGTTACCCCAAAACTGGCGGTCACCCGGCCTACGCCCGGAATCTCCAGCATGCTTAACTGCTCCCGCAATTCTTCCGCTAAGCCTGCTGCTTTTTCCACTGGAGTATTCGGTAAGAGAATCACAAACTCTTCCCCACCCCAGCGGGCCAGACAGTCGGTTTGACGAATCCTGTTTTTAATCAAATTTGCCAGGGTTTTTAAAACCAAATCGCCAGCAGCATGTCCAAAACGGTCATTTACATTCTTAAAATGGTCGATATCTAACATAATTAACGCAAAGGGCATTTTAGTCCTTTTGGCACGTTCTATTTCCCGTTCTAACATTTCTGTAAAATAACGGCGGTTGTAAGCCTGGGTTAAATAATCGGTAATGGATAAGCGGTAAAGCTGTTCCTCCAGCTTTTTGCGTTCCGTAAGGTCTATAAAAGTCTCAATTAACTTTTCGCCGCTTTTAGTTCTAAGTCGTTTAACGATTTTAAGTACAGGCAATTGAGAGCCATCCATTCTATGTAAAATTCGCTCCGCCCAATCCATTTCCTGACCTACCGCTGTAATCAGACATAATCCCTTACTTTCCGGAAATATTTCAAAGCAGCTTTTGCCAATAATCTCTTCCGGAGATGCTCCAATCATCGCAGCAGCTTCCAGGTTTACGTTTTCAATCCTGAAAGTTTTAGCATCAACGACCATAACTCCAGCCGGCATACTGTCAAGAATAAGCCGTAAAAATTCCTTTTGCTCCCTTATTTCTTCTTCCATTTTTTTATATTTTGTTACATCGATAACATAGTGAAGATAGGTATTTTCATCGATCGGTACCCACCAGATATTCCAGAATAAACCATCCAAATTTACCTCGCAATTTTCTTTTTGCTTTCGGTTTAAAGCCTCATCCGCCCGGCAAAAATAACACTTGGTACCGGGCAGCGGTTTTCCGGTGTTTTCAAAAAATTGACGTTCAACAGGAGAAATAGTTTTTAAATGATGAATGCTGTGCCAGCAATAATCGCCAACTACTGCTCCCCGTTCCTTTGCCACCTGATTTAAGGCAATTATTTGTCGTTCTCTGTTAATGAGATATGTAGGATTGGGTAAGGCTTCTAACATCAAACGGAGCTGTTCTTCTTTACGCCTGTTTTCCTCTTCCAGCGCTTTCCTTTCGGTCAAATCAATAACCAGGGCCAGGCACAATTTTTCTCCCCGGTAGTCAAAAAGCTGCAGGTGAACTTCTACGGGATATAGCGAACCATCCTTCCGCCGGTGTACAGTATAAAAAACAATTTGTTCCTCCTTACCGCTCAGCAAGGGTTCAAGCAGAGCTCTGAAACTTTTAAGGTCAAATTCCGGTTTAAGGTCAAGGGGTGTCATGGTGTTCAATTCTTCCAGGGTATATCCCAGGTTCTTCCTGGCACCACGGTTGACCACATGAAATCTCAATGTTTCAGGGTTAAAAATATAAATTTCATTTAGCGAATCCTCTAATATCTGCCAGTACATGTTTGCATGGACGTTTGCCTCATAAAGCCGCAAGGCCATTTCAACTATGGTTATCAGCACTTGTTCAGTAGCACTTTTCATTACATATCCGTAGGCCGTAACAGAACGAATTTTTTCTACCACTGCTGGTTCAGTATGCGCAGTTAGAAAAACAACGGGCAGCTCACTAATCTGCTGAATTGCCAGCGCTGTTTGTACTCCATCCATCCCTTCTCCCAGCTCAATATCCATTAAGATGAGATCAGGGTACCATCCACCACTTACTTTTTCGACTGCCGCTTCACCGGTTAGAGCAATTTCAACGGTATAACCGTATTTATTCAGGATATTGGCTATGGTTTTTGCTTGAAATTTACTGTCTTCCACGATCAATATTTTTTTATCCTTCAAGCCCCGTCAAGCCTCCCTTTTTTCAAGCTTCCAAAGCTTCCAAACGTTTCTTGGGGCGGTAATATTTTTTACTTCTTAAATAAAAAAATTCCAATATTTCGACATATTCTTCAAAATTATACCATACTCCTCCCTGTTTGTATATATTTTGTCAGCTCTCAAGTAATGTACATGACAGATTCCACAGCGAAAATGGAACATTTTGTGTTGCCAGCCCCTTGGCAACTTTCGCATGCAATAATAAAGCCGACTGGCGGTAAACCAGTCGGCTAATATTAAAAAGGTTTATCTTTTTTTGTAGTATGTCTTTTTTACGAATTTTTTTGTTTCTGATTTTTGTTCTTTTTCTTTTTTACTTTCTTTTTTTCTTTCCTTTTCTTTCTCCTTTTCTTTTTCCTTATCCTTTTCAACCTTTGCCAGTATTACCTTAACTTCGATAGCATTTCCCGTTAAGGTGTATTTAACACCTACTTTATAACCAGGTTTGATGGTTTTTTCTCCTTTAAGCTTGCCTAATCCTTCAATTTTAGTGTTCTCCGTAATACTAAAGGTTTTTTGTTCACCATTTCCCCGGGCAACGGTGAGATTGTTACCATCAAAAGAAATTACCGTACCGGTATATTCCAGTATTACAGGTTTTGCTTCAACTTTTATAGCCTCGTTGCTTGCCGGATCGTATTTTACTTCTGCTTTATAACCAGCACCTAACTCTCCTTTTACTTCCATGTCCGTATCCGATGTAATTACAAAAGTTTTTTCTTCGTTTTCTCCTTTAACGGTAAGAGTTTGTCCGTCAAAGGAAGTTACAATTCCTTTAAATTCCTGAAGTTCTTCCTCTTTTTGCTCCAAAAGATTTTCAATTTCTTCCTTTAACTGTTTTAGCTGATTATAAGACAAGCTGTTTAAAAGGTTTAAATCAAAAGGCAACGGGTTGTCTGCTGGAGCCGGTACAGGTTGATAAGTTTGATCCGTTACCGATGGGGTAGTATAGGTAGTGTCACTTACGGTTGGAGTTTGGTTGGCATAAACAGTATCACTTACCCCCGGAGTGGTATTAGCTGGCACGGTGGTAGCAGTATCGGCCAACGCAGGTAAAGTAATCCCAAGTAAAAATACCGTTAAAACTAAAACCGCTATCTTCTTCATTAAAATACCCCCTTTAAAATTTTAAACCCTCCTGCCAGAAAGCGGAGGGTTAATAATCCCCTTAACACCTTCGGCAGCTGGCTGGCATAGCCTTACGGCCTTAGCCCCTGTAGCTTTGCGTCGCCGGCTTTCGCCGGGTTTGCCTTTATCGGTAAAATCTTATCTTTTTTACTCTATTATAAAACATAAAGTTAAAATTACAATACTTTTGGCAAAAGAATTTAAATACAAACTTTACATACCGTACTTCCCGTAAACCCGGGAACCAAGAATTTCCGTTGCAAACTCAAATAGCTCAAAAAATTTTTCTTCAGGCAAGTTCGGTACGCCTTTTAAATAAGATTTTACACCATAGTTACGGAAAGGTATCAGTTTTAACAATGTATACGAATTGAGTTCACGAATAAACCGGGCAATGTTTTTTACTTCCTGCGGATGATCGTTTAAGCCGGGCACCAATACCGTTCGAATCTCATACAGTACTCCAAGCTGCGACGCCGTATTTAAATTTTGAAAAATTAATTCGTTGGCCACACCGGTCAGCTTTCGGTGCAAAACCGGGTCAAAAGCTTTTAAATCGGCCATAATTCCATCGATATTTTGACATAAGGTTAGAAATTTCTCTTCCTCCAGAAAGCAATTAGTATCGACAAAAACCGTTAGATTACTTTTTTCTTTAAGCTTTTTGCTAACTTCCAGGATAAAATCCGCCTGCAGGGTGCATTCCCCGCCGGAAAAGGTTACCCCATCTAAAAAAACTTCATTTTCCAAAATATAAGCTACTAAATCCTCCGCCTCCCAAAGGGTAGTTTTGGGAGTGGATGAATGGGGACACACCTCAAGGCAACGGTCACACCCCTGGCAAATCGCCTTATCCCAGGTTACCTTACCGTCAAGGTTTGTTAAGGCTCCGGCCGGGCACTGTTCAACACATCTACCACAATTCTGGCAGTATTTTTGGGTTTCCGGGTTGTGACAGTACAGGCAGTCAAGATTACAACCCTGGAGAAAGATTGCCATCCGGGTTCCGGGACCGTCGATAAAGCTTACCTCAATAATTTTATTGACTATTCCTCTCACCGATTATCCTTACCTTTCTGGCTTCGGTATTGTTGTTTTTAATGCTTGCTGCTCCAAGCTTTACCGTATCTTCCCGTAAAACCTCGCCTTTTTCGTATTTTAAAACATCGGTTCTTTTTACAAGGTAACCGGTAATCCGGATAAATTCCGAATCGGAAGTGTTGAAAGAAAATACTCTGATTCCCTCTTTTAAAGCCCCCTTGATTATTTTTAAAACCCCTTCCGGATTTTCCCGGGCGGTCCGGTCAAAGATGTAAATATCACTAATGCCTGTATCAAAGTATTTATGGAGCCTTCCCTCGGTTTTAATCTGGGTAAAAATGTCCGGCTCCTCGCCGTATTTTATCCGCACCCCGGGCGTTACATCGATGTCGCTGTCAATCCCCGACTGGGCATGAAAACCTATCCTGCCGCCGGTACCGTAGCAGTAAGCTCCCGGGACACTTTCTAAAGTATCTTTGGCGGTTTTTAACACTTGTTCGGCATAGTAAAGGGCTTCTTTATCCTTACCAAGCTTCAGTCCCGTTAAGTGTTCAATACATTCGTACAGTCCAAAATATCCGGCCATGGAGGTAAAGCGGGCAAGGGAAATTAAACCTTCTTTAGCTAAAAAGGAAGTTTCAAAAAATTTCGCTTCTTCTACGATAAATTTAGCCCGGGCATTGATAACCTCGGCCTGCGCCAACACTGCATCAGGTAAAACATTCCGGATAAAGTCCTGAAAATCCCTCGCTTTTTTGGCAGCTTCTTTTAAATTTAACCGAACTAAAGTAAAGCTGCCTCCACCAATTAATAAAGTATTATAGCAGCTGGCAACTCCGTAAGCAGGGTCAAGGTCTTCTTTTAATTCCCGGTCGTTGACAAAATACGGTTTTCCAATTTCCAATGCCGTTTTAACCGCCTCTATGGCAAAACTATCAGGAGTTTCTTCATTATATTTTAAGGAAATGTTGGGTACTGCCTGCTTAAGCTCCCGCTCCAGCTTCAAAATTAATCGTCCGGTACGGGTATCTTTGGGCCCAATGTTCATGTGGACAAACCCATCGGGTAACACCCGGTCTATTTGCACCAAAAACATTTTTAAGAGTTTTTCGGAAAGTTCCTCGCCGGCAGCCAAAACAAACGGTTCTAAATGCTCATCTACCTGTCCCAGATATACGGGATAGCTCGTTATGGAAGGAACGTAGCGATAGATAATTAAAAGGGCATTAACCGCTTCAAATAAATCCTGCGGGGGTTTTAAATTTAAGTACTCGCTTCCCTTTTCCATAAATTTTTGGTAATCCGGCAAAATATAACGCGGCCGGTAGGGAGCGTGACCTTCAAAAAGATCACATAAGATTCCCTGGGAAAAGTACTGCTGAGCCTTTTCACTAATTTTTACATAAGGAAGGGAGTTTTCCGCCTCCGCCGCCAGTAAGTGCCGCTTATCTTTGTAATCCAAAGAAGTATCGGTAATTATTTCATAAACCCGGTTCATCGCTCTTATCACCCGACTTAAAGTTTCTAACTTCATTATACCACCCTTTTTACCGCTTGTAGCAAAATCTTTATTTACTTTTAAGGTAAAATTTCTCTACTTCCTCCCTTACCTTTTTCAATGCCTGGATTTTATCTTCGGCACCGATGTTATCCGAGCGTTTATCCGCTTCTTTTAAAGTAATTAACTTTTGTACCCGCCGGTAAAGTTCACCCGGAGGTAGTGTTTTCCCAAGCTGCTTAAGCCAAAATTCTACTTTTTCTACTTCATAGGGTACGGACATGTGGTAATAAATAAGCCAGGCGGTTCGGTCAATAGTTTGCCGGGGGAAATTGAAGCGTTTTAAAATACCCCGGGCTATATCCGCTCCCCGCTCGGCATGGCCAAAATCCGTTGGGATAGCCGTTTTTGTACGTTCGTACCCCCGGTAGACCCTTTCCCACATCGTGCAAAAGAGCGGCCATGATTAATTCTAAATCCTTCTCGGGAAGCTCCTCCAAAACCCTTAAAGTATGCCCCCAGGCACAAAGGCGATGGCGTTCGGGATTCTGGGGTAAGCCTACCAGGTGAGATAACTCCGGTAGTGCTTTAAAGAGAAGCCCTTTTTGATGTAATGCTAATAAACTCTCCAAAGGATTTTGGCTAAATTGCTTTTCCCGGAAAAACACAGAAACTGCCAGACCAGTATTTTTACCAGCCATGGCAGTTTCTTTTGGCAAAAATTTGCAGTAAAGATAAATTGGAGCGGGGTAAATCACCATTAGCACCCCCGGCACTTTTTTTGATTATAGCAAAGCCGGGAGGTAGTCGACAAGAAAAATTTTAGCCTTCTATAGTTTTTCCCAGAACCTTTGAGGGATTCTACCCATATACCCTGTCTTTCATAAATTATGTAGGGTTGGTGCTTGACTTTCCCTGGTAAAAGGGATATCATGACCAAGGCAAAAGTTTAAAGTTACATTTAAATCGGTTTTATTAAAATATTTTACCACATTTTAATTTTTTAAAAGGAAATTAAAGTGTTTTTGTTTAATACTACTATACTTAAAAAGTAAAAAGGGAGGATGGCTATGGCCAAAAAATCTTTAATAATTATGATTTTAATATTTAGTCTCTTAGCAGGTGGGTGCAGCCTTAATGGCGATAAAAATACTCCCCCTTCCTTTGACGGCATCGCCGAAGCTGACCAGTATGAAGTAAAAGCCGAAATAGCCGGAAAAGTTAATAACGTTTTCGTTAAGGAAGGAGATGAAATCAAAAAGGGCCAACCTTTAGTTGCTCTTGATGATTCTTTACTTAAAAACCAGTTAGAAGCTGCCAGGGCTAATTTGGAATTAGCCCGGTTAAAATACGAACAAGTGGAAGGCAAAGGCCAAAACCTCGAAGACCAGGCAAAGGCAGGGATAAAACTTGCCCAAACCCAGGTGGATTTAGCGAAAATCCAATTAGAAAAGGCTAAAATTTCCTCTCCGGTAAGTGGTACAGTTTTGACAACTCCCGTAAAACCCGGTGAGTTTGTTAATCCCGGAACCACCGTTGCAACCATAATCGACTTAGGCAAAATCTATGTTAAATATTATATCCCCGAAAAGTATTTAAACAGAATTAAACTCGGGGATACGGTATGTGTTAAAAATGAAAATCTCAAAATGGCTCCTACCGGAAAAGTGGTTTATATTTCCCCGAAAGGTGAATTTACCCCGAAACCCGCCGAAACCCGGGAAGACCAGAGTGAAATTTCCTATTTAGTAAAAATTGAGCTAACAAAAGATTTTCAGGATGTGCAGCCGGGGATGCTCTTAACCCTGACCTTGCCGTAAGGAGTGGTTAAGCTTGACAGTAGCAATTTTAACCGAAAAGTTGACCAAAACTTTTGGTCCAAAAGTTGCAGTAGATAATGTTTCTTTTACAGTTCCAGCGGGGAAAATTTTTGGTCTTTTAGGCCCTAATGGCTCCGGGAAATCCACCACCATCCGGATGCTGTGCGGTGCTCTGTTGCCTACTTCCGGGCGGGCTGAAATTTTTGGCCTGGATGTGGTAAAAAAGACCCGGGAAGTACGCAACCTTATCGGCTACATGTCCCAGCGTTTTTCTCTCTATGAAGATTTAACCGTCGAAGAGAATCTCGATTTTTTTGGCCGAATCTACAATTTACCGGCAAAGCTTTTAAAATCCCGGAAAGAAGAAATCCTTCTTATGGCCGGTCTTACGGATAACCGCAAAACCCTGACCGCTCACCTCTCCGGGGGCTGGAAGCAGCGTTTAGCCTTAGGAGCTGCCATGATTCACCGGCCCAAACTTTTAATTTTAGATGAACCCACCGCCGGAGTTGACCCGGTATCCCGCCGGATTTTCTGGGAAATTATTAAAAAGTTATGTGCAACAGGGATTTCCGTGCTGGTTACTACCCACTACATGGATGAAGCGGAAATTTGCGATATCGTCGGTTTTATTTTTAACGGGAAATTAGTTTCTTTCGGCACGCCCGCAGAATTAATGGCTCAGGAAGGAAAAGGTAGTTTAGAAGATGTATTTATCGAATATGTGGAAAGAGCCACCGGGAAAAAAGTGTACGATTTTAAAGACTTGGAAAAGTTTATTGGAGGGGAGACTCCATGAATCCAAAACGGTTTTGGGCTATAGTTAAAAAAGAGTTCCTCCAGTTAAAACGGGATAAACCCAGTATGGCCATTGCTCTTATAATGCCGGTGATGATGCTTTTACTGTTCGGTTATGCGGTCTCCACCGACGTCGACCACATCGCCACTGCTTATTTAGATCTCTCCCGCACGCCGGAAAGCCGGGAACTTCTGGCAAAGTTTACGGCGTCCAATTATTTTAATCTTGATTATCCTGTAAATACGACCGCTGAATTAAATTCCCTTTTTAAAAAGGGCAAAATTAAAGCAGGTTTAATCATCCCGCCCGATTATGCCGAAAAACTCTCCCGGGGCCAAATACCGGAGGTAAAGTATATCGTGGATGGCTCGGACCCTTCAATAGCCCGCCCCGCTTTATCATCAGGGGTTTTGGTGGGACAAAATTACACCAGAGAAATTTTGGCCAAAAAATATCCGCAAATAGCCAGTACTTCGATATCCCTCATCCGGCCGGAGGTTCGCTACAACCCGAAAATTAGAAGCCAAATTTTCACTATTCCTGGTTTAATTGGTCTTGTTATGCAAAACCTTACGGTCCTTTTAACTGCTTTTGCTTTAGTACGGGAAAAAGAGCGGGGAACTATCGAGCAGCTTATTGTGACTCCGGTTACTTCATTTGAGTTAATTTTAGGAAAGCTTGTCCCTTATGTATTAATTGGTTTTTTGTCCTTTACGATAGCCTTCTATTTCGGAATCAACTGGTTTTCCGTCCCTATGCAGGGTGATACCTTAACCCTTTTTGCCTTAGCCCTCTGCTTTGTAGCTGTAGCACTGGCTATCGGCATTTTAATCTCGACAGTAGCCAGGACCCAGCTGCAGGCCATGCAGATGACCATAGTTTTTCTTCTGCCCAGCATCTTGCTTTCCGGCTTTATGTTTCCCCGGGAAGCTATGCCGAAAATTATCCAGTATCTCGGCTATGCCATCCCCCTTACCTATTTCCTGGAAATCCTGCGGGGCATTATTATCCGGGGGGCCGGCCTTTTAGAACTGCAAAACCAGGCTATAGCCTTAACGGTATTAGGGGTATTTTTGCTGGTGGTAGCGTCTCTCAGGTTCAAGAAACGATTAGAATAGTACCGTTAGGGACGGTTCTGCCAGTGACCATTTAAAAAAAATACCCCGGCAGCTCTGCCGGGGTAGTGGAGGTATAAAGTTGGAGGTTGAAAGTTACGCTTGTTTTTCCTCTTTCGCTTCTTCTAAAGCGATTTCGTCCTGAATTTCTTTGGCACCTTTACGAAACTCTTTTACCGTCTGGCCAAAAGCTTTGCCGAGTTCCGGAAGCTTAGAGGGACCAAAAATAATCAAAGCTATTACTAAAACTATCAAAAGTTCTTGCCAGCCAAAATTACCAAACATATTTTTTAGCCTCCTTCAAATAAATTCTCCGTTTTAAAGCCTTCGGTAATGTAACAATTAAGGCATAATTCTTCATTATTTACCGGAGTAAAGATTTTTCCACATTTCGCGCAGGTTTTGGTTAAAACTTTGGCTAAAACCTGCTCTGTCTTTAAATATACATCATTTACGGTAATTTTACCATCATATTTTAAAATTTTTTGCGGACAACTTTCCACACAAAGACTACAGTTTAGACAAAGATGAGCCTTAAAGGTTAACTCTCCCTCTTTTAAACGAAGAGCCCCGGTAGGGCAAAGCCGCTCGCAAACCCCGCAGCCATTACATTCTCCAATGACTTTAAGACTTTCTCCGATTTCCAACTCCCCGTTAATCTTCCCCTGGAGGAGTTCTACCGCCTTTAAAAAATAGCGGTATTTTAACGGCACGCGTTTGGCAAAGATATCATTGGGGTCTTCATCTTCTTTTAAAAGAAAAGTTGCGGCAGTTACTTTTATTTTTCCGGTCAAAAAGCTAAAAAATTCCCGTCGGGAGAAATCCTTTGGGGGACGGCCCTTTTGGTGTAAAGTAATTCCCGAAAGACCGCCAAGCTTGGTCTCGGTTTCCTTGAGGTGAGTTAAAAAAAGCTCCTTCCCCTTTTGATACTGACAGGTGCTGCAGTTTTCCAGGTAAAAATTAAGCTTCTTTCCTGCCGCTGCTAAAATTGCTATTTCCCCGGCATCTAAAAATCCGTAACAGGGAAGGTTTACTTTCCCGGTATTGGCTGAATTCAAGGTACAACCAACATGTCCCTCGTCCCGCACCTCTGCAATTTCTTTTAACGGAGTAACCCCACCAAAACTTATGGCTCCCGTTGGACATACTGCTTTACAAAAGCCGCAGTTTGTACATTCCTCTTTTTTTATGGCAATTTTTTCACCGTCTTTAAATATCGCATTTGCAGGACAAACCGTTACACATTTGCCGCATTTAAAAGGCAAATACCGGTGTTCCAAACAAAAGGAAGGCGAGAGTTCTGCCTTCCCGGAATTTAAAAATTCAAAAAAGTCACTCATACTCCTCCGCCCATTTCAAAGTACTTAAGCAAAAACTGGAATAAGTTATCGATTTCCCCGAAACCAAATACCGGACAGTCTACCTCTAAATTTAAATCACTAACCACCGCCACCAGAAGTCCTGGTGGAGAAAAAGGCTCCTGGTAAATTTCACTTCTAATTACCTCTATCCGGGGAAAAGGCCGGTTTTTAAAGCCTTCCACCAGGATAAGGTCCATATCCCGGTAAAATTCAAAAACTTCTTCGAGTAGCACTTCCCTTTCCACCATAAAGGCTGCTTTTCCAGGTCCAAGAATTCCAACCTTCACTCCGCCCGCCTGCCGGTAACGATAAGTATCTTTTCCCGGTTGGTCCACTTCAAAGCCGTGAACATCGTGTTTTACAACCCCTACTTTAAACCCATGCCGGGTAAAGAGCTGCACTAATTTTTCTGCTACGGTGGTCTTGCCAGAATTAGAATAGCCCACTATCTGGAGTATCAAAGGCACTTAAGCTTCCTCCTTCAATTAAAACAATATTAACGGGATCATTGGTTTTTAAGGGCGGACAATTTTTGGGGATTTCCACCAAAGCGTTGGAGTTTAAAACCCCTTTTAACGAGCCCGGGGAAAGCCAGGGTAAGATTTTTACCCTAAACTCCCCTTCTTTTAAATAACAATAGCCCCGGGCAAAACGCCGTTGCCCCCGGGTTTTATCAAAGGGGTGGTCCAAAAATGCTTTTACCCGGGCATGGTAAATATTTTGCCGACCGGTTAATTTTCTGATCACGGGGTAAGCAATTAGCTCGAAAGAAGTCATAGCTGCCTGGGGATTTCCTGATAAACCAATAACTATTTTCCCATTAGCTACTGCCCCAATCACCGGTGTACCGGGTTTAAAATCGGTTTTCCAGAATAAAATTTCGGCACCGATACTTTCTAAAGCCTTAATTATCAAGTCATATTCCCCCACCGACGCTCCCCCGGTGGTCAGCACTAAATCGGCCACTTCCAGTCCTCGTTTTATTTCTTGGGCAATTAAATTTAAATCATCGTTCACAATTCGGCCTAAAACAGGCTCTCCTCCGGACCTTGCCACCAATGCCCCGATACTGTATAAATTGGTATTGCGAATTTTCCCCGGACCGGGAATTTGTTCAATATCCACCAGTTCACTGCCCGTACAAATAATATAAACTTTAGGTATTTTATAAACCAACACTTTCTTTTTTCCGGCTAACGCTAATAGAGAAATGGCATTGGCATTAATTACCCGGTCTTTTTCAATGATGACGTCACCTGGTAAAAAGTCTTCCCCTTTTTTAACGATATTTGTCTCTGGCTTTACCGGAAAATCGATAATTACATAGCCGTCTTCTTCCACCACATCTTCAAATTTGACTACCGCATCGGCTCCTTCGGGAATCATGGCCCCGGTCATAAGTTTTACCGCTTCACCGGAGTTTACCGGCCTTGTAGCCGGCACTCCCGCGGGAAGGTAGTCAACAATTTTAAGCCGAACCTTTTGCCCTTTTTCCCGCGGGGAATCACTGCTTCTAAAAGCAAATCCATCCAAGGGCGAACGGGAAAAAGGAGGTACCATAATGTCGGCTAAAACGTCTTCTGCCAGCACCCGGTTCTGACTTTTTAAAATTTCGACAATCTCCGTTCCGGGTTTAGGAACATAAGCCAAAAGCATATTTAAAGCTTTTTCTAAAGCTACATTGGTCTCCATTGAACTACTCCTTTAAACTGAATATTTTTAACAGTTTTTCATAATCCGCCGGGGTATTAACGTTTAAAAGAAATTCTTCCCGCTGCAAATTCTCGGGAAGTTGTTCAAAATTAATTATCTTTACCTTCACCTGGGGGTAAAAATCTATTATTTTATTTTTCCGAAGAATTAAATGTTTTTCTACCACCGGATAAATACTTTTTCGGTAAATGCCTATTAACGGTTCAATTTTCCCCTTATAAGCTAAAACCGTTACATCATAATCTTCGGTATTTTCAGCCAAAAACCGGGGGATTTCAGCGGGTAACAGCGGTAAATCACAGGCGGTAATATATACTTTTTCATTAAACGCAACCCTTAAAGCCGTTTCAATTCCCGCCAGCGGTCCCTGGCCGGGAAAACGGTCGCGGTAAACCGGAAGGTTTAAAAAAGCATATTCATCGGTGTTCGCAACAAGCAAAAGCTCGGAAGCGATAGGTCTTAAATTGGTTACCAGATGCTCAATTATCTTCATTGTACCCAAAGGTAAAAGGGCTTTGTTTTGCCCCATGCGCGAACTTTTACCCCCGGCCAAAATGGCAACAGTTAAATTTTGCATTTAACCCTCCTTGAAATTATTATCTTTAACCGCATTTACCTCTTTTGTTATGCTTTCTTCAATTTCGGTAGTAGCCTTTTTAAACTCCCGAATACCGCGTCCCAAAGCCCGTCCAAGCTCCGGAAGTTTGGAAGGTCCAAAAATAATAAGGGCAATAATTAAAACAACCACCAATTCCTGAAACCCAAAATTACCGAACATAATATACTCTCCTTCCTAATGTTTAAATTTTCAACTTTTATTATACCTCATCGCCAAAGGGAATTTTAAGCCCCAGAAATTTAGCAAAATTTCCAGGCCTTATACCAGAAAAACCTGATATCCCCATCATTTGAAAGTTATTTTCTACCGCAATTTTTATTACTTCTCCGGGAGGAATACCTGCTTTAAGATAAAGCTCCATCTCTTCCCAGAGAGCTTCACCAAAAGCCAAAAACGACGTACCGCTATCGGTACCAAGTCCGAGCTTTACCCCCAGTTCAAAGGCTCTCTTTACTTTAAAAAGCTGCTCTTTATATACATAATAAGCATTTTCTCTTTCCGCAGGACTCAATTCTTCCCGGTACATCTGGTTTCGAATTGCTGCCACCGTTGGAACCCACCAGGTACCGGCATCCCGCATTTTTAAAAGAAGCTCATCAGTTATGTAATAGCCATGCTCCAAGGTATCGACCCCGGCTTCAATACTTATTTCTATTCCTTCGGGGCCATTGGCATGGGCAGCAACCATTAGCCCCAGCTTATGGGCTGTATCGACAATTTTTTTTAATTCTTCAAGACTAAATCCCGTAGCCCCTACTTTACCCTTTTCCTTTAAACTCACCAATCCGGTAACAAATACTTTTACAAACTTCGCCCCTTCTTCGTAAAGACGCGAAATTTCATAAAGAGCCTCCCTGGTATCCTTTACGGCAATTCCGGCAATTCGGCCGTAATAACCTTCTTTGTAAAGACCATTTCCGCAAAATACACCTTTTACATACGAGCAGTGTTCTCTGGCGGTTTTCCAGAATTCACTCCTATCCCCGCATTCCCTAAAACCCATAATGCCGTGACCGGTTAGCTTTGCCATAATTTCCGGGAGTGTAAGCTCACTGTTATCCATTAAGTTCAAGTGGAGGTGAGCATCGGCTAACACCGGATATAAATAATACGGTACTTTTAAATCCGCCTCCCCCGTTTTTTCAATTGAAGAGATAATTCCGTTATTAACGGTAATTACCCCCTGCTTAATCTGTCCATCGGCAAAATAACCCCAGGGCAAAACTTTAAGCTTTTTACCGCTAAAATCAAAAACTTTTAAATACAACCCCCATCTCCCCTTTTTAAGAAAATAAATTTTTTATATAATTGATAATGACTTACTTAAAAAATGGAGGCGTTTATCATGTGTCTCCGGATAGCTTAAAAGATTTCCCCGGTAGGTCGAAAGTCATATCAAAGAAAACTTCAAGTTTTTACAGCAGGTGGAGGTATCTTAATGGAAGATAAACCGATGACGTTGTTTGAACACTTAGAAGCTTTACGGAAAGTAATTATTATTAGCGTTATTGCCATAGTTATTGGCTCAATAATTGCTTATAATTATGTCGATTATTTTCTAAATATCTTACTCCAGCCGGTTACCGCTCTTAAAATGAAGTTAGTTTTTATCAATGTCACCGAAGCATTTATGACAAAACTGAAAATTGCCATAATACTGGGAATTATACTTGCCTCCCCGATAATTTTGTGGCAAATCTGGAGTTTCGTCGCTCCCGGGTTGAAACCGGCGGAAAGAAAGTTTATCCTAAGGATGATTCCAGTAATAATTATTTTATTCGTCGCCGGTATCGTTTTTGCCTTCTTTACAGTCTTTCAAATTGCCACCCGATTTCTTTTACAATTTGGCGGCGATATTATGAGTCCGATGATAACCATCGGCAAGTATATCTCTTTTGCTTTAAATTTTTTGATACCTTTTGGTCTGGTTTTTGAGCTGCCGGTAGTTGTTTATATCCTGGCCAAGCTAAATATTATCTCCCATGAATTCTTGGTAAAAAACCGGAAATACGCCTTACTGGTGGTATTTATCCTGGCCGCCGCCCTGACTCCCGGCCCCGATGTCATAAGCCAGCTCTTAATGGCTGCTCCTCTTTTAATCCTCTATGAAGTAAGCATATTTATCGCTAAATTTATAAAACCAAAAGAATTTTCCGGAGAACGCAAGTAAGAGGGCGAATTTTCGCCCTCTTTTTTATTGAGTTTTTAACTGCCAGGTTTCACCGTTTAAATTAATATATACCTCCATCGGAGCGGCTTTAATTAAGGTGTTACTTACCCGGCAGTATTTGGTCTGGGATAAAAATACCGCCCTCTCAATTTTATCTTTAGGTAAGTTTTCTCCTTTAAAGCAGTAGGTCATTTTTACATGTTTTAAAATCTTGGGATGATCTTCTGCCCAGGTTGGTTCAATTTCCAGCCAAAACTCATAACCCGCAATTTGCATTTTGTTTAAAATTGCCACTACATCCATGCCGGTACAACCGCCCAGGGACATCATCATGACTTCTGCCGGACGGGCTGCGGTATCTTCGCCCCCCGCTGCATCGGTATCCATGAATACCTCATGGTTGGATGGGCCAATTCCCCGAAATTTCATTTTTCCTTCCCAGGTAACCTTAATCATCGTTCCACCCCCTGTTTTTTCTTTTATTTTATGTTTTTTTAACGGATTTGTCGAGTAAGGAATATTTTTGCCCAAAAACAACTATAAATTTCCTAAGAAAAGGTGGGATTAAGGTGGCAAAGGTTAAAAGAATCTTTGTTATTCTGTTCGTTTTTTTCTTCCTTTGCTTTTTTCTTAATATCCTTTCCTCTTACCAGAACTATAATCAATACCTTGAACTTCAAAAAATCACCGACATTTCCTGGGAAAAGCTTGACAAGACAACTCTGCAAAATCTCGCCAATGGCGTATTTCCCGTAGCAGGTAACCAGTATTTTATTTCCGCCAACTGGCATGCTCCCCGGGAAGGAGGAAGGATTCATCTCGGCATAGATATTTTTGCTCCCGAAGGAACGGAAGTTCGGGCGGTAATGTCCGGAAAAGTAGTAAAGAGCGGCTGGCTTTCTCTGGGAGGAAACCGGGTATTAATTAAAGACCAAAACGGCCTCTACCATTACTATGCCCATTTAAAAGGAATCCGCCCGGAAATTAAACCCGGGCGGAAAGTTAAAAGAGGTGAGGTTATCGGTTATGTTGGACATACCGGCAATGCCGATTTTACACCGGACCATCTCCATTACGGCCTTTATGCTCCGGGAATGCGAGCGGTAAACCCCTATAATCTGTTGAAATACTGGGAAAAAAATACCGTTACTTTAACCACAAAACCCTGAGGCCATTTAAACTAACCAGCAAAGCAACCCCTATATCGGCTCCGATTGCCAGCCAGAGGTTTAACCAGCCAGGAAGAATCGCCATCAGGGCCAACAATTTTAGCCCGATAGCTAAAATTATATTTTGTTTAACAATAGCCCGGCTTTGGCGCGCAAGTTTTATTAAAAAGGGAATATTGTTTAATTTCCCCGACAAAAGAACTATTTTCGCTGTAGTGGTGGCAAGTCCGCTCCCCTCTCCCATTGCAATACCCGCATCGGCCGCAGCCAAGGCCGGAGCATCGTTAATCCCATCTCCCACCATTATAACTTTTCGTCCGCTTTCCTGCAGCTCTTTTATGACGGTAAGCTTTTCCTGGGGTAAAACTTCACCGTACCATTTTCCTATTTCTAACTCCTCGGAAACCCGCAGGGCTACCTTTTTACTATCACCAGAAAGCAG
The DNA here is from genome assembly GCF_000012865.1 of Carboxydothermus hydrogenoformans Z-2901. Taxonomy (GTDB): domain Bacteria; phylum Bacillota; class Z-2901; order Carboxydothermales; family Carboxydothermaceae; genus Carboxydothermus; species Carboxydothermus hydrogenoformans. Next base: position 764,064 of record NC_007503.1, on the reverse strand, counting down.
CACCGGGGTAAGCCCAAGGGCTTTTATATTTCGAATCGCCTCACCGGCATCATCCCGGATAACATCCGCCACAGCTAAAAGGGCAACGGGAATATTTTCTTTTGCCACCAAAATGGCCGTTTGCCCCTTTTCTTCAATTTCCTGAAGAGTTTTTATGAAGCTTTCGGGAATTTCTTTAATTCCTTTTGGTGAACCGATAAAGTAATTGGAACCCTCAACCTGGCCGAGCACTCCCAGTCCCGGAATTTGCCGAAAGTTTAAAACCTCTATTTCTTTTTGATATTCGGCCGGCACCGCCTTTATAATTGCTTTAGCTAAAGGGTGGGTTGCCCTTTTTTCTAAAGAATATACCGCCGGCCAAAAATCAGGACTTACAGCAATTACCTCGGTAACTTCCATTTCACCCCGGGTTAAAGTCCCGGTTTTATCGAATACTATCGTATCACACAGGGCAAGTTGTTCCAAATTCCGACTACCCTTTACTACAATTCCCCGTCTCGCTGCCGCTCCAAGGCTTGAAATCACCGAAATCGGTACGGCAATTAAAAGGGCGCAGGGGCAGGATACCACCAAAAAGGTAAGAGCCCGGTAAATCCAGAGTCGAAATTCACCACCAAGGAGAAGCGGTGGAATGAAGGCAACTAAAAAGGCCAGAGCTAAAACCAGCGGTGTATAAACCGCGGCAAATCTATCTAACAACGTTTGCGCCGGAAGTTTTTCCTTTTGCGCTTCCTCGATTAATTCGGCCATCCTGGCTATAACCGTTTCACCGCTCGGCTTTTGGGTTTCAATTATACCAAAACCATCAAGATTTATACTTCCCGCATATACTTCCTCGCCGGGAAGTTTTAAAATTCCCCGGCTCTCCCCGGTAATAGCGGCCTGGCTAACCTCAATTCTTCCTTTTTTCAGGACACCGTCCACAGGTATTTTCTCACCGGGCTTTATAACTACCAAATCTCCCGGACGTATTTCCTCTACTTTACAGAGCTGTTCTTCACCATTTTTTAACACCAATGCTTCTTCGGGTACTGCTGCAAACAACTCTTTTAAAGCAGTACGGGCTTTTTCAAGATTATAGTTCTCGACAAACTCACTTATCCCAAATAATACCGCTGCTAAAGCTGCTTCTGTTAATTCTCCTAACGCCATCGCCCCAATTAGGCCGGTTAACATTAATAAATCGCTGGTTATTTTTCGTTGCCACAGGTTTTTTAAACCTTTTTCAATGGTTTCCCGGCCACCGGCCAGAATTGCCGCTAAATAAAATAATGAAGCTACTTTATCCTGGCCGATAAAGTTAATACCGGTACCAACAAGCAAAAACAATATTCCCATAAGTAAAAGGTAATTTTCTTTGAAAAAATTTTGAGCTTTTGGAACATCACTCCGGGATAAATAAGCTTTAAATTTTTCTTTTTCCGCTTCCTTGATAATAACTTCAGGGTCCACATCCCCTAAAACTTTCAGTTTCCCTGCCGCAAAATCAAGTTCAGCATCTATGACACCGGGAAGCTTTTTCACCCGTTCTTCCAGAACGGCTGCACAGCTCTGTCAGCTGCATCCGGTAAGGTAAAAAATACTATTTTTTGCCATAATTTCACCAACCTATTTATGGGTAATATGGTTTAAACCTTCCTGTAAAATTTTTAAAATATGTTCATCATCCAAACTGTAGTAAACCATTTTCCCTTCTCTTCGGTATTTCACCAAGCGCACATTCCGCAAAACCCGTAATTGATGGGAAATAGCCGACTGGCTCATGGAAAGGGCAGCGGCTAAATCACAAACACAACTTTCTTTTTCTTTTAAGGCCAGCAAAATCTTGAGCCTGGTTCCATCTCCCAGGGATTTGTACACCTCGGAAAGCTCGATAATTGTCTCTTCACCGGGTAAGTTTTGGCGAATTGTCTGGACCGTTTCTTCATCAAATAAAGTAACCTTACACACCGGAGCCTTTTCTTTCACTTTATCACCTCATATGTTCATTTGTTCATATATTATTATATATTTTTCCTATCTTTTTGCCAAGTAGCAGTGTTGTAACCGGCCAAAAAAAGATATAATTTTTAAAAAGAGGGGGAAGCAGCCTTGAATCTCTCGTTAAAACACCTTTTTATCTTACTTTTACTTTTTACCGTTAAACCCAAAAGAGAAAAGGATCTTCACAATTTAATCTACCTTTTGTATTTTTACGGTCGGCCGCTCGAACCGTTTTACCGGTTTAATTTTATTAAGCAAGGGAAGGGAGTTTTTAGCCCTTACGTCCAGCAGTTACTGGCCGAACTCCGCCAGTGGGAGCTGGTGGAAAAAGATTCGCTAAATTTAACTCCCAAAGGCCGGGAAACCTACATGGAATTTTCGTCCCTAATCTGGTATGAACCAACTTTAAAAAAGTTTTACGAAGTATCAATCCGTTACGCCGAAAACCCCGATTTAATCGCCCGGGACATTCGTTTAAACTTACCGGTGCAAAAAACCCCTCCGGGTAAGAAAATTAATATCTAATGGAAATAAATAAGACTGGCCTACTTCGGCCAGCCTTGTAAATTCAGTAAAAATCCCCGCTTATTTGTCCTGATTTTGCGTCATTTTTTTCAGAAAAGGCTCTACTAACTCTATGGGGAAGGGGAATAAAACGGTGGAATTTTTCTCGGCGGAAATTTCCACCAGAGTCTGTAAAAAGCGCAGTTGTAAAGCAGTTGGTACCTGACCGATCAAGCTTGCAGCAGCGGTAAGTTTTTCGGCAGCCTGAAACTCCCCTTCGGCAGAGATAATTTTAGCCCGTCGCTCCCGTTCCGCCTCCGCCTGTTTGGCCATGGCCCGCTTCATCCCTTCGGGCAGTTCTACCGCTTTTAACTCCACAGAAGTAACCTTAATCCCCCAGGGATCCGTAGCTTCATCGATGATTTTCTGAAGCTCGTGGTTTATCGCTTCCCGTTTGGTTAAAACGTCATCCAGTTCCGCCTGACCCAGCACCGACCTTAAAGTTGTTTGAGAAAACTGGGAGGTGGCATAAATATAATTTTCTACTTCCACCACCGCTTTTACCGGGTCCATAACCCGAAAATACACCACCGCATCTACTTTTATCGGTACGTTATCCCGGGTGATTACTTCCTGCGGTGGTACATCCATAGCCACCGTCCGCAGGTCAACTTTCCAGACCTTATCAATAATGGGTATTACAATGATAAGTCCCGGCCCTTTAGCACCGATAACTCTACCCAGGCGAAAGATTACCGCCCGTTCGTACTCGCGAATAACTTTAACGGCCGAGAAAAGAAAAAACAGGATTAAAACCAGAAGCGGGCCCATTGCCCCTAAAAGGGCACCAATAATCTCCATTTACATCCCTCCAGAAAAGTTATTTTAACTTTCGTTAACCTCATCCACCACCAGGGTCAACCCGTTAACCCCTATCACCTTTACCGGTGTACCCCGTGGTATGGTTTTACCTTCCACCGCTTTTGCTTTCCAGATTTCCCCCCTTACCATTACAAATCCTTCCGGTTGAAGATCCGCGGTAACTTTACCAGTAAGGCCGATCATCCCCTCCATTCCTGTTAAACTTTTACTTTTCTGCGCCCGAACCGCAAGTTTAATTAACAGGTATACTCCTAAAGCTAAAAGCAAAACCAGCGGGAGAATATTAACCCAGCTAATGGTTAACCCCGGTAAATCGGTGCCAAAAAGAAACAGCGAACCAAGAGTAATGCTAATCACCCCTCCCACTCCCAGTGCTCCAAAAGTCGGCAAATAAAGTTCGGCAATGATTAAAGCCAAACCAAAAAGAAGCAATAAAAGGCCCGTTAGAGTAGTCGGCAAAACGGAAAGGCTATAAAAAGCCATGAGTAAAGCAAGAACCCCCGTTATCCCGCCAACCATCCCTCCGGGATGGGCAAACTCGTAAATTAGACCGTAAATTCCAACCAAAATAAGAAAATAGGCAAGCTCAGGATTGGCCAAAGCATGTAAAAATTTTTCCCACAAGCTTAAATCAAGATATTTTATCCTTTGCCCCTTTAAATTTAAGACTAATTCGCTGCCGGAAACTTTTACCCGGAGCCCATGGGCTTTTTCTAAAAATTCTTCCGGGTTTTTAGCAATAAAATTTATTATTCCCTTTTTATAAGCTTCCTCCGCATCCACCGAAACACTTTTTCTAACCGCTTCTTCCGCCCAAACAGGGTTTCTTCCATTCCTTTTTGCCAGGGAAGTAATATAAGAAACCGCATCGTTTTCCACCTTGGCCCGCAAATCCTGATCCAGGGACTGTCCCCCGAGATTTACCGGATGAGCAGACCCGATAGTGGTTTGCGGAGCCATTGCCGCTACCTGAGCACTGTATAAAATAAATGTTCCGGCAGAAGCCGCCCTGGCTCCGGAAGGACCAACCCAGACTCCCACCGGTACTTTTGCAGCTAAAATCGCAGAAGTTATCTCCCGCATAGAAGTATCAAGACCACCGGGAGTATTAAGTTCAATTAAGACAAAGCTTGCTTCTTCCCGCTCTGCTTTTTGGATTATTTCCTTAAGGTGCCCCGCTATTACCGGGTCAATGACACCCTCAACCCTGGTAGCCAGAACACCGGCATAAACGGGAGTCGTCAACCAGAGAAAAACCATAAGCCAAAAGATAATTTTTCCCCTGAATTTCCCCACCAAAATCCTCCCCTTTTGGCTTATTATACCACAATGAATTTATCCTGCCACCACAAATAAAAAATGCCCCAAAATTTTGGGGCATGACTTCAGGCCTTTGCTGTTTGCATCGCCGTTTCATCTTTAAAAACTCCGTATTTATTAATCATTTTTCCGTACCAGGCAGCTCCCTGAACCTGTAAAATAAACGCCAGGGTAACAATAAAGGCAGCTTTTGGCCCAAAGGCCGTTGCCGCAATTCCTAAAGAAAGGGATAAATTTCTTAAGACGGTGCTAAAAACCAAAGCCAAACCATCCGGTCGGTTCAAAAATGCCTTAGCGGCAATGGTTCCAAGGAAAAAGTTAATACCGTAAAACACCGCCAAAATTAATAAACCATAACCCAAAAGCTTCGGATTTTGCACCAGCATCTTTGCTTTCATGCTGATACTGGTAAACACGATTAAAAGCATCGCCCACGTCGAAAAAGCCGGTAAAAACGGTTTTATCTCTTTATTAAACTGCTCCGTTGTATATTTTTTTAAAAGCCATTTATATGTAAAATGTCCAAGAATCAGGGGAATAAAGACTACCGTAACAATAAGCTTAAAAGTAGCAACCACATCCACCGGCACGTACTTGCCAACCATCAGTAATAAATACCAGGGCGCCAAAAGGGAGCCAATAATAAGACTTAATGTAGTATTTTTTACCGCTGCCGGCACATTCCCTTTGTAAAGCATTGTCCAGGAAATGGTCATCCCGGAAGTAGGCAAAAGAGAACTAATGGCAAGGCCGGCAAAAAGTTCCGGTTCGCCTTTTAAAAGTAAAGTTCCAAGACCCCAGGCAATCAAAGGAATGGCAATAAAGTTTAAAAGAAAAGCAAGACCCACCACATTCTTATGGGACAAATCAAAAGCTTCTTTAATTTTCATCCCAATCATGGTTGGATAAAGCATTAAAAAAGTAAATACCAGAATGTAGTTTTTAAGGAAGCTCGTATCCACAAAATAACCCACGATGATTCCCAGAATCATCACCAGCGGTATTACTGTAACTAAATTTTGGGAAGGAAAAAGAAAAATTTTTTTAAACATCTTATACCCCCTTTTCTCTATATTTAATAATAGCGTAATCTTTACTTATTTATATTAAAACGCCATGGTTTTCGCTGTCAATACTATTTTCGAAGTTATTGGGAAATTTAAAGGGGCTAACCTCTTCCCTTTAAGGTTAGCCCCCATCTTTCACGGTTTAATCCGCATTCCATTGTTAAAGTGATTCATGCTGCCAACTAAATCAATTAAACTAATTGCCTCAATTATCTCTTTATCGGATATCCCCAATTTCTTTGCCTGCATCGTATAATTTCTAATGCAAAATTCACAGTTATTTAAGGTAGAAATAACCAAGGCGATAAGAACTTTGGTCTTGGGATCAAGCGAGTTTTCTTCCCAGAGTACTTTATGCTTTTGCACAAACAATTTTAAATAAGCCGGATTATTGGCCATGACTTTAATCGGTAACGGAACCTCGCCAAAATTTTGCTTAAAATTTTCATAAATGGGTTTTAATTCTTCCGGTAAATTTTCTTCTGCAATAGGCATTACCCTGTCTTCCATTAAAATACCCCCTTTTATGATCATGATATGGTTATTATTATTTTTACCCCGTTGTCCAGAAAAGTAAAACCCTGCCTGAAAAAAGCAGGGCTCAACTCTTAATTGCTTTTTTCCCTGATCAACCTCTCCACTTCTTTAATTTTCGCCTGCAGCTCAGAAATTTCCTGTTCGTACTGTTTTACTTTGCCCCCCGATACATGAAAACCGCTCTGCCCTAAAACAAAAAACTTTTCTTCCTCTACCTCTTCAAGGGTTTCTTTAAGCTTTTTTAGCTCTTCCTGGAGCTCCTGTAAACTCATTTCGGCGTAATCCATAATGCCGCTCCCCTCCATTTTTCGCAATTTTTTGTTCTATTATACTATTCTATAATTTCGCTGTCAATGTTTGCATTTTCCTGCCGGTCCAATTCAAGATTAACAAGTCGGTCCGCAGCTTTATTGTTCTCCCGGTAGACATGGGACAAAGTTACTTTTAGAGCAGGATTTGCTGCCAATTTTTTTACTTCAGCGTATATTTCCTTTAACTTTTCATCTCTTACTTTATACTGCCCGTTAAACTGCTTAACCATAAGTTCACTGTCAGCAAAAATCTCGGCTTCAACCTTACCATGCTTTTGAGCAAGAAAGGTCAAAGCCAAAAAAGCCCCTTTCAGGGCTTCCCACTCCGCCACGTTGTTTGTTGTTATACCTAAATATTTGCTTTTTTCATACAGGACTTCCCCGTTTTCGTCATAAATAACCATCGCAGAAGCGGCAGGCCCCGGGTTTCCCCGGGAACCCCCATCGATATGAACTTTATACTTCATCTTAATCCCCCAGGAGTTCATTTACTTTATAAACCACATATTGAATATAAGGTGCGCAGTTTTTTATATCATAAGGAGCAGAACTGGCATCGTTACAATCATGCCGAGTTAAGGTGTGGCAGTTAACAGCACCAAATTTTTCCTCAAAGCCCTTGTAAAGCTTCTGGGCCAGTTCCCGAATTTCCGGCTTTTTTAAGCCCTTTTGCGCACCTTTTAAGCCAAGCATCATTAAACCTCCGGAAATAGCTCCGCACATATGACCAAGGCTCCCTATACCTCCGCCAAAGGGCATGGCTAAAGCTGTATAGGTTTTCGCAGCCAAACCCATTTCCTCCGAAAAAGCAGCAACTATCCCTTCAGCACAATTGTAACTATCTTCCACAAAATTGTAAACCGCTTTTTGTGCTACTTTTTCCACGTTATTTTGAAGTTTTTCCACAGCCATTGTCAGCGCCTCCTTGTGTATTTCGTCACTTTTACTTCGCTACATAAAGTATTATAGTAAATTATTGCAGCATGTGCAACCGTACATTTTTAAAATGCATAAAACTCTCTTCCATACAAAAATTAATACGGGAAGTGTCAGGGGGTAGAAGAAAAAGTTGAGAAAATAAATACAAAAAAAGAGCGCACAGAAGTGCGCCCTTATCTACATTATTCTTTTTTCTGAGATTATTTTACTGCCTGGGCAAAATTTTTCCCAAATTCAAAACAACGTTTTAAAGCTTCATCATCGGGGTTCCAGAGCTCTCTTATACCCTCCATTACAATTTCAAAACCCGCTTCCTTTAAAATCTCGGTAATGATTTTAACCCCTTCACCGCTCCAGCCGTAAGCGCCAAAAGCAGAAGCTTTTTTCCCTTTAAACTGCAAGCTCTTAATTAAATCCAGCTGTCCGGCTAAGTTATACAAAATATTTCGGTTAACCGTAGGTGAACCCGCCAATATTGCCTTGGAGCGAAATACCTCCACCACAATATCGTTATTATCCGACCGGGCACAATTGTAAAGCTTCACCGTAACCTCCGGATCCGCCGCTTTAATTCCCCGGGCTATTTCTTCGGCCATCCGTCGGGTGCCATCCCACATGGTATCGTAAATAATGGTGATCTGGTTTTCCTTATAGTCTTTAGCCCACTCCAGGTATTTATTAACTATTTGCAGGGGGTTATCCCGCCAGATTATCCCGTGACTGGGAGCAATCATTTTCACCGGTAAATTTAAGGCCAGTACTTCTTCTATCTTCTTTACCACCCGGGCGCTAAAAGGCGCCAGGATGTTAGCGTAATATTTTAAGGCTTCCTCAAAAAGTTCGTGCTGGTCCACCAAATCGTTAAACAGACTTTCCGAGGCATAATGCTGACCAAAGGCATCATTGGAAAACAAAATCTCTTCCCCGGTCAAGTATGCCATCATGCTGTCGGGCCAGTGGAGCATCGGGGCTTCAATGAAGATAAGCTTTTTGCTGCCAAGATCCAGGGTATCTCCGGTTTTAACCACCTGGAAATTCCAGTCCTGGTGGTAGTGACCTTTTAACGACTTAACGGCATTAGCCGAACAAACAATGGGTTTATCGGGAATATGGCGCATTAATTCCGGTAAGGCTCCACTGTGGTCAATTTCCCCGTGAAGGGCTACGACATAGTCAATTTTATTTAAATCAATTTCCTCCGAAAGCTTTTTTACATACTCTTTGTCAAATTTGATCCAGGCAGTATCAATTAACGCCACCTTTTCATCCCTAATTAAGTACGAGTTGTAACTTGACCCCCGGTGGGTAGAAAGTTCTTCCCCGTGAAACCGTCTAAGCTCCCAGTCAATCTTGCCAACATATGTAACGGAATCGCTAATTTTAACTCCCATTCGGACACCTCCCTTTGTTTTATAATTTTAATATACCATAAATTTTAATCGAAAACACAAACAATAAATAAAAAAAGCCCCAAAAGAGGCTATAATTTTTATTCGTATACTTTCTCCTCTTCCCGGTCCGCTTCCTTGGCGTCTTTTTCAAGGTTTCTGCCAGCCATACTTTCTTCCTGCAGCTTTTTATAATACTCGTGTTGAATAATCAAGTTCATGATTTCCTTTCGGCAATTTTAAAGCTAACCCCTTGAAATTCCCGAATTTTCCTCTTTAAGAATTTTCAGCGGCTAATAAAGCCGCCCCCAGAGCTGCGGTAATCGTGGAATCTTCCGGAATTAATAACTTAACCCCAAGCTTTCGCTCCAAAGCCGCCACAACTCCAGTATTTTTGGCCACCCCTCCGGTAAAAACCACCGGTTCTACCACCCCCACTTTTTGCGCCAGTATAGCCGTTCGGGCCGCCACCGCCTCACAAATTCCCCGTGCTACCGCTTCCCGGCTCTGCCCCCGGGATAAATTGGATATCACTTCCGATTCGGCAAAAACGGTACAAACCGAAGATATCTTAGCTGCCTCCTGGCTCTTTTCGGCAAGTTCCCCTATCTCTTCCAGACGAACTTCAAGGGCCTGACTCATCACCTCCAAAAAACGTCCGGTGCCAGCAGCACATTTATCGTTCATGGCAAAGTCCAGTACCTTTCCGTTTTTTCCCAGAGAAATTACTTTGCTATCCTGGCCACCAATATCGATAATCGTTTTTGCCTCCGGGTATAAATGCCCAATCCCCCGGGCCTGACAGGTTATCTCCGAAAACTCCTTTCCGGAAAAGAGAACCCTGCCGTAACCGGTAGCAACTATTCCCTGAATATCGTCCCGGGAAATATTCGCTTTTATCAAAACCTCTTGAATTAACCGCTCGGCCGTTTCCTTTCCGGCAGGTCCGGTTTTACTGTAACGATAAGCAATAAGATTTTTTCCCCGGTCAATTAAGACAACCTTGGTCGTAAGCGAACCAATATCAACTCCAAGATACAAAATCTCCCTCCCCCTTTTTCTCTACAGGCTCTCCAGGAAAGCCTGGACCCGGTTTAAAACCGTTTCTTCGGAATAAAGCCGGCTGTCGGTCATATCGGCATCCACTATTAACCCCGGCACTCCTAGTGACCTCATGATTTGGCGCCGGATTTCCTCCTGCACAAAAGAATAAGCTTTGCACGAACGATTGGAGTGCATGACAAAGCCATCGGCAGAAAATTCCTCAATGAAAGATTGCAACTGATTTTTGCGAAATTCTAAATCCCGATTTAAAAAGACGCCGGCATAGGTCTCGGCTAATGCATAAAAGGGAGGACCCTTTTTTATGTTGACCGCCCAGCCACCGGTATAGGAATCGGTAACAAAAACCGCTCCCCTTTCGGCAAAATAACCGTAAAAACGGTACAGTCCGTACCAGATGGGAATGTTGTCCCAGACTAAACGGTATTTTTCTCCCTCTACCGCCGGAACCCCGGCTTTGTACCTTTCTTCCACTTCCCGGTAAACTTCCTCGTAAAAATCCCGGGCAACTTCGGTACCCCTTAAAACCACCATTGGCCCCAGATTAATAAATAAATCGGTAACGTTTACCGGCGAAGGTTTATTTTTGGCAAAATTTCTTATCCCCTTCCATAAATCCACCGTCTCATTGGCAAGGAGAATTACTTTTTCCAAACGGTTTAAATCCAACTTTTTCCGGAAAAATTTTTCCAGTTCAATCGCCAGTTTTTCTATCTGTTTGGCCACATACTGGATTTGCCAGGGTTGGGGTTCACCGGTGATAAAAGGGGTATCAATGATAAAAAGGGGAATATTAAATTCCCGGCTTAAAGTTTCGTACCACTTTAAAACCGTCCCGCAAATGTTGTTGCAAACCACCAGTAAATCCGGCCGGGGTAAGCCGTTAAATGGACTTTCTTTCGGATTCCAGATACTTCCGAGATTACTCTTGGCATAAGAACACAAATCGAGAGAATAACCCCTGTTTTCCGCTACCTGGCAAAGACTCGGCGAAACCTTGCGGGCACCGCAAATGGCACCGTAATTCTCCGGATAAACCGGCTCTATACCAAAGGCCCGCAGTAGTTCCACCGGAGCTCCGCTGGTAATCCAGGCGGTTTTATAACCAAAAAATTTTCCAAGCGTTGGCAAATACTTTGCTTTTAAATAATGATTTTTTAAAATTTTATTTATTTTCTCTGAAGCCTTAAGAGGCTTAAAGATTTTTTTAGCCATTACACTCCACCCACGCTTTCCCGGAAGGCCTGGAGGCGAGTTTTATTTTGCTCGCCGATTTCTCCGCCTTCCACCTCTAAAACTAAAACCGGAACTCCCTGTTTTTTAAAGTAGTCCACTAAATAGGGAACATCCCAGGCAAAGGGGTCACAAAATTTATTTTGTAAAAGTACAATGGCCCGGGCATTTTTGTTATGATAAAGATTTTTTAAATACTCCGCCCTCGCCCATACTCCCTTATGCCTGCAGGGACAGGGGGGCTTTGAAAGGTAGTAAGAAACTATTGCCTCCAAAATATCGTCTTTATCCTCTATCTCTCCAGCAAAATGACGAAAGCCGGTACAGGTATCATCATAAACTACTCTAAATCCCTGTTGTTCTAAAGCAAGGTAAAGTTTACTGTTAGTGACTACCGCTCCCGTTAAAATAATCCCTATAGCCTTTTGAGCCACAGATAAACTGGTAAATTCCGCTTTTTTGGCCTCGAGGTAATCCAAAGCCTCATCCAGCGGCAGGGTCTGAAGCTTTTTTAAAAGCTCAAAAATTTCGGAGGAAGGAATAATTGACGTCAAGTTTTCCAAAGATTTAACCTTATTTCTTAACTCCTTCAACTTTTCCCAGGTAAGCTTTAACTTTTCCTCACCATTAACCCCGCTTTTTTGGGAAAGTTCCCGCCAGAGATAAATTAAAGCTTCCCGGTAGTATTCCCGGGCAAAAGCGGTGGTTAAGTCAACCGGCGGAACGAAAAGAAAAACCCGGTCGTCTCCCAGTAAACTCTTAGTAATGCCGTATAAACTCTGCATCGTGTCGCAACTGTGGGCAAATCCCCAAAAGTCACCGTCTCCTTCTTCTTCAATTTCGGCAAGGCTTCCCCTGGCATAAGAACAGCAGTAAGCAGGAAGCCTTACCGGAGCTTTGCTTTCATCGGACGGGAAATAACGGACCGTAGAAATCCCCGCTCCTTCGGATATTTCCACCGGCCAGTAACTGCAAAAATAGTTTAATTTCATTGCCTGGCCTCACTCTCCATTTCCTTTAAAGCCCTCCGCAAAATTTTACCTATCGCGCTTTTTGGTAAATCATCTTTTATTTCAATGATTTTGGGCACTTTATAATGGGTTAAGTTTTCCCGGCAAAAGGCTTTTAGCTCCTCCGGCGAAGTCTTAGCCCCTTCTTTTAACACTACATAAGCTTTGACCACTTCCCCGTAATAATTGTCTGGAATCCCCACCACGCAGGCTTCTTTAACATCGGGATGGGAGTAAAGAACATCTTCCACTTCCCGGGGATAAACATTAAAACCTCCGGTAATGATTAAATCTTTTTTGCGGTCAACGATGTAAAAATAACCATCTTCGTCCATCCGTCCAATGTCTCCAGTATAAAGCCAGCCATCTTTAATCACTTCCCGGGTCGCAGCTTCCTGCTTGTAATAGCCCAGCATTAAATCGGGGCTTTTTAACCGTATTTCCCCTATTTCTCCCGGCGGCAATGGTTCTCCGGTAAACGCATCGACAATTTCCATCACCGTATCGGGGAAAGGTATCCCAATACTGCCGGTTTTATTTACGCCGCGGTAGGGATTGCAGCACTTAGCGGTTACCGCCTCGGTAAGACCATAACCTTCCAAAACCTGAGCTCCGGTCATTTTTTCAAACTGCTCCTTTACCTCCGGGGGCATGGCCGCCGCCCCAACAAAACAACCTCTAAAGGAGGAAAGATCGTATTTGGTTAGATCTTTATGGTTTAACATTGCCACAAACATTGTCGGAACTCCCGCAAACAATGTTGGCCGGTGTTTCGCTACTGCTTTAAAAAACTCTTCCACCGAAAACCGCGGAAGTAACACCACCGAAGAGCCGGTTAAAAGGGGAGCATTCATGCAAACGCTCATGCCAAAACCGTGAAAAATCGGTAAGACTGTTAACATCACATCTTCCGGCACTAAATCTCCCCAGACCTTGACATGATAGGCATTGACTATCAGGGCATACTCCGAGAGCATAACCCCTTTGGGTTTACCGGTAGTGCCGGAGGTGTAAATAATCACCGCCGGTTCCTTTTTAAGGTCCCGCTGTTTGGGGCTAAAGTTTTTGCTTCCGGTATTTTTTAAAAGGGGCATTAATGCAAAGACCTTTTCATTATCGATTTTTACGGGAGGGGCTTTTTCTTTAAGTTTTAAAAGAAAATTTAAAGGAAACGCTAAAAAATCGGCAATTGCTGTATAAATTATTTTTACGTTATCAAGGTTTTTTAACTTTTCCGCAAAAAGATTTAAGGCAAAAATAGCCTTGACTCCGGCATCTTCAATAATATAAGTTAGTTCTCTTGCCGACAGGAGTGGATTTAAGGGGACCGCAATCATCCTCGCCGCCATTAAGGCAAAATATGCAATTACGTACTGGGGCGAATTTGGTAGCATAATCCCCACCCGGTCCCCCGGTTCCAGGCCCAAAGGGGATAAATTTACTGCTAAATTTTCAATATATTCTGTTAATTCGCTGTATGATAATTTTTTATTAAAAAAGATTAAAGCAGTTTTATTTACCTTTTGAGCCGTTTTCCTTAAAAGCTCATAAAGTGGAGTTTCCGGATAGGTCAGACTTAAAGGAACATGAGGTGGATAATGTTTAACCCAGGGGTAAGCTTTTTCCACCATAAACTTACCTCCCATTAAAGGGTTTTTAAGTTAAATTTATCCCTGAATACTGCTCAATTCAATGAATAATTACTCAGTTGCATTATATGACGGTGATTGGTTGTTTTTTTATACTGAATGGTATTCCAAAAAGATTCAAAATTAAAGCTACTCCCAAATATTTGCCCGTTGACTACCACCTTATTTCCCGTTAAAATATTAATGCAATGTTGTTGCCGATGTAGCTCAGGGGCAGAGCAACGCACTCGTAATGCGTAGGTCGTGGGTTCGAATCCCACCATCGGCTCCAACCTTGAATATCAAGCCTTCCAGCCTCCGAAAGACCTAAAAAAATGCGTAGGTCTTGAAGGAGGTTATTTTTATGCCCAAAAGTAACGTCTTAAGATTGCCTCTCTCGTTAAAAATAACATGGCAGGATTTACTGGACGAGTTTATCCTCGTCAAAGAGGCAGAGGGCAGAAGTGCAAGGACAATCCACGATTACCGCTTCCACATTGAAAGGTTCTTCAACCGCTTCCCTCATGCTTTGGAGTCTTATACCTCCCTACGCCAAAGCGTATTAAAATACTTCACCGAAAAGGCTTCCCCCAGCACGAGAAATAAGAGATTAGCCCATCTCAAGGCTTTCTTTTCGTGGTGTGCAAAAGAAGGTTATATTCCTGCCAATCCAGCAGAAGGTATAAAAAGGGCCAAAGAGGATATTACTAATATCCGCCATGTCTCCCTTGAGGAAGTGAAAAAACTTCTCCAACAGCCGGACAAAAAGACCTATACGGGCCTTAGGGATTACTGTCTTATGCTCGTGCAGATTGACACAGGCGTAAGGCCCGGAGAGTTATTGCAAGTGAGGGGGTCAGACCTCTCCCTTGAGTCAAGGGAGATACGGATAAGGCCCGAAGTGGCAAAGACAAGGATAGGAAGGACGCTTATAATCACTCCCTTTACTGCCCAGCAGATTGCAAGGTTCTTGAGAATACGCCCAGAGCATTGGGGCGATGACGTGCCTTTGTTTGCTTCCGAGAATGGCATTACTTTGAATGAAAACGATTGGGCCAAAAGAGTAAGGCAATACTGCAAGAAAGCAGGGGTTAAAGTCACTCCCTACGGCTTACGCCATACCTTCGCCATTGAGTTTCTAAAAGCCGGTGGAGATCCGTTCAGCCTCCAGAGGATTTTGGGCCATACAGATTTGACTATGACACGTCGGTATGTCAGGCTTTCGCAGGATGACATAAAGGAAGTTCATGAAAAGGCTTCTCCAGTGCAGAAGTTACAGCAGATGGGCAAGAGAGCACCGAGAAAGCTCTCCGGGGGTGGAAAGTGATGAAAAATCTTTCTATCCCGAGGGAGCTTTACATCCCCGTTACTCTTGCCATCTATGAGGGGATTTCAAGGGCTATAGATGAAAACAATCCGAAAGCGAAGGATTTGGTAAAGTGGTATATCGGGGAAATAGGCGTTTCCGGCAAGTTTCTGGTGGAGAAGTTAGAGAAAAAGGGGATTAAAACGAATTTACCGGCTTGGGCAGAAGGGCTTTCTTAGCTTGCAACCGCCTTCATATTTGCCTTTTAAGGCGGTTTTTTTCTTGCACCGAATAGTTTTATATCACCATGCATAGAAAAGGGCTTTTGCAGGCTTTTCTAAGGAACTTACTATAGTTTCTGCTTTGGATTTCGCTGTAGCCAAATCCTTATCATACTGCGACATATCAACACTAAGTACTGCAATAAGTTCTCCGACTTTCACTTTATAACCACCTTTAGAAAAAGAAGGAATTCTTTATTTTTTGTAGAATTTTTCTTGAAAAACAAAATTTAAAGGAGGTAATTTTTATGAGAATTGCATCTGGTATTATTTCTCTCATCATCGGGATTTTAGTGTTTTTACAGTCCTGCACTGTCAGTTTTGGTGATGCATTGTTTTCAGGCAAAACAACTGGCAGTAGTGGCGACCTTGGTATGTTTGTTGCCTTTCTACTTTTCATCGGTGGTGCTTTTGCTTTTGCCCTTCCAAAGGTCGCAATGATTTTCTCAGCCGCAGCAGCTTTATTTGCTTTCATAAATGGAGCGACGAGCGATTTTTCTGACATGAAAGTTTGGGGTGTTATTGCTCTTATATTAGCTGTTATGGAATTCTTCGGGGCAAGAAAGCCAAAAAATGTTAACACCCCGAATAATGTGGATGTGCAATAACTACCACGGCCCTTTTAACCCTTTAGCCTTTGCATCTTCAATTAGCATAGCCCAGTCGTCTTTCTCTTGCGACTGGGCTTTTAATGATGTCCGAAAATGTCCGTTTTCAGGGGGGGTTGCGTTATTTTGCGTTATCCAAGCAATTGTTTTCGCTATGTTCCGGTTCTGGTCTGCAACCTCTCCAATCTTCTTGCCAGTTCTTCGAGTTCGTCAAGGACGCTTTTCTTCTCCCAATCGGCAACAGAAAAAGCCTTGAATGTTTCTTCTCGCTTCTTCGCTTCTGCTAATTCCTCAAGTATCTTTTCCGCTTCCGTCTCACCTACAAGGTATGTCCCCAGAGTGCCACCCCCTTTTGTCATGTCCAGTCCAGCCATCCGGAGAATTTCAACCGCCGTCCTTGTATCTCCCTCGTTAAGGGCCTTCTCAACCGTATTCAGGGCCTTCAATAGAAGGCTTCTAAACCTGTCTACTGCAACGCCCCATATTTCTTTCCTCCTCCTGTTTAACTCAGCTTGAAAATAAGGGTCATACAACCGCCATTTTGTAACCGTTACCCGGTTCACTCCCACAGCTTCGGCCACTTCTTTATCGGTCTTGCCCATAACTAAAAGTTCAACAGCATTAAGTTGTTCGATGGTAAGACCGTGTTCCCGTTTGTATCCCTTTGTTGCCATATTTCACCCCTCCCTTATTGTTTGTGACCGTTTGCGGTCACAGGTATGGCCTCGAGGTTCACAATGTGCGTAGCATTTCAACCACCCTCGTGAAAGAGTATATTCCGGAGTATTTGGAGGGCCTGCCCGCCGGTCTCCAGAGTGCTCTTGATTTACTGCACCGGGGGGAGAGGTAAAATTACCGAAAGCAGGCAAATTTAAGCTAAAAGTAGCAAATTCAAGGCAAAAGTGACAAATTCCAAAAAATCGGTAAAACTTGCGGACGTACCTTCATGGCCCAGCTCGCCGGTCTTCCCTTTGGCGTGGTAGAGATTCGCTATCCCCTCTCTCGGCCTACTAAGTAAAACTTAGGAGGCTTCCTCAGATTTGAGGAGGGGGTAGTCAATTCAACCGCTCTTTTTCCCCTCTTGCGAGATAAAGCGAATTTTGCGAACGCAAGCCTGCACGTCGCCGGTTCTCTGGAGCAGGGCCAAAATTTTCGGCATGCCCCTAGGGGATGTCCGTTAAAGGGACTACCCTCGCTTTTATGGGGGATTTTTTCACGCAAGCGAGTGCCCGGCGGGTCATTTGCAGGAAAGGAAGGAAATTTTTATCCTCCCCCTGCATTTCTTTTGGGCCTTGCCATGCTTACCCCTTCCCTGCACCATCCCCAACGCCATGTTAGAGGGAATAAGTCACAGTCCAGTGTAAATTGTAAGCAGTAGCCCGCTTCTAAACATTCCTTTCTTGCGTGGTATAACTTTACTACCGTGCCCATGCAATCGGTAGTAGGATTCATTAGCCATTCGATGATTTGGGCCTTATTGCGTGCTATGAGTTCCTTTATTGAAGGTGTGAGGATGCCAGCCGGGGCCTCAAGCCTGAGCTTGTCCCCGACAACAGTTATTTTTACGTTTAACCTTTCCAGTTCGGTAACAATGGCCTCGGCAGTCATATCTCCCATACCTCTATATCGAGTTGTGAGACGTTGCTTCTTGCTAAAACAACAGGTTCACCGTTCACCGTGTTCACCGCATTCACCGAATCCCCGAAAGGCTCATCATTACTGCATTTTTCAGGGTGAATGGTATCATTCACCGAGTATTCACCCTGTTCACCGGGTGAACGGTGAATAGAGTGAATAGGGTGAACGGAGTGAATAGAGTGAATAGAGTAAACAGGGTGAACGGAGTTGTCTGGGTGAATATCATTCAAGGAGGTGGTAAGTGAATATCTGCCATTGAATGAAGTTACCAATCCATCTTCCTCCAGCTTGCGAAGGAGGTGTTTAACCGAGCCATGAGGCCTTTCGGTTATTTCAGCTATCTCTTTCGGGCTTGCACTTCCTCCGAGTTTTTCGATTGCTTCGAGAATCTCTCTCCGCTCCTTCGAAATTTCGTATAGTTTCGCCTCTCCAAGCACCTCCCAACGTCCTGCATTGAATCGAAGGGCTAACTCCTGTTCCTCGCAATCCCGTCCGGTTATGAACAATGTTCCGTCCGCCTCAGTCCTTGCACGCTTCAACACCAAAATCGTATCAACCGCACCGGTGATTCCAGTAGTTCCTGAAACTTCTTCCAATGGATCTTCACTTTCGCTTTTCCGCAAATGATGAACGATTACAACGGTGATTCCCAGTCTGTCCGCAAGTTCTTTGAGACTACCGAGCATTTCATAATCATTGTCATACAAGGAAACTACCTTCGATTTAGAAGAAGGTTTTACCTTCGCCAATGTGTCAATGATTACGACTTGAATACCAGCCTGCTTTATCGTTTCTTCTAACAGAGTAAGGCCTTTTTCATTGAGTTTGGGCCATGTCGTTGAAATGAGGGAATTTTCATTTGGCGTTAATCCTGCCTGTTGGATTCGTGTTTTCAGTCTCCGGGTAGTATCTTCCAACGCAAGGTATAAGGTCTTAACAGCCTTTTCCGCAGGAATACCGCAGACAGCACCGCCATTGCTTAAACCGCAAGCCATATTTAACGCAAGCCAGCTTTTTCCTACTTTTGGTTTTCCGGCCAATAGCACCAAACCGCCTTCGGGTAGGATTCCCGGAATAAGCCACGAAGGTTCGGGGAAGTCTGTTTCCATGAGTTCCGTAGCAGTCCAAAGTTTAATTTCAACGTTGGGCCTTGATTGCTTTTCTTCCTCTCGTTTCTCCACTCCAAGCCATTGCAAGACCTTATTAACCACTTCCTCACTAATGAGTTCGCTCAATCGTTTCCATCCGGTGGTTGGTGAATTTCCTGTTTTGCGTGCGGTATAAACGACTGTTTTCACCCTGTCCCTGCTTTCTTCGTCTCCTGCTCCTACGGTTACAGCCTCAATGAATCTTTCCGCTTCTTCTTCACCGAATCCAAGGCGAATTAACCCGCCTGCAAGGGCCAGAGCGGTATCCTGCCTAGTGCCTTGAGAAGGCCAATGTTTTGCGATAAGGACAGCACTTGCAAGTTTTGAGCAGGCTTTTTCAAGCTCTGCTTTACTTACTTGCGTAGGTTGCCCTTCTTTGTGCCATGTGATAGCTTCTCCCGATGGGTGTATCGAAGGCGGAAATACCGTTTGGCAACCGGTTGAACGGAGTTCAACGAGCATTTCTCCATCAATGCCTTGCCATTTGGTCGTTTTTGCCCCAAAGCAGAGATACAGCCAATGACTTGCAGGCTTCGAAGTTCGGCCAAAAATAGCTTCGGTAGATGGAAGGAAATAGGGGGCGAGTTTTACCGCTAATGGGTCGTCAAGGTCGATGTCCACAAGTCCGCCAGAGGGTTCGCCTAAGAGTATACCCACATTGGAGGGTTTTGCGAAAACACGTCGAATATCTTCTTGGGTCAAACGCAGGTTTTGCCAGTTCTTGATGACTGGACTTTTCTGTTTGAAAGGCACCGGGATGACCTGCCAGCCTCGCTGGAGGTACTTGTTTGCGGCTTGAAAAACGGCTAAACTGGGAATAGAAACAGTGTTCATGTAATCCCTCCTTTTGAAAAGTTAGGCGGTTCTTATGGCGTATCGCCTACTGCCGGTTCAAGGGTTCGCCAATAGCGAAGCGGAAGATAGTACCGCAAGCCAAACTTACCGATTTGCCGAGGTACTGCTTTGGCTTTGAAGGTGTCGAAATCTATGAGGTATTTCCTCCCGGTGTCTCGCTCCCGCAACTCGATAACTTTGCAGCCGAAGGCGTTGAGTTCCCGGAAGTTCTCCTCGTCGATGCCGTAAGCGTCCATGACTACCAGTTTTTGCCGCAGTTCAACCGATTTACGGAAAACCTTGTCCGGGCCGAGAATGCCAGAGACCACACGTTTCCCTTGGTAGTCCACGTAAAGCGGGATACTGCCTCGTCTATTCTTTTCCATGAAACACACCTCCTAAAGTTTTAAGGCCGGGTCATACCCCCGGCCTCCTTATTGCCACCTTGAAGTTTTCATTCCGCATAACCGATTAGCCAATTGCCTGATAGCTTTTGTGTCGTCATACAGGCCTAACATACGCTTACCCTGCCCTCGGCTTATCCCCGCAACCTTGCAAGCGAGAGAAAAGCCGTATTTGCCATACTTTTTGCGAATGGCCAGTAGCAATTCAGGAGTTTGCTCGTTAGCGAAAGCCTCAAGCATTTTCCGCAGTTCCACTCGCTTCCCTCCTTCTTCCGACGCCCTTCCGCAGGTGAAACAGCCTGCAGGACGTCCGGGGTATTCTGTTGTATCGGTTCATTACGCTTTCCGCACCAGTTTGGGCATTTCCATGTCCACCAAGATGGGCCAACCAGTAGCTTCATCGCAAATTTCGGAGACTGAGACGCTGAAGAAGTCGGCTAATTTTTGTCGCAAGTGCGGTGGAATGTAGGACTGCCCCCTTTCAATTCTGCAAAGTTGAATTTCAGAAATCCTCAATTCATTTGCGATTTGCCGTAAGGTTTTCCCAGTTTTAACTCTCAAAACACGCAAGGCTGTAACCATTTTCTTTCTCACCTCCGTTTTTTCTAAGTTAATTTTTGCAAAAAACCTTGCTTAAAAAAATATTTTCAGGTAAAATTTCAGGTAAAAGGAGGGATTTTTTTATGAATTGGGCCAATTGGGATATAGCAGGGTTTACGGACGAAAACTCAAGGCTTCAGGCTTACCTTGAAGGGTATTCTGCTATATGGGTTCCTCCTGATGTGAAATTGGGAAAATGGCCAGATTCAAGTGATAAATTGGTGGAGTGTGTAATGTATCCTATACCTCCAGAATGGCAAAAAAACTTACCTTTACGGGCAGACCCTTTTGTTTTGTCAGCAGACGAGGGGGAAAATATATTGGAAAGCATTGGATGGACAAAAAAAGAAGAGACGGAGGGGGTACTTAATGACTTTGTGAAATTAGCGGAAGGGACGGACGAAGATATACTATCCTTTGCAAAAAAATGGGGGCCTTTGTGGTTGTGCGTAAAACATAGGGATTGTATATGGACTCCGAATAGAATACAACTTAAATGGGAGGGTGGAACAGACTCCTGTCTTTGGTTTCCTGCAGAGCCATTATACTTTTATCGACACTATGCCCGATTAGTAAAGGCAATACTCGATATTGCTTCTTATTTACTGGAAGGAAAACCTGCTCCACCATCACTTTGGAAAATGGCGGGATGGTGTGAAGAAGAAAGCAAGTTTGATGTTACAATTCAACGCTTCTTTTTAGCTTCAAGTGTGAATGGTTGGTTATCGGGGTCGGATGTAACTCTATGGTTGAAATGGGACAAAGAACAACGTCCAAGAATGAATATAGACACGGGATGGGGATGTTTTCAAAAGATGTGGGTTGAGCTTGCTCAATGTCTTGCGGGGGTAAGACAGTTGTGTGTTTGCGATAAATGCAATCAGTTATATGTTCGCTATGACCGAAAGCCTCAGAAGGGGCGAAAAAATTACTGCCCAACGTGCAGAAGTAAAAACGCAAAACAGAAGGTTTATGCAGAAAAGAAAAGACTTTTAAAAAACTCCTCCACTTGAGCAGGAATTTAATAAGAAGTATCGAATATAAAACAACAAAAGGGGTTAATGCGTAGTTCCTGAAAAAGTGAGGCTTTCCGGTGGCGGAAGGCTTTGAAACTCAAGGCTTTGGTGGGATGAGAAAAAGGCGTAAAAACTCCGCACTCGTAATGCGTAGGTCGTGGGTTCGAATCCCACCATCGGCTCCAGAAAATCAACGCCTCCAGGGTTCGCCTGGAGGCTTAATTTTTTATTAAACCATAACTTCGCAGTAAAAATTTTTTGTTTTTAATTTTTTTAAAATATGGTATTATTCTTTTATAAGAAATATAGAGCGGGTGATTTTATGTCCGAAGAAAGATTTAATAGGCTTGAAACACAATTAGACCATATGGCAAGAATGATTACCGAATTAATTCGGATTGTAGGAAATACTAATGCAGCTGTCGAAGAATTACGAAGTGATGTTAACGGACTTAAAAGTGACGTTAACGGAATTAAAAGTGATGTGAGCAACTTAAAAAGTGACATTAACGAACTTAAAAGTGATGTGAGCAACTTAAAAAGTGACATTAACGAACTTAAAAGTGATGTGAGCAACTTAAAAAGTGACGTTAACGAACTTAAAAGTGATGTGAGCAACTTAAAAAGTGACGTTAACGAACTTAAAAGTGATGTGAGCAACTTAAAAAGTGACGTTAACGAACTTAAAAGTGACGTTAACGAACTTAAAATTTCCAACCAGCAAATCAAAGAGGAAATTGCGGAAATTAAAATGACGCTAAAGGAACATGGAGAAAAGCTTGATTACGCCCTTTTAAAATTAATAAATCACGATGTAAAACTTCACAATCTTAAAATTGTTCAACCTTAATTACTAAAATTAAACATCGTTTTTAACCCTCAAACTGTTAAATTTTTAAAACATACCCGTTTTCTTTTAGCCATTTTTCGTGTTTTTGGTAGTCAGGCATTAAAATCTTAACTTTAGTCCAGAAAACTTTACCATGATTTTTCTCCTCTAAATGCACAAGTTCATGCACTACTACATAATCAATAACCGGCAAGGGGGCCATAATTAACCGCCAGCTAAAATTTAAGTTGCCTTTGCTTGAGCAGGAACCCCATCTTCTTTGAGCACTGGTTATATTTATTCGGGAATATTTATAACCGCCCATCTTCGCATAAAACTGTACCCGTTCAGTTATCTTTTCTAAAGCTGCCTTCTTATACCATTCGGTAAATACCTTTTTAGCATGCGGCAGTGCTTTCTTTGAAAGATAAAAAGCATTTGCAAATTTAAGAGGCTCGATCTGGTCTTCCACTATCTGAAGTTTATAATACTTTCCAAGATATAAAAAGCCTTCACCGTTAACAAACTCTTTAGCTCTAACTTTTGGGTCTCGGGCTTCTACTTCTTTTTTCTTTTTAATAATCCAGTTGTAGTGCTTTCGAATAACCGCCTGAATGGTGCTTTCACTTACTCTGTAAGGCGCTCGAACTATTAAAGTAGCGTTATCGGTTACTTCCAGAGCAATGGTCTTTCTTTTGGTGCGAATTATTTTTTCAATTTTTATATCCATGTTTTTCACTTCCCGTAATGATAATAGGCAAGTTCCAGGAGTTTTTGCGTTATTTCGTTTCTTTTATTAAATATTACTTTTGCTAAGCTATCGGCATGATAGGGAGCAGGATTTTCAGCAACACCCTTACCGGCAGAAGCTTTTGGAACTAATTTCTGCAGCAGGTGGTTTCCTACATAGGTTTTTAACCGCTTTTGCTTGGTGTAGCTTTCCCAGAAGTCAACCGCTTTGGTCTCTCTCTTAATTATTTCAATTACGTCTCTGGTTAAATCAACAAGGAAATTAACTTCTTCCTCACTCAGCTCATTAAAGGCTTTCTGCCCAAATAACTCCTTTTTCAGCAGGCCAAAAAACGGCATTTCTTTCTTAGGTTCAAACCCAAAAGTATTTTCTACTTCCCGGCCCTTTTGAATTTCCTCCCTAAATCTTTCTAACTCTTCGGCAAGTATTTCCCACTTTTCGTGATATTCTTCCAGCAATCTTTTTAATCTATCGGAAAATCTTTCATATAGCTCCGGGTCTTCTTCAAAATGATCAACAATATGTTCTTTAATAGCTGTTATCAATTCCTGAGCTTTAACTTTAGCTGGCTTTCCTTTTAATTTATTTAAAAATTTATCATCTAAAAGCGGGGTTGGCGGAATTTTGGGGTCGATTCCTTTGGCTACAATGTACTCTTCTACGATCTCCCTTATTTTCCGGCTGGCATCACTTATACTCAATTTACTGTCACGATACCGATTCCGGGCTGCTTCTTTGATAAAGCTTAATATCTTTAAATCTGTTAGATATTTTAAGGCCTCAGCATCAGGAAGAACCGCATCCATTGCCCGATTGAAGTTTCGAACCAGCATGATAAATTCATTTCTGATTTGTTCGTCAACTAAAAGGTCAATGCAGTCATCAACCTGAGACCGCCAGTCTTTAAGGCCTTTTTTGGCAAAAAATTCTTCGATCTGTCTATGGGTATAATGCAAATTAGCAATACTTTTTGCCTTATTAATAACAACCTTAGAGATTTCGGCTAAATCTTCATCAGCATAAATTGCCAGTGCTTCTTCCAAATGTTTTAAAACGCCAACATAATCCACCACATAGCCGCAGGATTTGTTTTTGTAAACCCGGTTTACCCGGGCTATAGCCTGCAGTAAGTTATGGCCTTTTATTACATTATCAAGATACATAACCTGTTCTATCGGAGCATCAAAGCCGGTAATCAGCATGCTCTGAACTACTAAAATGCCTACATCCCCCGATATGCCACTCTCGTTAACTTTACCAAAGGGAAGGCGAAAACTCTGGATTATTTTTTCGTGCTCCACCGGATTGGTATAGGGCTGATAGATAGCTTCATCGTTCTGCTTACCGGAGATTACGACTCCTACTTTTAACTTTTTCAGCGTCTTTAGGTCTACTTTCTGGTTCTGGCTCTTTTCCAGCTCAGCAATTTTTTCTTTCAAGGCGTCTTCTAAGGCCTTTTTATATCTTACCGCTGCTAAACGGGAAACGGTAACCACCTGGGCTTTAAAGCCATTGGGAAAGATATGCGTCACATAATGGTCGATCATGTCTTTTGCTTTATCCCTGATTACTTCTTCTGCTTCAAGATAGGCCTTCCAGGTATATTTGCCTAAGATTTGGCGTTTTGTCTCCTGATCAGCATCCCGAAAGACATCCTCAAACCTGGCATTGGCCGCTTCTTCATCGGAAAGTTCGGCACTGTGAACCCGGCCTTCATAAACTATTTCTACCGTAACCCCATCGTCTACTGCCTGCCGGATGCTGTATTTGTCTATGTACTGGCCAAATTCTTGTTCAGTCTTATCAATCGGAGTTCCGGTAAAAGCTATTCTAACCGCATTGGGAAGGGCTTTTCTTAAATTGGCTCCTAAAAGCTTGTACTGAGTGCGGTGCGCTTCATCAATCATTACCAGGATATTGGGCGATGTATTTAATACGGGAAACTCCCGTTTTAAATCCCGTTCCTGAAACTTATGCACCATGGCCATAACCAGGTCGGGAGTTTTGGTTTTTAAAAGCTGTTTAAGTTCTTCGATGCTTCCCGCAAGATTTACAGTAAAGCCAACGCTTTTTGAGGTGTCTCTTAACTGCTGTTCTAATTCTTTCCGGTCGGTTATAAAAACTATCTTGAAACTACCAAATTCCGGCTGGTGGTACATTTCCCGGACCATGTACATCATGGTCAGCGACTTTCCCGACCCCTGGGTGTGCCAGACAATCCCGCCCCGCTCAATCGGAGTTTTCCCCTCTTTTAACCGTTTAACCATCTTTTTTACAGCTCTAAACTGCTGGTAGCGGGCAACTACTTTGATTACACCGCCTTTGGAGTCTTCTTTAAAAATGGTAAAGGTGTGCAGTAAGTCGAGGAAATTCTGTTTTGAAAGCATTCCGTGAATTAAAAGCTGCTGACTGGTAACAACACCGTCAGGATTTACTTCGGACAGGGCATAAGGATAGGGGTCTTTCCACTCTACAAAATGTTCAAAGTCCGAGGTAATGGTGCCGTATTTGGCTACCTGATTTGAAGTGGCAATCATAAAAACATTGTACCAGAAGAGTTTTTCGTTTCCTTCTTTTACTCCCCGCCGGTTGGAGTAGCGCATGAGCTGAGTTATAGCTTCGGTTAGGGGATCGGCAATGGCCGGGGATTTGCACTCCACTACCACCAGAGGTAAGCCGTTTACAAAGAGAACGATATCGGGAATAATATGTTTTTCTGTTCCCGGAATGTTTACTTTATACTGCGATACAGCTAAAAAAGTATTGTTTTCCGGATTTCTAAAGTCAATAAATCTGACCGTGGGGCTTTTTTCACCGGTCCTGCGGTTTTCGGATACAGAGGTGTTTTCTAAAAGTAAATCATGAATCTCCCGGTTGATTTCCAAAAATGAATTGGCCTGAGGAGTGGTAATCTTCCGCATTACTTCATTTATCTGGTCCTCCATAAGCCAAGGATTAATTTTTTTCAGGCTTTCTTTTAAAACGCTTTCTAAAACTACTTCTTTAAAGCTTTCTCTGAACTTAACCGACTCACCAAATGACGGTTCAAAAGCTGAATTAAATGAAGCAATCTCTTTTATCTCTTCGGGGTTATCTTTATTCTGCCGGTATACCTTCCAGCCCAGCCTTAGAAGCTGGGCTAAGAAGGGATTTTCCACATAATGCTCCTCATCAAGCTTACTGTACATTTAGAAAAGCCTCCCAAACCAAATACTTAAAGCAGGGAATTCACCCTGACCCGCCCGGTCAATAAATCTTCCATCAGGCCTTTTTTAATTCTTTCAAGCTTTTCCTTGTAAGCCTGTTCTTTTTCGATCGCTTCGTCGATTTGAGATAAAACTGCAGCAATGCGTTGCTGTTCGGGAAGAGGGGGAAGGGGAATAAGAATCTTTGAAAATTTACCTTTATTTACAATAGGAACTGCTTGCATGCCAGCTTCCATTCTCAAAGGATTTTGAATATAAAAGCTAACAAAATAATAAAGTGCCTCAGGTTCCCATAACTCAGGCCTAGGAACTATCGTATTTATTTGTTGGTTAGTAGAAGAGAAAGTAGAAGTTAAAGCTACTTTTCCAATGGTTGAACCTATACATACAACACATACAGACTTAGGCGGTAATTTTCTTTGAAGATTAAAACCTTGTTTTGAAAGCATTTTCTTTGTTTCAAGTATATACTTATTATCTTGTATATCTTCAGGAGAAATAAATTGAAATTCATCACCATAATACTGCGGAATTTCTGTGGAAGGAGTACTTCCAGTTACAATCTTACCACACTTTTCCAACATTATCACTTCCCACTCTTCCGGAATTCTCCCCAGCGGCGAATCCTTAAATTTATGGGTTTTTTCATCTCTTATCTGCCAGTTTTCGTCAATACCTTTTGTCAATAAATCCTGCATTAACCCCTGTTTTAAGCGTTTATATTTTTCAATAATAGCGTCAGTTTTTTCGATGGCATTATCTACAGTTTCAAGGATTTCGGCGATTTTTCGTTGTTCCGGAAGAGGGGGGAGTGGAATTTTAAATAATTGAAACTCCGAAATCCAGCGTCTTTTATGCTCACCACCTACATTATTAAACTTTATTAATTGCATACTTTCAAAAATAAATTTCAAAACAAAGTTATCACTTTTTTCCTTTAAAAATTTCAGTGCAGAAGATTTTACTTTAAATGGAAATTTTATGAATTTACTTTCAGTTGTAAAATCATCAAAAATAATTACAGGCAAATTTGTATAAATTCCATCTTTTTCATCTGTATATCCTAAAATAAAGGATTTACCTGCAGTTAATACAGGAATACTATTGCTATCCTTATATTCAGTACTTTTTACAATATATTTATAAGGCTGCTCATATTTTAATATATCCCCCAATTTTACCCATTGCCATCCTTCTGGAATTTTTTTATCCTCATTCATAGTAACACCCCAGCTTTTGCAAAAACTCATTTAGCTTATTTACTTCTTCATCTCTTGCTTTTGTGAGTTCAGAAAGCGATACATTATACTTGTCCCAAAGATTTTCAAAGACTTTGACGATTTCTTTCTTTTCCGCATTTAGATACTTTTCAAGCTGTTTATCGATAAGTTCATAGAATTTTCCCAAAAGTAGTTCTTTAACTTCTTCCTCGGTTAAGTTTTCTTTTCTTCTGGAAACTTCATTTTCAAGATTTTTTTCTTTTTGCGTTTTTTTGCTTCGGGCATTTTTAATTTCTTTTTCTTTTTCAGCTATTTTAGCCAATAACTCCTCCCATCTTTTAGCTTCTTTAATTGCCGATTCGCTCTTATTTTCTTTTAATTCTTTTACCAGCTCTTTTAGATGATTTTTTACTTTGCTCGCCGTTTTCTCTCCCTGCTCTTCTTCATCCCATTCTTCAACTTCATCTAAAAGTTCATTTAGTTCGCCTTCTACTTCCGCAATTTTACTTTCCAGTTCTTCTATTTCTTCGATTTCCTTCCCGAAATATTTTTCCTTAATCCTTTCATCATTCACCAGGTTTTTATTCCAGCCGGTAGCAGCTATACTCTTAAAATCATAAAGAAGTTCTTCCCACCAGTTCACGAAAACGCCGGCAATTTTAAATTCATCAAGAGTTCCAAGAGGCAAAAGCTTTTCCTTTAATTTATTCAGGGCAGCGTTTCTAAAACTCCAGAGGTTATTTCTTCCGTAAAACTCTAAAATCTCCTGTTCTACTTCCTGCCACCAGTTTAAAAGCATTTCCTTATGTTTTGCTATGGTATTTTTCACTTCATTAGCATTTTCAAGGACTTCTCTTATTTGACTTTTTTCTGTTATTAAATCATTAAACTCTAAATAATGCTCATCTTTTTTTTCTAAAAGAATAGCGTAAGAAATCCCAAATTTTTTAAACTGCTCTTCATACCTTCTTACTTCCCGTAAAGGTACCCCACCGGTAAGATGGGCCCGCACATCTTCTATCTCTGGCTCTGGAGAATTATCTACATATCTTCTGATGTTAAGATTAAAGTCATTTTCTTCAATTTCTTTTATATCCACCAGTCTTGAATAGCCAGGTATTTCCTTTTTCTCATCAAAAACATTTACAATTTTTTCGATATCTTCAGGGCGTAAGAAGTTTTGATTTCTTCCTTCGCCATATTCCCGGTCGGCATTGATAAATAAAATTTTATTTTTTAAATGTTCGGGTTTATTTTTATTAATCACTATAATACAGGCCGGGATGCCGGTATTGTAAAAAAGCTTAGGCGGAAGCCCAATGATTGCTTCAATTATACCTTCTTTAACAATCCCTTCCCGGATTACCTTTTCCTGTCCGCCCCGGAACAAAACGCCGTGAGGCATGACCGTGGCCATAATCCCATCATCTTTTAAGCTGGCAATCATATGCTGTAAAAACATTAAGTCTGCTTTTTTGCCGGTTTCGGGAGTAAAACCGTATTTAAACCGCTCTGGATACTGCATGTTTGCCCGGGTATAATTTTCGGAAAAAGGAGGATTGGCCAGAACCCGGTCAAAGCGCTTGATATACCCGTTTTCTAAAAACATCGGAGTGGTTAAAACATCTTCATTTTCAATATGGGCATCTGAGATACCGTGTAAAATCATGTTCATTTTACAAATCGACCAAGTGAGTCCATTTAACTCCTGCCCATAAAGTCCTAAGTTATAACGATCCTGCCCTTTCTCTTCTACATAGTGAAAAGCTTCAATCAAAAAGCCTCCCGAACCAACCGTCGGGTCGTAAACGGTCATGTTCTCGCCGGGTTTAACCAGCCTTACCATCAGTTTTTTGACACCGGCAGGAGTATAAAACTCGCCGCCTTTTTTCCCGGCCGAATCAGCAAATTCTTTTAAAAGATACTCATATGCTGCACCCAACAAATCTGGAAACTCAAAGCTTTCCGGAGTCAGAGTGTATTTATTGAAGTGATGGATAAGGTCAATTAACTGCTGGTCTTTAAGCTTTATTTTTCCTTTGGTAGCGTTGAAATCAATATGCTTTAAAACCCCATCTAACTCAGGATTTGCTTCCTCTAAAGCAGAAAGCGCTTTATTCAACTGGTTTCCTACGTCCTCTTTTAAGTTAAGTATGTACTCCCAGCGGGCTTTTGGAGGTACATAAAAAATATCGTATGAATTGGGGTCTTCCGTTAATTCTTTAATTTGTTCATCAGAAAAGCCTAAGTTTTTATACATGTTTTCCAGCTCTAATTTCTTGGCAGCAAAAACATCTGAGGTATATTTTAAAAAAAGCATACCAAAGATGTATTCCTTGTATTCGGAAGCATCCATTTTTCCCCGCAAAATATCTGCTGCTTTAAAAAGATGGGTCTCTAACTGCGCTAAAGTTATTTTTTCAGTTGCCACTGCCATTAACCTCACCCTTAATTTTAGAATCAATACTGTTATTCGCCAAAAATATATCTTTACCTGCTGTGCGTTAATTTTTAAGCCCAATTCATTTTAGCTGGTTTATTAAAACCAAGAGCATTTAAATACTTCTCAATTTTCTCTATTTCATTTTGCGGATTTTCCCACCAATCTCTACTCCAGATTCTATATATCTTCCAACCTTTTGATTCTAAAAATCTCTGCCGATGTATATCTCTTTCTCGAGCATTTTTTGAACTATGATAAGCCGCACCATCACACTCTATACCCAAAACATATTTAGACTGGATAGGATCATAGATTGCTAAATCAATTTTGTAGCCTGCAACCCCCACCTGATTGTCAACAATATAACCTCTCTTCACCAAGGCATTATATACTTCTTCTTCAAATCCGCTATCAAATGGCTTAATCTTGTCTCGTAATACATTTGTATCAAGTAAGCTCTTTAATATATCATTTGCTGCATCTCTATTGCCATTGGAAATTTCTCTTACATACTGTAGATATTTTTTCAGCAATTTTGGACCATTATTTTTGCTATTTTCTACATTTAAGTCTTCCGGTTCTATAGAAGTTACCACATATATTTTTTTCTTAGCACGACTTATTGCTGTTCTTTATCAAATTACCTTTACCAAATCCTCATAAAATTTTTCAAAATAGAACAGTCAAAAAAATTTTTAAACCCCAAACAAATTGCTATAAATTTTGCAAAATGTTTGGGATGATTTGTTCTGATGATTTTTTACGATTTTAAGATATCAGTCCGTGAATATGCCCATCGTGAATATGCCCGCCGGGATAGAAAGAATGTTTTCCCCTCAGGTTTTTTTCGGGAAAGAATGATTACTCCAGTTTTTATCTTAGACGAGATACAAATGGCTAAAGACCTTTTCCTTTGAGATACAATTATTCTCTTTAACTTTAGCATGGATTCGAAAAATCCATTTATCTTAATTCTCTCTGGCCTTCCGCATCTTTTAGATAAACTTACCTTAAACCAGAATAAGCCTCTGGTCCAAATTACCCAGAGCTATAAAGTTGAGCCTTTGACCATAGAACATGATATTTTGCAAAAAGTTTTTGTGCTTTCCTAAAATATTTTGCAATTTTTGCAGATTATATGGCCTACTTCTATGCTATTTTATTCTGAAAAATGGATGCCAAATTAATTTGTAAGTTCATAGCACTATGATGGAGCAAAGCATTACTTTCTCTATTCTCAAGTTAGCCAGTTCCGATGATAAATCATTACCGTTATTAATTCAAGAAAATGCTTCTTCCAGTACTCAATGGTGCTTTTGACAGTCCCATATTTGCGGCACACTGCAATTTTGGTAACAAAAGAGCTTTTCGGCTTCTGCTATGATAGCCAGTGTCTCTTCGGTACTAAAATTTTTCCTTGCTGCCACCTCACTCTGCCCTATCTAGTTAACGTTATCATGTCGTACATTTTTGTCCATTCCATTTAAGGAGCAAAAAAAGGCGAAAGCGGCGTCTTCAACAACTGATTGGGTGAATGGATGCACAGGCTATACCTCACTCTTCAGAAAGTTGTCGGGATAAAATGCGTTCTGCTTCACGGTCGTACTCTTTTGCTAGTTCCTTTAGTGTGCTCGCAAGACGGTAGTAACCTGCCGCCTCAATTTCCTCAGCCTGCTTGCGATATTTGGCTGCCAGTTTCCTCTCGGATTTTCCTGATGGGTCCACCCAATGCATCCCCCGAGAGTTAAACAGCTCGATTCTAAATCCAACACGCATCTCTTCTGAATCTTCCGAATTAAGAACCGCAGCAGCAGACCGATGAATCCACAACCCGTCAGGATCAGGAGGCGCATACACGAGCACGTGTCCGACCTTTTTTAATGCAATCTCCAAGTGCCCAGTTTCAGAACATTTTCTTTTCACCACATCCAGCCAAGCAATTAGCGCATCACCATCGTAAGAACCGTCTGCACGAGTACCAGGAGGCGTTTTCCAATTCCACAGGAGACGCAAGGCATTGGCTGAAATGTTTTTGTTTTGCTCCGTTGGTTCATGAGTTGAGCAATCTTCATTTTTTGACGGAAAAACCAAGCGAATCACTTCGCAGAAGAAATCAGGATCGCTTGCCAATCGGCGTTCCAACAATTTAGGCGAGGCATCCTGGTTGTGCTCTAACAAAGGCAGATAGGCCCATTCGACTCGGAAGAGATCGTCCTGATTCGTCTTTGGGTCGTTTTGCAAAGCCTTTATGATCTCTACGATCTTGTAAGTGTCGTTTGCGCTCGCGCTTTCAGATGAATCTAGCGCCGCAAACAAGGCGGAAAGAGCCCTTGTGCTATCAAGAGGCTGCTTGTCCACCAGCATTCTGTATAAGCATCGAATCGCGGCAAACGGCCTGTCATACTCAATCAGCTTATCAACGGCAAGTTCAAGTCCAGTCTGTGTCTCATACGGGTTCGCAACTGTTTTCTTCCAATATGGCAATTCGTCGTCGCCAAGAAGACACGCCGAACGTTTCCAAGTCTCTGGGACAAACGGTAAGTTGGAGAGAAATTGCCCAATCTGGTCAGGCGTCCAATTGCTGGTATCTATTTTGTCAACCCACGCCCAACCTTGGCTGTGCAATCTACCTCGTACAAACCCGCCTACAAACTGCGCAAGATCCCTCCGTTCAGTATGGAGCATATCAGGCAATATTGCGCTGTCAGCGTCAACAGTTGCAACGCATCCGAATGAAAACCCTACACGCCAAGGCGACTGAACCGACGCGGCAAAATCAATGACCGCCTGTGAGCCACCTGTTTCAGCGATCTCTTGCACTGCTTGCTGACGGCGCCTCTCCAACTGCTCTACCTGCTGTTCAAAATCGCCCTTCTCTTCGTATAGATCGAAATCACGCTCGCTGAACAGCCGTTTGTGAAGAAGAGCAGGTGATTTCGGGGCAAGTCGTTTAGCAATGGCCTCAATTCTATCAACCTGACGAGATTCCATCGCCCAGTCAGTATCGGCAAACTTTCTGTGTTTAGTAACCAGATCAGCAAGCGCATTCCATAAGTGCAGTCGGTCGGTTTCTGGGAGCGCCAGAATAGCCTCCGATTCAAGGTGCGTCAAAAGCTGATCACAAGCAGAGGGCGGCAAATCCGGCAGCCGCGCTATCAGTTCAACAAGCCTTTGGACATTACCCTCGGCAACTTTGACAGCCATCTCTGCGTAACCCTTAACCTGTTCCCAGTACTCGGCGTATGTAACGCCTTTTGGCCAATTATCAGGGATCGTTTTCCTCCACGTAGGCTTTCGTGTACCGAACGATACTGAGTGCGACTCCGGGAGTAGACTCAACAAAACTTTCCATGCAACATCTGAATTTTCATTGAACAGAGTAGCAACAGCCGTACGACGTTTTGCAACAGATGCGCAGGTCTGGGGTAGCCAGGGTAAGAAAATCGTAGTGAGAGAATTGGCTGGTCGGTTCGCCCAGGTACCCCCTGGATCGCGTGCGGCAAGTGCCCCTAGGATGCATACCACCCGGATAAGGTGGTCGGGATCCCAAGCCAGGGTCTCCAGCGCCCACAGTACCCCTGTCATGTAGTTGGCACTGGTTATTCCAGAGGTTTCTTGGGCAAACAGCTCGTCAAACGGACACGGAGTTTTACGTAAAGCTGCTTCAACCGCATCCAAAAATTCATTAGGTGCAGCCTCTGCCAGCAATGGCAGCACATCGTTCAAGCTCGCCCACAGCACCCAGTCCGCGTCACTCAAGATCTCGCGGGCCGCGAGAATTGCCGTTGCCTCAGCTTTTCCAAACGAAGCAGAAGTCAGCGCCCCAGGGTGATTACCAAGAAGGGCCAAAGACTCTGCCAAGCCATTACGCAGCAATTGAGAGTGAGCAAGGACTTTTCCATAGATTTGTGCAGCATATCGCTTGTCGGTAGGCAAATCAAACTTAGGATCCTTCTCACGCAGAACAGTCACCATTGCACTTCGCAAGCGATCCAAGTGCTCGTCAAAAACCCGAGGTCCCAGCGCATACCATCCTTCATAACGAGCAATAAACTTCCATATACCATCTTGATATGTTAAAGGAGTGTTTGGACGAAGCGCAAGTTCACGTATCTTTGCTATCCATTGCTCATAGGGTTTTCCAGATAGGGTCTCCGCAACCCTGCGATCAGCTTCGTACTTTTCGTTCCACGCTCCGAGTAACACAGCGATAACCAGATCTGCAGCGTCGGGCCATTGAGCCCATTCTGGCGTCAAAGAAAGGTTTTGAAGAAGCTTCAGGAATGTACTGAGATTGCCACCGCTTTTCTGAGCAAGGAGCCTAGCCCGTTCTTCGTTGTAACCGGCCTCCTCAAGCGCCTTACTGAGCTGATAGACCTTTGGCTGAGGAAGGAAAACAGCATCCTCCTCCGGGATGCCCCCAGAGAGACCACCATATATGACAGAATGACCGGCTCTCCGAGCTTTCTCAAGCAGTATCACACCCTCATGCCCGGATAAATCGATAGTAGGTGCGGCTATCAAGATGTGGTTTCTATATTGCTCACATATTGCATTCCAGGCTTCTATGCCCGAGATTACCAAACACCGACCGGCAACATCTGTGCGTGTCTCCTCGTCAAGAGTCGCCACGCAAGCGGCAACGAAGTCGACTATTTGGTCAGGGAAGTGTGTTTGTAGTTTAAGCCGTTGAATTTTCCCAGTAAATACCTCTTTGAGTTTATTGTAAGCGTCTTCTCTGTTTAGAAGAAAAACTTGGGGCGTGAGTGGAAGTCCACCGAATGTTCGGAGCACTTCCCACCGCTCTTCGGGTGTGTCGATTTGCTGTGCCGGTAGACCCATTTTGCGCGCAAGCCACCGTTCTATAGCCGGGAACTGACGCAACCAATCGATCAGTTTCGTTCCATCAATGACACGAACATCTTTCCATTCACCTTTCGTGCGGCGGTCCTCAAGCCAGGCTGCCTGAGCGTCCTTTTTCCATGTATATTCCCACTCTCTCTGTCCGGAAAGTGGCGTCACAAAGATGAAGGTGCTTTCGCGCCGAATGTTTTCAGGCACATTTTCAGTGAGTTTTTTATAGTCAGAAGTGGCTTTATCGCGGGTCCCTAAGCCGGTTCCAATTTCCCAAAATGATTTTCCTTTGGGGACAAACGGCTCAAAGTCAAGATCAGTATCCAACACCCCATCCGGGCCATGCTGGCCGATACTGTCCTTCCAATGAAAGCGGCGCTCTCGAGGCCTAGGACATGACGCAGCGACAAGACGCCCTATCAGTTCAACGATGGTGCCTTGCGCTTCACCCTTATTGCTCCGCACCCATTCATCAAGTTGGTTTTCGGTAATAAACATTTGGACCCTCCTTGAACCATTATTTTTATTTTCAGAATATTCTTTATGAAAATTATACCATTTCCATTAATGAAGAACAAAGAGTTTGAAGGTATGAACGCATAAATCGAGTAAGAGGAGGTGATTAACCCCCGTCCTCTTACAAACCGTACGTACCGTTCGGTATACGGCGGTTCATGAGCTTATACGAAGTTGTTGACACCTTTCGATCAAAATAATTAGTACCTAATTTATTCCCAGATGACCGTACGAGTAACAGCTAACATCAACAAAACCACTGTCGGTGGCAATGCTTACGGCAATGATAATAATGCTGGAAAAAGTGAAGGACAAGGCCAAAGCCAGTTTAAAGGCCAGGGTCGGGGACAAGCAGCCTACTGCATTTGTAACACCAAAACGTTATTAACAAAACAATAAATTAACATTAAAAAAAGGGTTCTGCGTTTTCCGAAGCCTCTTTTATTTTTTATTTGCAGTGTCACTAGTGACAGGGATTTTGTATTAACTTGAAGTAAACTAACCACAAGCTAAATTAGGTTAATCAGCTTGAACGCTACAACAAACTTAGCTACTAACGATGCTTTTTCCATAAAATATAACCTCCAGAAAAGTAAACTAAAGTAATAAAAAATAAATAATTTTCCTTTATGCTCTGAAGGCAGAGCATCTAAGATTGCCGGTGAGCTTAAAAAATATGCCGCATAAAAGATAACTATTGCTAAGAACTACACACTTTTTGTAAATTGGCGAATTAACAGAGATTGATTACAACTACTGCCTTTATCCGCCCAAGTAAAAGCATTCTGAATCTGATAAAATCGGTAAAAAATGGAAGCAAAAGCTTTGCCGCAGAAGTAATTAGAAAGGGTATTGAAGAAGGAGCCAGAATGCAGGGAATGGAATTGGTTAGTAGATGTTATGGGCTAAAAGGGGAAGTGTAGGAAATAATACGAACTAAAACTAACCTGTTTTCCTATACCATGCAAACCTGTTCAAAGTAATCCAGGCTTTGTCTGGTTTAATAGTAAAGGGATAAGTGCAAAGCCCTGAAAATGAAGGACTTATGCTACTTATCCCTTTTTTCTACCTACTCATTTTCTTCCATACCCAAAAACTACCCATGCCACGAGTGATACCAGATACTTCCGTTAACACCGTTGACACTTAACATACCAGTAATTTTCCCATCTTTTTCAGTATGAAGCGTATAATAACCGTAAAATTCATGAGGTTCTACTGCTTTGACGCCGGGTAAGTTTTTGTCCAGGTATTGCTGGGCAAGCTGCAAAGCTTGTTCAGCGGTGATACGATTTTTTGTGGATGTGTTATAAGCCCAGCCCATCATTCGCCCCATATGACCATATTTAGTGTTCCACATCATATTAGGGCCCATTTCCGGAGAAACTGCTCCAGTAATTTTATCCACTATTAACTCCATAGCGTATTTTTTGCTGTCTACTTCCTGGACTTCTGCATAAAAGTGGTTATCAAACTCCATGATTTCTGCCAGTTTTAAGTTCGGATTCAAATTAAGAACAAAAAAATCACCGATTTACTACCTCAATTGGAGATTAACTAGCTTGGTAATCTTATAAAATTACACAAAAAGTAATACTTATTCTTCTAATTTTTAAGCTACAAAAACTAAATAAGTAAAAAAAACCCCGAAGCCTTAAAACTTCGGGGAGAGGAGGATTATTGGATATCCACTTTAAATCCTCGCAGATTATCCTGTGCCTTCTTGAGCCTGATGTTTAAAATGCCGTTTTTATATTCAGCAGTTGCTTTGGCAGGTTCTACTTCTACCGGCAAGTACACTACTCGCTCAAAGCTGCCTGTAAATATTTCCTTGCGATAGAATTTATCGTTTCTTGCTTCTATTTCATCTTTAACCTGTCCTTTAATAATTAGATGATCGTTTTGGACATACAGCTCAATCTGGTTCTTATCTTCTATGCCAGGGAGTTCTGCCTTAACTAATATTTCATCGCCTTCATCAAGAATATCTACCCTTGGGATTGATACACCTCTACTAATCGGTGCAAAGGCTTCGGCAAACAGGCGATTTAAATCTAACACTTCTCTGAACGGATCAAATTTTCTCATGAGCATGGCTACCACCCCCTGTCATAGATTTTTAGGTTTTATTTTTATTTTAACTTTCCTTGACCTTCCACTTATAATTATTGACCTTCTCTGACTTTTGTGCAAGAGTAGTTATTTTTAAAAAATATACGTTATTGCTGTCTATTGCTGATTAAAATTATATATCAATAATTTGCTAAATATTTCTTGGTATTTTATTTCTTTCCTCTTATTGGCGTATTTACGCCAAATACTTTATAAGCACTTCCTCAAATTTTACTGCAGTTCCACAGTAAGAATCAAAGAATAATTTCCTAAACAATAAAATAATTGTCGAAATAAATAGTTCTTTTTCGCCGTTTATACCTTGGACCAACTAATATCCCAAATAAAAAACCTCCGATATGGGCCCACCATGCTATCCCAAACCCAAAAACTGGGCCAAATAAAGTTAAGATGCCATTGGAAAGCTGCGAGATATACCACAAGCCAATATAAATGAAAGCCGGAACGTCAATAAAAATTGGGATAAAAATTAAAAAAAATAAAGTCACAATTTTAGCCAAGGGAAAAAGGACAAAGTAAGCCCCCATCACTCCGGCAATTGCTCCCGAAGCCCCAACTGCAACAATGTCCGAAGCAAAATTAAATACGTAATGCGCTGTCATTGCTACAATCCCGCTTAAAAAATAAAACAATAAAAATTTTAAGTGCCCCATGCGTTCTTCCACATTATCCCCAAAAAGCCAGAGAGCCCACATATTGCTAATAAGATGTATAAAGCTTCCATGTAAAAACATACTGGTAAAGAGGGTTACTCCACTCCAGATTATCTCTGACAATAGGCCTTGTCTTAATCCTTCGGTCAGGCGCAGGGGAGTAAAACCAAAGGTATGCAAAAAAAGCTCGCTCGTCTCCCGGGGAAGTGAAATTTGAAAAATAAATACAAGCACATTGGCCAGGATTATTAAAATTGTCATCACCGGAAATTTTCGGCTCGGGTTTACATCTCTTAAAGGTATCATCTTTATTCTCCTTTTCTCTTTACTGAGTTAATTTAAATTGGAGGCTTTAAACTCGAAGGGTAGAGTTAAATATTTCGCCGTCTATGTGTTATTTACCT
Source organism: Carboxydothermus hydrogenoformans Z-2901 (assembly GCF_000012865.1). GTDB lineage: Bacteria > Bacillota > Z-2901 > Carboxydothermales > Carboxydothermaceae > Carboxydothermus > Carboxydothermus hydrogenoformans. Next base: position 725,356 of record NC_007503.1, on the reverse strand, counting down.
TCATTTTGACCCAAATATTTGAGTTTTTTCAACCAAACCGGTTTCGAAACTTTCAACCTTTCGACGGCAAACATACCATATACACACAAAAGCCCCCAGAGCATTAACTGGAGGCTTTGCTCTTTCACCGATTTATAACGACCAGTTTAAATTTATTTTTTTCTTTGCTAAAATACAGTGATATATTGCAAAAAATTTTTTGACTTCCCTAAAATACTCTGCAACTGTCTTCTATGCTAAGTTATTTAGAAAAATAGGTGCCAGACTTATTTGCAAGTTCACAAAATTATCATTAAATTCATCTCTGCTAACTTATGAGTTACTAAATTAAAAGTTAGTAACTCATGAGTTAGTAACATTATAAATTTCCATTGTGTTTATGGCAAAATAAAAGTACAAAGTTTGGCAAGGTAAAAGTGCAGAAAAAGTAATAATAAAAATGCCATAGCCAGCAGTCCTAAAATCTAACAATATCTTGTTAGTACAACTAATTCAAAAAAGCTAATCTCATCTTTTCCAGCTACCCCGCAAAGGATAATCTTAAAAAGCCCGTAAAACCGGGCTTATCTTTTAAGTATTTTCTTTATTCGTACTTTTTAGAAGCTTATAATATTCTATTAAAATCCTGTCTAACTCCTGACTTTTCTTTACCACTTCGGGATTGGTTAATTCCGCTACCTCATCTATTAATTGAGCCAGTTCTGCCTTTAATAACTCAATTGTTTTTAGTAAAATTTCAATTTTTTTATTTTGCAAAAATACCACCTCCGGGCTTATCCTGCCCAAAAGGAGGTGGTTTGATTCCACTTTTCCTGACAAATAATTTTATAGTTTTAATTTTTTATTAAAAAGCAGGTGATTTTATGTCCGAAGAAAGGTTTATCAAGCTTGAAGTTCGTTAGCTCAATTTCTCATTTAAAAACCAGACACTTTCCAAAAAGCATAGTTCCGTTTCATCTTCATCTACAATCTTATGGAGACTTACAATGGTTTTCTGTTCAGAAAGAATTCCGGTTAATACTCTTACAGTTTTACCATATGTTACTTCTTTCTCGTATTTAACTTTAAGCCTTTGGAGACTATAATTTGAGATAATTTCCAGAGGCACAGTATCTAAGGCCCATACCACATATTTTACATTATTGACATGACCATTAGAGTCCAGGTCACTGTACCTTACCTCAAACTGCTTTTCAATATCAATACTCAAAAGCTTTTGTGGTTCTTCAATCGGCAGAATATTATTATTTTCATAACTCACGCCATATATCCCGTACAGATAGTCGTTAATTTTTACCGGCCTTCTTTTTTCGGTATTAATTAGAAGCCACCGGGAATTGGCCTTGGCAATTTTGATTCCATTTTTATCATATATTTCAAACCATCTATAGGCAAAAAATTTATTGAAAGAATGCGGGGCTGTTCTTACTAATACTCTTTCATTAAACCTTGGATATCTATCTACTTTTATATCCCAGTTCATCAGAACCCATCCGAGATTATTTTGCGTTAAATAAGCAATTCCTCCTAAGTTTTCGCTTTGGACAAAGGCTATATCGTTAAAATAATTGATGAGGCTGGTGATTAGGGTTCTCTTTTGATAGTCTACATCGTAATAAGGAATTCGGTATTCAAGCTCAAAGATATTAGAATTCATCTAACGGCTTCACCTTCCTGCTGTTACGAATCATTCAAATAAATAACTACTCCATAGTTTTCGAACTCCAGGGAAAATACCGTATAAGTATTAAGGCCAGGACAAATCCTCCTACGGCCAGGATGTTTAAAACATGAAATACCGCCGGCACTCCCAGGTGGTCAGCAAGCACCCCAAGTAAAGTTACTCCCACTCCTCCCATGCCTACACCAAAACCCATTGTAAAGCCGCTGGCAAGTCCTTTTCTGTGGGGTATAAGTTGCTGCCCGAGCACCACCGTGGTCGAAAAGGTACTGATTAAAGTTGCCCCAACCAAGGCAAGTAAAACAAAGTAGACAAAACCGTTGTTAGTACGGGAAAAGAAGAAAATTAGCGGAATTAGTAATGCCATAGAACCGGCCATTACCTTCGGCGCCCCTAAAATATCCGTAAGTGGTCCTCCCAGCAATGTACCAACGGCACCAGCAAGTAAAAATACCGAAACAATGTAACCTGCTAAATGGGGATCCCCTTTTAAATAATCGGTATAATACAATGGCACGTACGTATAAAGACCCGCATGCATCCAGGTACGAAAAACAATGTATAAAAGAAGAAGGAAAAAAGCAGCAATGGTTCTTTTTTTACTTTCAGCCTTTATCTCCTGCCCGGATCCCTGACCATTTCCTTTTGCTTTTTTCTCCACCACTTCGTCCCGAAGAGAAGTAAGGCGAGGCCAGGAAAACAAAAACAGGACCGCTATTAAAAGGCTTGGCAGAAGGAAGAAAACCGTTGCCTTTAAGCCCCCTTTGCTTAAAAGCCAGGCCATATATATCGAACCCAAACCAAAACCTAAATTGCCACCCACCGAAAATACAGCCATTCCCCTTCCCTTGCGCACACCGCTGGCCAGGTTGGCTACGCGGGAGCCTTCAGGGTGATAAGCCGCAACACCAACGCTTGCAATTGTAACTACAATTAACAGTAAAGAAAACCAGGGCATACGGCCGGTGACCGCTACACCAACTCCGGCCAGCAAACACCCTAAAGGCAATAACCACCGGGCGGGACGCCTATCGGCAATGTAACCAAAAAAAGGTTGAATAACGGACGATGCTATATTTGACATTAATACTAAAAGACTGGTTTTAGCATAGTTTAAAGCAAAAGCCTGTTTTAATATTGGTAATAAAGCCGGTAAAGCTCCCTGAGCCATATCGGTAACCAAATGTCCCATAGATAAGAGTAAAAGCACGCCTAAATTTGGTTTCGCCGATTTTACCGCTTTTTCCAACAGTATAACCTCCCCCATTAGATGTTAATAAGCCCCCCGGTTTTGCGGGAGGCTTTTAATCATTTCCAGTTATTTTGCTCCACTTTCCACCGGTTTTTCTTTAGAGATAATTCCTCCTGGTTGCTTTTCAACCTTAATATTTTCCATGAAAAAGCTGAGAAAAATGCCAAAAACAATTATAAACATTGCCACCCAAAATACATAATGGATGGATTCAGCTAAAGCATGCTTTAAAGGTGGTACGATAATTTCTTTGAGCTGAGGTGGTATTTTTTCCAGTACTTCCGGCCGAAGTAAGGTATTGAACAAACCCTGGGGATCGGTTTTGGCTTTTTCCAAAAAATTAGCAAAGGGCCCCGTTGCAAGCCCCGGGATTTTTTGCACTACCGGCAAAAAGTCTTTCTTTAAAAGTTCGATGGAGCGGTGATTTAAAACTACCCCAAAAATGGTTACACCAAAAGTCCCGCCGATACTTCTAAAAAACTGGGTCGCCGACGTTGCAACTCCCCGCTGTTCTAAGGGGAAAGCGTACTGAACGGCAATAGTCAGGGTCGGCATCACCAGTCCCATTCCTAATCCCAGAACTATAATGTACAAAGTTACCACTAACCGGGTGGTGTCAACGGTCATAGTACTTAGCAAATAAAAGCCTAATGTCATTAAAGCCATTCCGGTAATCAATAAATTCCTGAAACCGACTTTCGAAACCAATTGTCCGCCCAAAATACTGGTAAAGACCATAGCAAACATCATGGGAATCATTGTATTGCCCGAATTGGTAGCGGAAATCCCCAGAACCCCCTGCATGAATAACGGTAAAAACATAATTGCCCCAAACATGCCAAAACCCATTAAAAAACCTACCAGGTTGGCTACGGTAAAAATCCGGTTTTTAAAAAGGTCCAGGCTTAAAATCGGCTCCCTGGCAGTCTTCTCCACTCTAAAGAAAATCAATAAAAATACCAGGGAAGTAGCAAACAGACCGATAATTTGCCAGGAATTCCAGGGATATTCTTTACCTCCCAAACTTAAGCCAAGTAAAAGAGATGCCACCGCAATAATCATGGTTAAAGCCCCGGCAAAGTCAATAGGAGCTTCTGCTTTAAGCCGTTTTTCCCCACTTAAGCCAATAAATACGGTAATTGCTGCTAAAATGCCTACAGGTAAGTTAATATAAAATACCCAGCGCCAGGAGGTATGGTCAACAATCCAGCCCCCAAGGGAGGGACCTACAATTGATGACAATCCAAATAAAGCCCCCATTACCCCCTGCCATTTGCCCCGTTTATCCGGAGGAAAAACGTCGCCTACAATCGTCATAGCCATGGGCATCAAGATTCCTCCACCAATGCCCTGAAGACCGCGGTAAATAATAAGCTGGGTCATATTTTCACTGGTTCCACAGAGTGCGGAGCCCAGCATAAAAAGGCCAAGGCCAGATACATACATTATCCGCCGGCCGTAGATATCGGCAAGTTTTCCAGCTATAGGCACAAAGGTGGTAGAACTTAACATGTATGCAGTAGTAACCCAGGATAAAATATCAAGCCCCCCGAGCTCTCCTATAATCCGCGGCATTGCAGTGCCGACCACCGTTTGGTCCAGTGCTGAAAAAAACATCCCGAGGATTAAACCAATTAGTAAAATGTTTCTTCTGGAATTCTGGTCCATTTTATCTTGCCACCTCTCTAAAGTAATAGCTTGCTTTATTTAAAAGCCTGATTAACTCGCTGGTGTCCTTTTCTCCTAAATATTCCACCAAGCCAGAAAATCTTTTTAGAATCTCTTTTTTCCCCTGTTCTAAAATTTCCTTCCCTTTTGCCGAGGGTCTTACAATGACTATGCGCCGGTCTTTTGCGTCGCGAAGGCGTTCAATATATCCCCCTTCTTCCAGGGAATTTAACATATGGGTTACCGCTGCCGGAGTGATATTAAGCCGCTGGCTTAGATCTGAAACTTTTACTCCATCAATGCCTTCACCGCACATCTCCCGCATGGTGGCAAGTAAGATTAATTCACTTTTTTTAATCCCAAAACGTTGCCCGTGAAATCCGTCCCCTTTTTTAAACTGAATCACCGTACGCACCAGCTCTTCGGTAAGCTTTTGTTTTAGTTCTTCGTTAATATTCATCAACTCCTTTTTTAGTTTATAAATATTTTACGTTATAAATTATTTACTAAATAAATTTTTATGTCAAGCTTTTACCCACTAAAAACCGGGCAAAAAGATTTACGTTAAGAAAAGGTTTTTAATTCTTCCACATATTGCTCTATTACCGAATGACAACAACGGCCAAGGGGGTTTTCGGTGCGGCATTTTCCACCGCCACAGGCTCCCGTTAGGGCCAGAATTGCCTTTAAGTCCGGACCAACCTGCCTGAAAGCTTTCTTGATTTCCCCGCGGGAAACTTTATTGCAGTAGCATAGATAAACGTCATCGCCCTCATCTTTATACCAGAGAGTAGTTTTTATTAAATCTACCTCAAAAGTTTTTTCCCCGAAGTAAGCTACCGGACAAGAAGGATTGGTACAGGCAAAGTATAAGCCATCCTGAAACCGTTCTTTTTCCTCATCTTTTAAAAGATTAAACACCGTTTCGGCAAAAACTTTAATACCTTCAGTTCCACACTTCGGACAATTCATTTTAGGATGCCTCCTGAATTAACATATAACTGATTTCTTCAAGTATTTTGGGCTTGATAAAGTCGCTGGTCGGCAAGCTCAATCAATCCAGATATTTTTATTTTACCACAAGTTGACTTCCACCCCAGGGCTAAAGCCCGGGGATTCCTTCAGGCGGCTTACGCCGCCATCCGGCTGCCGCTCGTCGCCCCAGAGGGCGTACCGGCGGCAGATTCGAAGCGGCTTACCCACCGGTGGCGGTTCCACCGGAAGGCAAGCGGCTTTAAGGGCGTAGCCTCCGCCCCGTGCTCCTTCGAGGAGCCCTGAAGGATTATGTTTAATGCCGCGTTGGCATCGGCGTGCCAGACGCGACCGCATTTCTCGCACACCGCTTTATGCCGCACAGGTCGCCTGACAGAAGAACCGCAGACGGCACACCGGGAAGAGGTCCCTCGCGGCTCCATCGGCACTACCCTTATCCCGGTCCGAGTGCAGGCAGCTTCGATAAGGTTCCTCAACATGCGGAAGGCCCAGAAGTTGTGCACCAGAAGGTTCTTCGGCCCGAAGTCCATGGTCTCCCGAATGCCTCTCAGGTCTTCGAGAAATAGCGTGGTTACACGAAGCCGTTTAAGAATGCGGACAATTTTTGCAGCCAAAGCAACAAAGGCGTGCCTGAGCCTGCGGGCACGGAGCTGATAAAGCCTCTTCAGCCTCCTGGAGGTCTTCCTTCCTGCCCGGTTGAGCCTCGACTGCTCCCCTGCAATCTGATTGGTCCAGTAGAGGAAGTCCTTGATGACTTCGCGGGCGGAGAAAAGGAATTGGCGGTTGAGTCCTTCGACGGCTAAGGCGACCAGGACCCTCACACCCAGGTCGATGGCGGCATGCTTTTCGGGCCGGGCTTTTCTTGCTGGCTCCGGCACCTCCACTACCTGATGGGCATACCAGCGGATTTTTACCGGGTCATATTTAAGCTCCAGGGTTTTAGGTCTGCCGTGGAAGCGCAGGACACCCTTCGTGCGCAGGACCAAGCGATCTCCCCGCCCCTTCCGGAGGTCCTGCGGCAGTGTGAGGGAGAGATAACGAGCATCCAGGGAGTAGGACGTAGGTGCCTTGACGGGAATGACGCGGAATATGCGCTTTCCCGTGCGGCGGTCCTTCCAGTAGCGGGGTATGTGCGGCGGCTTCTCCAGTTCGCCTTTCCGGTACAACCGCAGGCAGGCAAAGTAGGAGTCCCACGCCTTCCTTGCTTTTTTGATGATCTCCTGCCCCATGTGAGCGGGCAGGGCTTTATATGCTGGGTGCTCCTTGAACTCGGAGCATAAGGCGGCATAGGAGGGCACAGATTCTCCCTTGAAGAACGCTTGCCTGCACCTGTACTGGACGGCGTTCCAGAGGGCAGCACAGCGGTCCCCAATGGTCTCCAGAACTTGCTTCTGCAGTTTATCTGGAAGAACCCGGACGACGTTGGTGCGTTTCATGCTTCCATTATAGCAAAATCTAAAGCCGCTTTCATTCCCAGACTTAAAAGTCGGGCCCTTCAGCAGCGGATTTTCTTGGTAAATTTATCTTTTTGTCGAATATTTAAAAAAAGAGCCAAAGGAGGCAAAGGAATGTCAAATTCCGGCTGGGATATCAGGAGAGTTTATTTTTATCTGGTTTCTTGTTGGAACCGCTACGTTTATGAGAAATTTAGTGGATGGAGTATTACCATTCCCCATTTTTAAGCCCACTATTGTTGATTACAAAATTAGAGTTGCCGACTTGCAAAAATATAACCAGCTAAATTTAGAAAAAGAAAGATAAAAAGCAGGTTATAACGCCTGCTTTTCCATTTTAAGCATTTTTTCTTTTAAAGATAGTCCCCCGGCAAATCCTCCCAGGCCGCCGCCGGCAGCCAGGACTCGATGTCAGGGGATTATTACCGGAATTTTGTTGGTGGCCATGGCCCGTCCTACCGCCCGGGCCGCTTTCGGGTTTCCCGAAAGACCTGCTAATTCACCATAGGAAACGGTTGCCCCGTAGGGAATTTTTCGAAGCTTTTCATAGACTTTGCGGGCAAAAGGCGAAGCCCAGCTTATATCAAGGGGCAAGGAAGAAAAATCCACTTTCTCCCCGGCATAATAGCGCTTTAATAATTCGGCAGTTCGACAAAATAATTCGGATTTTACAGGATTTACCTCTACGCCGATTTCCTCTAAGGCAGCTTTCGGAGTAGCTTTAGGAAGGGAAACGGCATAAACCCCCTTCTCCGAAACTGCAATGGCTACATAACCGTAATCAGTAGTAATGATATCACACTCCATCTTAGAGCCCCCTCTTTGAAAGCTTGAGGGTTAGCTAAACAGGGGTGTGGACAGGTAACGTTCGCCGGTATCGGGTAAGACAACCACGATAAGTTTCCCTTCATTTTCCGGTCTTTTGGCCACTTCTAACGCTGCCCAGAGAGCCGCACCGGAAGAAATCCCCACCAGTACCCCTTCTTCTTTTGCAATTTTTTTAGCCATAGCAAAAGCATCATCACTTTCTACCTGAATAATCTCATCCACCACGTCCCTGTTAAATACTTTAGGTACAAAACCCGCACCAATTCCCTGAATTTTATGAGGGCCGGGTTTTCCTCCCGATAATACCGGTGAATCTGCCGGCTCCACCGCTATAATTTTTACTTCCGGTTTTTTGGCTTTAAGAACCTCTCCTACTCCGGTAATGGTACCTCCGGTCCCAACACCACCAACCACAATATCCACCTGACCATCAGTATCTTCCCAGATTTCTATTGCCGTTGTTTTCCGGTGGATTTCCGGATTAGCCGGGTTTTCAAACTGTTGCGGAATAAAAGCTTTGGGAAATTCTTTAGCCAGTTCCAGAGCTTTGTTTACCGCACCGGTCATCCCAAGCTCTCCGGGAGTCAGAACTATTTCCGCCCCGTATGCTTTTAAAAGCATTCGCCGCTCCACACTCATGGTTTCGGGCATGGTAATAATTAAACGATAACCCCGGGCTGCGGCCACCATCGCAAGGCCAATCCCGGTATTGCCAGAAGTAGGCTCAATAATGACGGTATCCTTATCTAAAAGCCCCTGTTCTTCAGCAGCTTTAATCATGTTAAACGCGATACGGTCCTTAACACTACCTCCCGGGTTAAAATACTCAAGCTTGGCCACAACTGTTGCTTTCACACCTCTGGTAACTCTTTTTAATTTCAATAACGGGGTCTTGCCGATAAGCTGGGTAATATCCTCATAAATTCGCATTAAAATCACCTCATTTTAGTATTGTCCTTCTAAACCCATTATATTAATTCCTACTAATCCTGTCAACTATTATGTTTTTAATCCATAAAAAAACCGGAGCCTTTACGCTCCGGTTATAAGGTTTTACATCATGTCCATGTTGGGCATGTCAGGGCCTTTCTTTTCTTTTTCCGGCTTTTCAGCCACCAAAGCTTCCGTGGTGAGGAGCATAGCAGCAACGGAGGCAGCGTTTTGTAAAGCACTCCGGGTGACCTTAGCCGGGTCAACAATACCAGCAGCTATCATGTCAACATATTCTTCGGTTAGAGCGTTGAAGCCATGGCCTACCGGTAAGGTCTTAACCTTTTCAACGATGACCGAACCCTCTAAGCCAGCGTTAATAGCAATTTGCTTTAAGGGTTCTTCTAAAGCTTTCCGGACAATGGCGATACCGGTTCTTTCATCGCCGGTAGCGGTCTTTTCAAGCTCTTCCAAAGCCTTAATGATGTGGATGTAGGTTGTGCCACCACCAGCTACAATACCTTCTTCCACCGCTGCCCGGGTAGCGTTCAAAGCGTCTTCAATGCGGAGTTTCTTTTCTTTCATTTCGGTTTCGGTAGCAGCACCTACCTGGATTACCGCTACGCCACCGGCAAGCTTAGCCAGACGCTCCTGTAATTTTTCCCGGTCAAAATCGGAAGTGGTTTCTTCGATTTGCTTCTTGATTTGAGCAATCCGCTTTTCAATAGCTTCCGGAGAACCTTGACCACCAACAATGATGGTTTCTTCTTTCTTAACCCGGACTTGCTTAGCCCGACCGAGCATCGAAAGGGTAGCATTTTCGAGCTTAAAGCCAAGCTCTTCGCTTACCACCTGGCCGTTGGTGAGGATGGCGATATCTTCAAGCATAGCCTTTCTCCGGTCACCAAAGCCGGGAGCTTTTACAGCGACACAGGTCAAGGTACCGCGCAGTTTGTTCACAACCAGGGTAGCGAGAGCTTCCCCTTCGACATCTTCAGCAATGATTAAAAGGGGCTTACCGGTTTGCACAACTTTTTCTAAAATCGGCAGTAAGTCAGCAATCGCGGAAATCTTCTTATCGGTGATGAGGATGTAAGGATCGTTTAAAATAGCTTCCATCTTATCGGGGTCGGTAATCATGTAAGGAGAAATGTAACCCCGGTCAAAGCTCATACCTTCAACTACTTCTAAGGTAGTGCCAAGACCCTGGGACTCTTCTACGGTGATAACCCCGTCTTTACCCACTTTTTCCATTGCTTCAGCAATTAGCTTACCGATTTCCTCGTCGTTAGCAGAAATTGCAGCAACCTGGGCGATAGCTTCGGAAGTTTCTACCGGCTTGGCAATAGCCTTAATTTCTTCTACCGCTTTGGCAACAGCTTTTTCAATACCTTTCCGTAAAATCATCGGGTTGGCACCGGCAGTAACGTTCTTTAAGCCTTCCCGAATGATAGCCTGAGCCAAAACGGTAGCGGTGGTAGTACCGTCACCGGCTACATCGTTGGTTTTGGTAGCAACTTCTTTTACAAGCTGCGCTCCCATGTTTTCTACAGGGTCAGCAAGTTCAATTTCCCGAGCAATGGAAACACCGTCGTTAATAATTTGCGGTGAACCAAATTTCTTTTCTAAAACAACGTTACGGCCTTTCGGACCAAGAGTAACCTTTACCGCATCTGCCAGAGCGTTTACGCCTCTTTCTAAAGCTCTCCGGGCATCTTCTCTAAATAATATTTGTTTGCCAGCCATTTATACCCCTCCTTTTTTTGTGTTTTTTATTCTAAAATCCCGAGGATATCGCTTTCCCGTAAGATTAAATACTCTTCACCATCAATTTTCACTTCGGTACCGGCATACTTGCTGTAAAATACCCGGTCACCAACTTTTACTTCCATGGGTACCCGCTCGCCGTTTTCTAAAATCCGGCCGGAACCCACGGCTTTTACTTCCCCTTGCTGGGGTTTTTCTTTGGCAGTGTCAGGAATTACAATCCCGCTCTTGGTCACCTCTTCGGTGGGAAGTGGTTTCACCAAAACCCTGTCATGAAGCGGTCTGAACACGATAACCCCTCCTTTAGATTAATTTTTTTCTTATGTATTGTTAGCACTCACTTCGATAGAGTGCTAATACCAAGTATTATAATATAAAGAGAACCGGAGAAAAGCAAATTTTTAATTAAGGAATATTTTGGGCATATTCCTTGATTTATGCCAATTTTTCTGGATTATTTTTTCCAATCTTTCGTTTTTTATTCCTTATACCTGCTTTTTCAACCGTATATCCTTACGTCAATCCATTAATAAATCTTTTCCCAGGATTACCTGTTTTATACACAATGCCGGTCCCAATTTTAAACGTCCAAACAGCAAAAACAGGGACGGTTCCGATATTTGCGTCTAAACGCCTAAAAAAAGAACCGTCCCTGCAATCGGTGTTCAGGGTTGGCCGCATTCGCCGCCCCGGGCCTGCAGGATTTCCAGGGCATGGGGGATTACCGGTAAGACTACTTCCAGGTTTTCCCGCACTCCTTTGGGACTACCGGGAAGGTTGATGATTAACGTGCCACCCCGGGTACCCGCTACCGCCCGGCTGAGCATGGCCCGGTTGGTTTTGGCCAGAGAAGCCATGCGCATCGCTTCGGGAATTCCCGGCACTTCCCGGGTAATTACGTCTTTAGTAGCTTCTGGAGTCACATCCCGGGGAGATAAGCCGGTGCCACCGGTGGTAAGGATTAAATCTAACTTTTCTTCATCGCACCAGGAAATTAAAGTTTTAACAATTAATTCGTACTCATCGGGGATAACTTCATACTTCACCACCACCCCATCAATCTCCCGGACCATTTCCTTGATTACCTGGCCGCTTTTATCCTCACGCTCTCCCCGAGAACCCTTATCGCTTAAAGTAAGAACGCCCACTTTAATCATGGCTTATTACCTCCACCGGATCCCCAACCTTAACTTCCCCGCCTTTTAATACTTTAACAAAAATACCTTCCCGGGGCATGACACAGTCCCCGGCCTGATAGTAGATAGCACAGCGGGTGTGACAGACTTTACCTATTTGCGTAACTTCCGTTAAGGCCTCGCCAATTTTCACTTTAGTCCCAATTGATAGGCTTAATAAATCCACCCCTTCGGTAGTGATATTTTCGGCAAAATCCCCGGGATTAACCTTAAGGCCTAAATCCCGCATTTTTTGAATGCTTTCGACGGCCAGCAAACTCACCTGCCGGTGCCAATCCCCGGCATGGGCATCCCCTTCAATGCCGTGGTTTTCCCTTAAATATGCCCGCTCAATATTTTTTTTGCGCATTCCTTTTTTTTCGCTGATATTTACCGCTACTACCTTGCCCATTTTTATTCCTCCCTTCTGTAATCGCCGCTCTTACCACCGGTTTTCTCTAAAAGCCGGATATTTTTTATCACCATGCCTTTTTCTACGGCTTTCACCATATCATAGATAGTAAGAAGGGTCACGGAAACGGCAGTTAACGCTTCCATCTCAACCCCGGTTTTGCCCACACAGGTAACTTTAGCTTTTGCTTCAATGGTATCGGGCACTTTAATAGTAAAACTTATGTCCACTCCGGTTAAGTTTAAAGGGTGGCACATCGGAATTAAATCACCGGTTTTTTTGGCCGCCATTATCCCGGCCACCTGCGCTACCGCCAGCACGTCCCCTTTAGCGACCTTTTTATCTAAAATCAATTCTAAAGTTTCCGGGCGCATGGTGATTTCTCCGGCAGCTACCGCTGTCCGTACCGTTTCTTGCTTTTCGGTCACCTCTACCATTCGCGCCCGTCCTTCTTCATTAAAGTGGGTAAGCTCCATCGCATTAACCTCCTATGTTGGCCATTGTTCCTAAAAAGTCCTTATCGCCAAACTCATGGGCCCTGGGTTTTCTTAAAATTGCCTCCCGCAAAACTCCGGTCAACTCCTCTTGCGAAATCCCGGACCGTAAAAGGCTTTTTATATCAACTTCCTGGTTTTTGGCCAAACAAAGCCTTAACTTACCGGTAGAGGTAAGCCTGAGGCGATTACAGTATTCGCAAAAATGATTGGACAGGGGAGAAATTACCCCAATCGTTCCCAATGCTTCCGGCACTTCATAATAGCGGGCCGGCCCTGCGCCACCCACCGTTTTCCCCGGAATTAGTTTGTACTTGGCTGAGATGATTTCCACAATTTCTTTCACCGAAACAAATTGCCGCTGCCACTTTTCCCGGTCATTTAATGGCATAAGCTCAATAAACCGCCAGTGCACCGGATACCGAAAGATAAAATCCACGAAAGCATCGATTTCGTCTAAATTAATACCTCGTAATAAAACCGTATTTATTTTTACCGGAGTAAGGTCCAATTCCAGGGCAAGATTAATGGCTTCCAGCACATTTTTTAACTCGCCGCCGCCGGTAATCGAGCGAAATTTGTCCGGATTCAAGCTATCAAGGCTAAAGTTTACCCGCGAAAGCCCAGCACTTTTTAAATCTCGAGCGTAGCGGGGAAACAAGATACCGTTGGTAGTGAGGGCTAAATCATCAATACCCGGTAAAGCTGCAATATTTTCAATTAAATATAAAAGATTTTTTCTAACCAATGGCTCGCCGCCGGTAATCCGTACTTTTTTTAAACCCAAGGGTAAAAAGGCCCGGACTACTTCTAAAATTTCCTCAAAGGTTAAAATATCTCCCGGCGAAAATTCTTGAAAATTTCCGGGTTTACAGTAAAAACAGTTAAGGTTACATTTGTCGGTAACCGAAATCCGCAAATAGTTTATTTCCCGGTTAAAAGAATCAAGCATTTCTTTAGCCTCCTAAAATTAAAAGCGCCCCGTTTTAAAAAGGCGCTTTGATAACTCCTTTCCAAAACGGGAGGCACCCCGGTTTCCCGGTAGTACCCTTTGGTATTTTCACCATGGCCTAAAGCTTTAGGTGAAAATACTCGGAGCAGCTTATTTTTTTGTAATAATAATTCGACCAAAGACCCCAAATTTCCTCTTTTTATAATAAAATTCTTTCCCTGCCGGTATAAATATTTAAGCGGCCCGCCCGGACAAAACCCACCACGGTTAAATTTAATTCTTCGGCATGCTTAAGAGCCAGTTCCGTTGGGGCCGAGCGGGAAACAATCATCCCGATGCCCATTTTGGCAACTTTTAAAATTATCTCCGAAGAAATGCGGCCGGAGGTAAGAAAGATTTTATCTTCTAAATTAATGCCGTTTAAAAAGGCATATCCCATAATTTTATCGGCAGCATTGTGGCGACCTACATCTTCCCGGAACAATAAAATTTTTTCAGCATCGCACAACGCCGCACTGTGCACCCCACCGGTAGTAAGGTACAGTTCGGAACGGCGCTGCATTTCTTTCATTAAAGCAAAAAGTCTTTCTGCAGAAACCCGCACGTTTCCCCGGTACGGTTTTAAAGACACCGGGTCCAAAGCATTGTAAAAAGTAGTTCCCTTACCGCAACCGGTAGTAATGTACCGTTTTAAAAATAGTTCCCCCCGCCGGGCATTTCCCTTATACTCCACGTACACCAGCCCCTGCTCCCGGTCAACGGTAATTTTCTCCAAGTTTTCCCGGCGATTGATTAATCCTTCCGCCGCTAAAAAACCTACGGCCAATTCATCCTGGTATTCCGGGGTACAGAGCAGGGTTACCAGTTCTTCCCCGTTAAAATAAATGGTAAGAGGCGCTTCATCCACCAGTAAATCTTCTTTTTCTTCCAGGCGTCCGTCAAAATAACGAATAATGTTTCTTTTATTTACTATCTCCATAATCCTATCCTTTCCCCACAATTTGTCCTGTTAACGTAGTTTTATATCCGCCTATTCTTTCTACTTCTTTTTTAAATTCTTCACTGGTTATTACCTCTAACAATTTCTTAACCTGCGGATCTTCCAAAGTATCTTCCCGCAGCAAAAGGTCATACCGTTCTTCTCCTAACGGAATAAAATCCAGGTCAAAGATTTTAGCAGCAGCAAAAATTCCCATCCCGCAATCGGCAAGACCATTTTTTACTTTCGCCGCTACCGCCAGATGGGTGTATTCTTCCCGGTCATATCCGGAAATCTGACGGGGGTTGATGTTTTCTTTATTTAACAGGTAATCCAAAAACACCCGGGTTCCGGAGCCTTTTTGCCGGTTGACAAAGGTAACCCCGGGTTTTACTAAATCGGCAAGACCGGAAATTTTCCTGGGGTTTCCCCGGGCAACGATTAAACCCTGTTCCCGCAAACTTAAATTTATAAGAACATAACCTTTTAGCCTTTTTTCCACATAACTTTGATTATAATCCCCCGTTGCCGGATCTAATAAATGCACTCCGGCAAGCTTAGCGTAATTTTTTTCAATTGCCACAATACCGTTTAAGCTTCCAACATGTGAAGAACTAAGTTTAATTCCGTATTTTTCCCGTAAGAAAGAATCTATAAGGTCCAGTAAAAGATCATGACTTCCGGTAACGGTCAGGTATTGGTCCACTTCCGCCGGTGGTTCTTTAAGGGTTACTTCGATTTCCATTCCCTCTTTATACCCTTCGGAAAAGCGAGGAATCCTGAGTAAAGCATTGGCTTTTAAAAGAGTGGAGCTGACACTGGCTCCGCGCGATAAGGGTGTAAAACAATACCTGCCGGCTACCCGGCTCACTTTTCCCCAGACAAAATCATCTACTCCGGTGGTAGATATCAAAGTTTTAGTTAAGGTTGCTTTAATTTTGCCATAGTCGTGAAACTTATTTTTGTAATACTTTTCCGCCAGAGGTTTTAAGATTATTTCACAGACCAAATAAGCCGATAAGGGAAAACCAGGAAGTCCGATTACCGGTTTATTTCCGGCAATTCCTAAAACGGTTGGCTTACCGGGTTTGGTAGCAAGGCCATGGACTAAAACCCGCCCCAAACGTTCAATCACTTTAGCAGCATAATCGTCCCGTCCGGCCGAAGAGCCGGCATTAATAATTATTACGTCGTATTTCTCTAAATTATCCTTTACCGTCTTATACAAAAGCTCCGGATCATCTTTGACAATAGGATGAATGGAAGTTTCGTACCCGTATTCGGCAAGAACAGCTTTAATAAAGGAAGAGTTGGTATCGGGAATTTGCCCGGGCTCTGGCGTTTCTGTAAACGGGATTATTTCATCGCCGGTAGGAATAAAAAGAGCTTTTAATTTTTTTAACACTTTAAGCGTCTTTACTCCGCCCGCCAGAAGGGCCCCAATGTCAGCAGGCTTCACCTTGGCAAAAGCCGGTAGCAAAACTTCCTCCTCATTAAAGTCTTCCCCAAGAAAACGGATATTTGTTCCGGGAGTTACCGGTTTAATTACCGAAATCACTCCAGGTTCTGGATAAAGGACATCTTCCACCATAATTACCGCATCAAATCCTTCGGGGATAAGGTCTCCGGTATCAACCCTTATACATGACTCACCGATTTTTAATAAAATTGGACTTGTCTCCCGGGCATAAAAGGTGTCTTTAGCCTTGACGGCAAAACCATCCACCGCCGAGGCATTGAAATGAGGATTGGAACGCTTGGCCAGAACCGGCTCACAAGTTATCCGTCCCACCGCCAAAACGGTTTCAATTTCTTCTTCCCGGGGATGAAAAAAATTAACATTTAAAAGTTCGCTTTCGAAATTTTCCCATGCCTCTTCAAAAGGTACCTGGTTTAAATAAAAGGCCAATTTCTCTAAACCCCCTAAAACAAAATAACTTCCACTTCTTCCCCGGCATGCAGCCCTTCAATATCTAACGGCACCATTACATAACCATCAGCCCGGGTTAAGGTATTTATTAATCCCGACTTGCCTAAAATTGGAGTGGCTAAATAGCCCTGTTCTTTCTGGGTTAACATTACCCGGTATAAATCTTCCTGACCGGTTTTGGAAGGAAGATTTAAAGTTAAGGTGGCTTTTACCCGGGGCTGATAGCTACTTTTTAACCCGGAAAGATAGCGCAAAAAGGGTACACCAATTCGCTCAAAAACCATTAAAGCAGAAGCGGGATGGCCGGGAAGACCGAGAATAGGTTTGCCGTTGATACCTCCGCCTATGGTGGGTTTTCCGGGCTTTATGGCAAGACCATGGAATAAAACCCCGGGAGTCCCCAGGCTATTTATAGCATCCACTACCATATCCTTTACCCCCATGGAAGTGCCGCCGGATAAAAGAACGATATCGGTTTCCAGGAGGGCTTTCTTAATTGCTTTAATTAGCTCTTCAAATCTATCGGGAACTATGCCAAAATACACCGGTTGCATCCCTAAATCAAGAATTCGTCCCACCAAAAGATAGGCATTGGTATCCCGAATTTGTCCCGGTTTTAACTTGGTTTCCACCGGAACCAGTTCATCACCGGTAGAAATAATTCCTACTTTTAAAGAATTATAAACGGTAACCTTGCTGTAACCCAGCGCAGCCAAAACCCCAAGTTCCTGAGGACGAATTCTCGTCCCCTTTTCCAAAACCACTTCCCCTTCTTTAAAATCCTCTCCCGCGGCAATAACATTTTCTCCCGGTGCCACCGGTTTTAAAACCGAAACAGTTTCGGAGTCAAACAGTTCGGTATGCTCGACCATCACTACACTATCGGCACCTTCCGGCAGGGCCCCACCGGTAAAAATTCGCACCGCTTCCCCGGGTCCCAGAGCAAATTCCGGAACCTCCCCCATTCCTATTTCGCCTTTTAGCTTTAATAGTACAGGAAAAGTTTCCGTTGCGCCAAAAGTGTCTTCCGCAAAAACCGCATAACCATCAACCGTAGAGCGAGAAAATGGAGGTATATTTTCCAGGGCTTTTACCGGCTCTGCTAAAATTTTGCCAAAAGCCTGGGAAAGTTCTATTTCAGTAGCTTTTAACGACACTTTAAAATTACTTTTTAAGAGCTTTAATGCTTCTTCTGGAGTAATTAAATTTAAAAGTTCTTTCATAAGATGTCACCGTTTATTTAAAACAGCCTAACTGACAGGCTGAAATTTTTATTTTTAGTTCATTAGCAGCATCACCAATTTTTTTGGGCGGAACATTTAAGCGGTTGGCTAACTCCAAAGCTACTTTGCAGGGAAGCTTTCCGTCTTTAGCCGCCCTGATTACTTCATTTTTGATTTCTTCTTCCATACCAAAACCCCCTTTACTCTTTTATTTTAACAAACTTCCTAAATTTTTTTAATAATTTATTTTCTTTGGGATAAGATAATCGAGAAAAAGGCTTTCCACATCCTCAAGATTGGGATTAATTTTTTCTTCATTACTTTTTAGTTTTTTGGTTTTTAAATAGCTTCCGCATTTTTTGCAAACTTCACCAAAGTAAGGGGTTTCTTCTTTGCCTTCGGGATGAATTTCGATGAAATCCTCATGGAACTTATTGCCACATTTTGGGCAGCCTAAGCGATAATAACGCCACTGAGTCTGACACTCTAAACAAAAAAGAATTCTTTCTCCGGTAGGTGTAATCGCAGCAAAACCCGGTAAAGTACCACAGGTAGGACAGGTTTGGTGATTTGATTGGTTATTTTGTATTGCGTTACTTAACTCCCTTAACATTTTTCTTCTTAAAATCAAAAAATGTAAGGCCAGAATTTCTTTTTTTACCTTTTGCTTTAAGGCAAATTGCTCCCAAAACCCTTCCTCCAAATTATCCTTTAAAAGCTTTAGAAAACTTCCTTTATCTTTAAAATTCGTAATTAAGCCTGGAAAATTAATTTTCCGGTTAATAAGCTCCAAAGAAATTAATTCTAAGTTTACCCTCTTTAAAAATTCCATTATCTTTTCTTCATTAAACTCCACTTCTACATTATCCGTTACTGGCAACTTTCCATTCCACGAAATATTTAATAAGAGTTTTTCATCAAACCCGGCAATTAACTTTTCCATAGTGCTTACAAGTTTTTTAGCATCCATATTTTCTCCCCCATTTTCTAAAAAGATAAAACCGGGGGCAGTAAATGCCCCCGCTTATCATTTTTCAAGAGAAAGCGCTTTGGTTTTAGTTTTTTCTTTTCCCCTAACCTGTTTTTCCTGTTTTACCTCATTATACCACAAAGGATGGTGATTTTTAGCATATTCTTCATCCACGTAACCAGTAAGCATCCCTTTAAGAGCCGGTCTGGTAACCGGATGGAAGAGGGACAGGTAGACATGGCCAATAACATAAGCCAGGGTAAAGATAAACGCTATATCATGGCCGATTAAGGCGATCATACCCACTTCGGGTGAAAAGCTTTCAAAACGCCATAGTACTATACCACTGACGATAAATAAAAGCCATCCCAAACTTTGTAAAACAATGTTTAATTTTTCTCCCTGATTGTATTTACCCTGGGGTTCATAATGGGCATGACCCCCAAAGAACTCTTTGATAAACTCGCCAAAAAACTTTAGATCCGATGCTTTCCAGGAGTAGGCGTATTTTAAAGTTTCCCAAATTTCTTTGGGATTTAAAAGGAAAGAAATAATCGGCGAAAGGATCAGCCCCACCGCTGCTACCCGGTGAACAATTCTGGCCCCCTGAGCTCCGCCAAAAAGGGGTCTTAACCAATCAAGAAAATCAAAGTATAAAAAAGCTCCGGTAATAGCTAAAAGAAAATAAAAGGTAATATACGACCAGTGAAAAAAACGCATTGTTTTATTAAACCGGAAAACTTTATTACTCACCGTGTCCCTCCTCCCGTTGTTTTTTTACCGAATTAGCTACCGCCGCTATAACAGTAGCCCCAAGCGCTATCCCTGGCACAATTTTCCCTAAAGGTCTCACCACGTCATGCCAGAGGGAAAAGGTAGTTTTTAATTTTGCCTCGGCCGGAAGACCGTAGAACTCCGGCTCGTTAATTAAAAGATAAAATACCCCGGTTCCTCCCAAAGCATTTTTATCGGAAGGATAAAGATTAGCCTTGGGATACTCTTTTTTAACCTCCGCCAGCCGCTTTTGGGCTGCCTCCCACAGCTCATCCCGGTTGCCGTATTTAATAGCTCCCGGAGAACAAGTCAGGGCACAAGCCGGAATTTCTCCGTTTTCTAACCGGTCAAAACACAAGGTGCATTTATGCATTTTCTTGTTTTGAGTGTCAATCCGCGGGATATTAAAGGGGCACGCCCTCTGGCAGTAATCACAGCCTATACACCGGTCGTAATCCCGCACTACCGCCCCTTCTTTGGTATGATAGATTGCATCTTCCGGACAAGCTTTTTCACAAGCCGCATCACCGCAGTGAAAACACTGCTGTTTAAAAAAGTCAAAACGAATCCGCCCGTTTTCTTCACGTTCATAAAATTTAATCAATGTATAAGTTTTAGGGGTAGTATCGGGCATACTCTGTAAACTTCCGGTAAAAGTCGTTTTTTCTCCGGGTAATTCGTTCCAGCTTTTGCAGGCAGTCATGCAGCCCCGGCAGCCAACACAAAGGGATGTATCAATAAACATGCCGTTCATTATTTAGCCCTCCTTACGTTGACCAGGAACCCCTTGTATTCGGGAATCATGGTATTGGCATCCCCCAGATAAGGAGTAAGTTTATTGGCAATTTCTCCGGTAACTAAACCTTCAAAACCAAAGTGCCAGGGCAAACCTACCTGATGCCGCTTTATGCCATTTACCATTAACGGTTTCATCCGTTTGGTAACATAAGCTTTTACCTTGATAGAGCCCCGTTTATTTTCAACGATTACTTCGTCCCCGGATTTTACCCCCAGTTCCCGGGCCAGTTCTTCCCCAATTTCCACAAACATTTCCGGAACTAATTCTGCCTGCCAGGGCAGGTTCCTGGTCATCGCCCCTGCCTGCCAGTGTTCGGATACCCTGTAGGTTGTGGCTATATAGGGATAATTTTGAGCATCACTTTGTTCTTCCGGCCGCCAAATTTTAATTACCGGGTTGTTTTGGACCGAGGAAAGCAAGTTTTGCACCGGGCTTTCCCAGGGTTCGTAGTGTTCCGGGAACGGTCCGTCTTTTAATTTGCCCTGAGGGACGAATAACCAGCCTTTGCCATCGGTTTGCATAATAAAGGGATTGACAAAAGCCGGATCATCGGGACCTATTGTTGCTTTAAAATCGGGAACATCATAACCAACCCACTTTTTCTGGCTTTCATCCCACCAGATAACCGCCTTATCCGGATGCCACGGCTTGCCCGATGGGTCCGCCGAAGCCCGGTTGTAGAGTATTCTCCGGTTTAACGGCCAGGCATAGGTCCAATTGGGGTAAAGGCCAAGGCCGCTGGGATCCTCCAACTCCCTTCTTTGGGCCAGGTTTCCGGCTTCTGGATAAAAGCCCGAGAAGATCCAGTTTCCGCAAAGGGTACTGCCGTCATCAGCAAGCTTTAAAAAGTTTTCCACCTGTTTTCCGGTGGTAAGATCTATGCCATTAATCTCCCGGGCTACACGGTCGATATCACATTCGTTAGTGTTACCGTAATTCCAGTAAAGATTTTTAATAGGCTCATCTTCCGGTCTTTGACTACTGGCATAAAGTTTCTTTAATTCCAAAGCGAGCATGTGAATAATATCAAGGTCAGCCTTTGACTCCCCAAGCGGTTCGACCGCTTTCCAGCGCCACTGAATCCACCGGCCGGAAGAAGTGATGCTGCCCTGCTTTTCAAAGGACGCAGCAGCCGGCAAAACAAAAACTTCGGTTTGGACTTCCTCAGGGTTACTTCCCGCTTCCTTTGTCCAGAACCGCATTGTTTCCGTCATAAAAAGGTCTACCGCTACCATCCATTTAAGATTTTTTAAAGCTTCCCTTTCCCGGTTGGAGTTCGGCCCGCCCACAATGGGGTTTTGACCAAAAAGTAACATACCCTCTATTTCGCCTTTAGCCAGGTTTTCAAATAAGCCGATATAAGTGTAGTTTTTCTTCGGATGTCTTTTGGGGAACCACTGATAACCAAATTCGTTTTCTTTGGTAGCTTTATCATAATACATTGCTTTTAAATAGCTTATAAAAAATTTCGGCTTATTGCTCCAAAAGCCGGTTTTCGGAGTTTCACTCTCCAAGTAAGCTTTTAAGTCCTTATGTTCTGGCTGAGCAATAGGACTATTAATATAACCTGTAATATTATTACTTAATAAGCCAAAGTCAGTAGAACCTTGAACGTTAGATTCCCCTCTAAGAGCATTTACTCCGCCTCCGGGAACACCCACGTTGCCCAATAAAAGCTGTAAGATGGCATAGCTTCTAACTATTTGGGAACCGCAACTGTGCTGAGTTCCTCCCATAGCATACATAATCGTACCGGACTTACCCTTCTGGGAAGTTTCGGCAAAGGTTTTGATGACTTCAAGGTAAATTTCTCTGGGTGTCCCGGTAATTTCGCATACTTTGTCGATAGTGTAGCGGGAAAAATGTTGCTTTAAAAGTTGAAATACCGTCCGCGGATGTTTTAAGGTAGGGTCTTTTTCAATTTCCCCCTTTTCATTTTTCTTATACTCCCAGGTGGAAAAATCATACTTACGCTCCCTGGGGTCGTACCCGCTAAATAAGCCATCGGTAAATTTATAGTCATCGTGAACTATAAACGAAGCGTTGGTATAATTTGCGACATAATCGTGGTCGTACAGCTCATTTTCTAAGATATAGTTAATCATGCCGCCAATAAAGGCAATGTCGGTCCCCGCTCGCAAAGGAGCATAAATATCTGCCTTCGAAGAAGTTCTGGTAAATCTGGGGTCAACACTTATGATTTTAGCTCCCCGTTTTAATTTTGCTTCCATTAACCACTTGGCTGAAACCGGGTGGTTTTCAAAGGGGTTAGCGCCAATAATTAAGGCACAGTCGGTATTTTTTAAATCTATCCAGTGATTGGTCATAGCTCCACGACCAAAGGTTGGTGCCAGACCGGCAACCGTAGAACTGTGTCAGAGCCGGGCCTGATGTTCAATATATACTACCCCAAGTCCGCGCATCAATTTCTGTAAAAGATAGGTTTCTTCGTTATCCAGAGCTGCACCGCCCAAACAAGCAATATGGTCGGTACGCATGACGGTTATTCCGTCTTCCTCTTTTATAAAAGTCCGATCCCTCGTATCTTTAATTCGTTTGGCAATTTCCGAAATTGCCCATTCCCAGGTAACCTCTTTAAACTCTTTGCTCCCCGGAGCCCGATAAAGAGGCTTGGTAAGTCTTTTGGGATTGGGTTTACCGGGCGCAATGTTCCTAATCTGGTATATTGAAGCTCCTTTACTGCACGCACCGCCGCGGTTTACCGGATGGTCCGGATCCCCGACCACATAAAGTAATTCTCCCGTTTTGGTATCGGTATAGGCAAGCATACCGCAGCCGGCACTGCAAAAAGGACACAAGGTTGGAGTTTTTTTGGCAGTTTTGATCCGGTACTTTTGGGCCTGCGCATAAGCTTTACTATTATCTAAGCCAAGCTCGGCAGTCATTAATATAGCAGTGGATAAAGCTGATAGTTTTAAGAATTCTCTTCGGGTAATGGCCAAGTCCAATTCCCTCCTTTATAATGGGCATAATTGCTCTGAACTATTTTTTGCAAAATTCTTGCCAGTGTAAATATTATAGAATATTATAATATTTTTTTACAATATTGTCTATTTTTTAGACAGTATAATAAATTATTATAATCACAAATCGCTTAAATCCGACAAATATCAACAATTTCAGACAACAAAAAAGGAGTGTCTATTTTTTAGACACTCCCAATTATAAAAACCAGCAAAAATCATTGAAACGCCTTGCATCTCCTGCTTAAATCAACTTGTCAATCTGTAAACATTTGTTTACACACTGGTTTTTCAGGAAAAAAAGAAAAAGGTAAATTAAGCAGTCTTTGTGATTGGTAATACAATTTTAAAAGCTTATTTTCTCAAACTCCATATTTTTTAAATCAAAAAAGTAAAATACGCTTTCTTTTTCCAACGTTCCCAGAAGCAAATTAATCCCCAAAGCTACCATTAAACTTGCCGCCACCGCCGGAGTAAAAGGAGGGTTCCCCAGGGTTTGTTCTATACCTTTTTTCCGTTCCCGGTAAATCTTGGTTAAAAGGTTACTTCCGGGCCAAACAATCCCGACCTGGCCGTACCAGCCTCCTATTGCTCCGTGCACCAGGGGCAGTCCAAGGTTATTTGTTTTTTCTTCGAGGTAAAAACGACTTTCTATATTATCTAAACAATCAAAGACAAGCTCTACTCCCTGCCAGGCAGTTTCCGGAAGATTTTCGACCTTGGTTACAAAACCGCTTACCACCACCGTTTGATTGATCTCCGCCGCCCTTTTTCTGGCTTTATTGGCTTTTTTCTGCCCAAGATTTTTTTCTGTAGCCAAAAGCTGGCGGTTTAAATTGGATTCCTCAAAGGCATCGCCATCAACCCCCACTATTTCTCCCACGCCTGCTCGACACAGTTCTTCCAAAACATAGCCACCAAGTCCGCCCAAGCCCACAACCATTACTTTGGAAGCTAAAAGTTTTTTCTGCCCAGCTAAAGTAAAACTTCCGATATTACGGGCATACTTCCGGGGCACAACCCCGTTTTCGAGGGCAAAATATTCAATAGCGCGTAGAGCAATACCGGTTTCCCGGGAAATTCTCTCGGTTGTTTCCAGGGATAATTCCTTAATACCTTCCCGGCGAAAAATATTACCCAGGAGATTTTTTTCTCCTTTACTTAACACTTAACCACCTCCCACCGGTGGGAACAGGGAAATATAGTCACCGTCTTTTAATACGCGGTCAGGCTCGGCATCCAAACCATTAACTAAAAGGATGGCTATTTCTTCCGGTTTAATCCCTAAACGGTTTAAAACATCGATTACTTTTGTTCCTTCGGGAAGGTCCCAAACTTCTTTTTTAAAGCGTCCTTCCCGGAAAGTTGCAAAAAGCCG
Source organism: Carboxydothermus hydrogenoformans Z-2901 (assembly GCF_000012865.1). Taxonomy (GTDB): domain Bacteria; phylum Bacillota; class Z-2901; order Carboxydothermales; family Carboxydothermaceae; genus Carboxydothermus; species Carboxydothermus hydrogenoformans. Next base: position 700,713 of record NC_007503.1, on the reverse strand, counting down.
GATCTCAATTTTCATTCGCTTCACCTCCTCTTTACGGGCAAAAAATTAATCCCCTGGCCCAAAGGCAATCGGCACAGGACGGTTTATTACCCCAGCAGTCTTCTTCAATATTCCAGACCATATCACAGCCGTCAACCCATTCGCAATCAGGACAGGAAGGGTAGTGGTTCATATGTTCCAAAAAACGAAATTTAACAAAAGCCTCTTTCGTCCAGATCTCCGCCAGGCTCTCTTTATTAACATTCCCAAAACTTACTGCCCGAATTTCCTTTTCCCGTCCAAAAACGTATTCCCGGGAATCGTGTAAAAACCGGTAGCAAGGAGATACTTCACCGTCAAACCGCACCACTACTTTTTTTCCTTCCACAAACCGGCAGGAACGGTGGGTATTAAGCCCCATCTCCGGTAAGAGGACTTTTACCCCGGAATACATGGAAGCCCGGGCTACCAATGTTCGCCACTCTAAAAGCTTCTCATCGGGATACTTCTGGTAAAAAATGTCTTCTATTTTTTCTTTTACTACCGGCATAAGCTGGCTAACATACAAAACTTTAATATTATACTCTAAAAGCCTGGGAATAAGTTTAAAAATCTCCTGGGAGTTTCTCTTATTTACCACCATCTCCGCTAATATTTCCGGCTGGCTGCTTTTATTTTGCTGCTTTATTAAATTAAGTTGCTTTAAATTACTCCATAAGTTACCTATATCTGCCCCCCGGTTTTCCGCAAAAGTTTCCGGCAAAAACCCATCAATGGAAACAATGATTTCGTCAACCCCTAAATTCACAAAATCACGGGCCATAGCTTCAGTAAGAAGAAAGCCGTTCGTAGTAATACTTACTTTAAGCCCCATTGCTTTTATATTAGTAATTATTTCCTTAATTTCCGGATGAAGTAGCGGTTCGCCAATACCCCCTAAAACAATCCGCGAAAGTAAAGGTAAAGCTTTTGCATCTTCCAAAACTTTCTCCCAGGTTTTCCTTTCCATCAGTCCACCTTTGTAACTCCAGCTATTGCGATAGCAGTGGCGGCAGTTTAAATTACACAAACCTGATAATTCAAGATATATTTCCTGGATATCCGGCTGGGGTTCGAGAACTATCTGGTAGTCCTTAAATTGTAAAATCATATTTTTTTGTTCTCTCCTTTATTAAGAAAGCAGGGACTCCGTTTGGGAAGTCCCTGCTTTTAGTTGTTTATAAACCTAAAGCTTGCAACTTTTCGGCGGTTGGTACCCCTTTTTCGTCCCAACCCCGTACCTTGTAATACTCCGGTAAAAGTTCTGCCAGGCGGTGTTTATGTCCTTTGGACGGTCCATCGGGTACAGGTTCTTCTAAAAGCCGCTTGGGTAAGGTATCCTCTTTAGCATCGATTCCCGCTTTTAAGTTAAAGACCCGCTCTAAATTCCAGATTCGTTCGCCGGCAGTTAAAATATCTTCCGTAGTGTAATTTTCCCCAACGATATAGTTAAAGAGTTCCCGGTAGTCATCGGCATTTAAGGCAAAGGAGGTGAAGAGGCAAAGACCAAGGGAGTCAATGACCGCCGTTAAGTCCTGGAAGAGCTTGGCCCAGTTGGCTTTTCCTTCTAAAGCAAAGCGGTCAATTTTTTCCGGAGAGCCGAGAATTTCCGGAGAAATCAGGTAACCCCGGACGTGACAGCCTCCCCGGTTGGAAGTAGCATACTGCAGACCATGGCCCTGAACACCACGGGGGTCATAAGCCGGTAATTCCTGTTTCTTCACCGACATCGAAAGTTCCGGAACACCGTAAGATTCGGCTAACCGATACGACCCAAGGGCCAGTTTGGCTCCAAAACCTTCGCCCGCCCCCATCTTCCTGGTCCATTCAATGACAGCTTCGGCAGAACCAAACTTTAACTCCGGACCGTCTAATTCTTCTTTCTTAATGTGGCCTTTTTCGTAAAGCTCCATAGCGCAGGCAATGGTTGCTCCTGCGGAAATCGTATCTAAGCCGTATTCGTTGCACAGGTTATTGGCTTTAATTATGGCAGCTAAATCGTCAACGCCGCAATCGGCACCAAAGGCCCAGATAGTTTCGTACTCCGGCCCGCCGCCTTCTTCATCATCAACTTTGCAGTAACGACCGCACGCAATCGGACAACGGTAGCAGGGGTCTTTTTTCACTAAATATTTTTCGGATAAAGTTTCCCCGGAAATAGCATCGGCAGTTGGGAAGTAAGATTTTTGGAAGTTGTTAGTGGGTAAAATACCGTTTTCATTGATAATATTTACCAGAACCGCGGTACCATAATTGGGCAAGCCCTGACCGGTAACCCCATCTTCTCGAATTTTCTTTAAAAGTCTGGATAAGAGCTCCTTGGTTTTTTCCGGCTCCGCCGGTTCAATTTTTCCGGACCCTCTTACCACAATTGCTTTTAAGTTTTTGCTGCCCATTACCGCTCCTACACCGGAACGACCTGCAGCCCGGTATTTTTCGTTCATAACGGCAGCTATGGGCGAAAGCCTTTCCCCGGCAGGACCAATGGTCAAGACCCGGGCTTTGGGATCTCCCACTTCTTTTTGTAAAAGCTCGGTGGTTTCAGATACTAATTTCCCCCAGTAATTCTGCGCATCCCGGATTTCAACGGTGTCATCATTAATATATATGTAGCTTGGTTTTGCCGCTTTTCCTTCTACAATGATTAAATCATAGCCGGCAAATTTTAATTCAGCCCCCCAAAAGCCTCCGGAGTTGGAACTGGCAATAGTACCGGTAAGCGGAGATTTAGTTACCACCATGTAGCGTCCGGAGGTCGGCGCCGATGATCCGGTCAATGGACCGGTAGCAAAAATAATTTTGTTTTCCGGAGATAGCGGATCCACAGCAGGGTCGATTTCTTTGGATAAAATATAACTTCCCAAACCCCGACCGCCTAAAAACTTCTTGGCCACCTCCAAATCCAGCGGTTCCTTTTTAATTTCACCGGTGGAGAGGTTAACCCTCAATACTTTCCCGCAATAGCCGGCCATAAAAACCCTCCTTGTAAAATAAAATACTTTCTACTCTAACTATAATTGACCATAAAGTTAAGTTCAAGATTTTTTTAAAAAAAAGATTTTTTAAAAAAATTATTACTAATTTGAGGAGTTTCTCCCGAGACTCTCATTCCTCCTCTCCTAAATTTTTGTGGTTGTGTTAGCAACTTAGTATAATTGCAAAATCTATGCCAATTTTCAGATATTTATAAAGTAT